>JAJDEG010000494.1 GCA_029259895.1 Planctomycetota bacterium
GCTCACGTTGAACGCGGACGGATCGCTTACCTACACGCCTAACGCCGGCTTCAGCGGCAGCGATTCGTTCGTCTACGTGGCGAAGGACTCCGTGGCGATGTCGCTCCAGGCGACGGCGTCGATTACCGTCGCGTCGACGAGCGGAGCCGCGGCGGCCATCAACGCGGAAACGTCCGAATCAGGCAAAGGCGAATCGGTGATCCTCGACGGCGAGCTCGTGGATGCCGTTATGGAGGAAGAAGATTGGGCCGACGCGTAACGCACGGACGGACGATGCACTCGGCTGCGCTGCGAGAATTCCGCGGACGTTAATCCCGCTGACGTTCGATTCGGTCGCGCCGCGGGCCACTCCGCCGGAGAAGAATGCCAGACCAAAAGCTGGTCAAACGGGCCAACGAGGATACGATGAAGGAACCGGTCTTGGCGTGGGATCTGGGGAGTGAAAACCTGATAGCCGGCCACGCCGTCGTGCTGCAGATGCCGTGCGTCGAACCAGACGCCGTCTCAACTATTTCCCGCGTGATGTATATGATCGAATCGCTCGACGATGCCCGCGACGTCGGACACAGCGCCCGCGATGCCAGACACAGCGCCGAGCAAAGCGCCGACCGCAGCGCCGAGGAGTTGATCCGCCGCGCGCGGGCGGGCGAAACCGAAGCCCTTGGCTGCTTGATGCAGCTCTATCGCAACTACCTGACGATTCTCGCTACGACGCAACTCGACCATCGATTGCGTCGACGCGTCAGCCCGTCCGATGTAGTGCAGGATGCGCTGCTCGCGGCCCATCGCGACTTCGACGGTTTTCGCGGCCAGCACGAGCGCGAATTTCTCGCCTGGATGCGGCAGATTCTCATCAACTGCTTGCACAGCGCCTACGAATTGCACATGCAGGCCAAGCGGCGAGACGTGCGCTGCGAAGTGTCGCTCGATCAAGTGAGCGCGGCGTTCGACCGCTCGATCGTCAACTTTGCACAAGTGCTGGCCGATCGGGGGCCGTCGCCGAGTGCGCCGGTGCGTCGGCGAGAGAGCGTGGCGGCGCTGGCCGACAAGCTCGCCCAATTGCGCGCCGAGTATCGCGACGTGATCGTGCTGCGCAGCTTGCAGGGACTGTCGTTCGACGAAGTCGCTCAGCGGCTCGGCAAACGCACGGGTGCGGTGCGGATGCTCTGGCTGCGGGCAATCGAAAAACTCAATCAACTCGTCAAGTGCGTGGATCATCGGCAGGATTGAGCAAGAAGGCTGGATAGCCATGCGATCGACTGACTTAGGCGACGTGAGTCTCGAACCGACGCTGCTCGGCACGCTGTCGCATGCGCAGAAAGAACGACTCACCGACGTACTCGATCGGTATCTGTCGTCGCTCGACGGCACCGTTCCGCTGGACCGCGCGACGTTGCTCGCCGAGAACCCCGACCTGGCCGAGCCGCTGGCCGCGTACCTCGATCGACTCGACGAATTGCACGACGCCGCGGCTGGGTTTGCCGGCGGTGAAGAAGCATCGCCCGCCGAAGCCGCTGCCCCCAGCGATGGCGAAAAGCAGATCGGCGACTTCCGTCTGGTGCGTGAAATCGGCCGCGGTGGCATGGGCGTCGTCTACGAGGCGTGGCAAGTGTCGCTCGGCCGCCGCGTCGCCCTAAAAGTGCTGCCGTTTGCGGCCGTGCTCGATAGCAAGCAGATCGCGCGGTTTCGCAATGAAGCTCAGGCCGCTGCGCAACTGCACCATGCGAATATCGTGCCCGTGTTCGCCGTCGGCGTCGAGCGGGGCGTCCACTTCTACGCCATGCAGTTCATCGACGGCCAGCCGCTCGATCAGGCAATCGAAGAGTTGCGCGGTGCGACCGGCGACCAGTCGCCATCCGCCAAGAAAGACACTGGATCTTCGCCGTCGCTCGCCTCGACGGTCATCTTGGGCGCGCAATCGGCGGACACGTATCGCAGCGATCGCGCGTCGCACGGATCGCTACTCAAACACGACTTCGCCAAGCGGGGCAGCTTCTATCGCACGGCCGTTCGGCTCGGCATCGAAGCTGCCGAAGCGCTGCACGCCGCGCACGAGTTTGGCGTCGTCCATCGCGACGTGAAGCCATCGAACCTGTTGCTCGACGGCGACGGCAAGCTATGGGTTACGGACTTCGGACTGGCGCGCATTCAGTCGAGCGCGTCGCTCACCAAGACCGGCGACCTCGTCGGTACGTTGCGGTACATGAGCCCGGAACAAGCCGCGGGACGGGCGGCGCTGGTCGATCAGCGGACCGACGTTTATTCGCTCGGCGCGACGCTGTACGAACTGCTCACGCTACGGCACGCCTTCGAGGGCGACGATGGGCCGACTCTGCTTAAACGAATCGATCAGGAAGAGCCGCGGCCGCTACGGCAATTGGCCCCTCGCGTGCCAGCGGATCTGGAAACGGTCGTCCACAAGGCAATGTCGAAGTCGCCGACGGAGCGTTATGCGACGGCGAAGGATTTTGCCGACGACCTGCGACGCGTACTCGACGGCCAACCGACGTTGGCCAAGCCGCCGACGGTCGTCGACCGCTTGAGCAAGTGGGCGCGGCGACACCATCGCGTCGTGCTCGCGGCGGTCGCGGTCGGTTTGTGCGCGATCGCATCGCTGGCGATCGGGACGGCATTGATCCTGAATGAGAAAGCCGAAGCGGAACGCAATCTTGAGACGGCGGAACTTAACTTCGCCCGCGCCGACAGAAATTACCGCGATGCTCTCGACGCGGTCGACGACCTGGGGCAGAACATGGTCGAGCGACTGGCGAACGAGCCGGGTTCCTCGCATTTCCGTCGCGAGTTGCTCGGAGCCACCATCGGCTATTATCGCAAGTTTATCGAACGCGCGGCGGACGATTCGCGGCAAGACGATCCGCGGTTGCGCGTCGACATGGCGTTGGCCTACGGCAAGATTGGTAAGTTGACGGAGGGCATCGACGGGGCCGCGCAGTCGCTGTCCTCGCATCGCGATGCGTGCCGATTGCTGCAAGAAGTGGCGGTCGCCGACGCGAGTCGCGTCGAGTATCGCCAACACTGGGGTGAAGCGCTGAACGGTTTGGCGCTGGCCTGCTATCGGGCCGGAGAATTGGCCGAAGCACGGCAAGCGATTGACGCCTCGATCGCAATTCGCGAGCAGTTGGTCGAGATCGATCCGAACAACGCGAAGTATCGCGGCGATCTTGCTCTGTCGTTCACCAACCTGGGGCTGTTGCTGCTGCGTGATGGCAAGGATACTTCCGCGGCGAAGAAGCTGTTTGACGACGCGATGACGATTCAGCGACAACTCATCGACGGAGACCCGAACGACGCAGAGAACCTGGCAAATCTGGCCGCGACGCAAAACAATCTCGTGGCGGTCTACGGCGGAAGCGATCCGTCGTCGGCGCTCGACGCATGCCGGCGGGCCGTCGAGTTCATGTCGCGTGCCCGCGACGCGCGGCCGCGAGACGTGGACTACCAGTCGCGGCTGGCGACGATGCTCAGCAATCTAGGCGCGTTGGAGGCGAATAGCTCGAATTTCGACGCGGCGACGGCTGCTTACCAGCGTGCGATCGACTTGCAGCGTCGGCTGCATGACGCCGCCAAAGAGAACAAGACGTTTCGCCGCGATTTGGCCGTGAGTTACAACAATCTCGGCCTGCTGCAGACGCGCCTTCGCCGGCCGGACGAGGCGGAACGGTCGTTCCTAGAGGCCCTGGATCTGTATAAACCGTTGACGAGCCTATACCCGCACGACCATTCGTTGGCGAGCAGCGTCGGCGGCGTTTACAATAACTTGGGATTCCTTCTGGCAGCGTTGGGACGCGATCGAGAGGCGGCGACAGAGTATGAATTGGCAATCCGCCATCAACGCAGAGCCGTCGAGGAAGCCGGACAGGTCGTGCAGTATCGGGAATTTTTGAGCAAACATTATTACAACTATGCCCAGGTGTTGCGGAAGCTGAACCGGCCGCAGGACGCGATGAAGGCGGCGCTCGATCGTCGCGAACTGTGGGACGACGACGCCAAGCGTTTGATTTCCGTAGCCGAGGAGTTGGCGCTCGTGTGGAAGATGCTTTCGGCGCGGCCAGACGCGGCGGCGGCCGAAGAATGCGCGGGGCACGTTTTGAGTACACTAAAGCAAGCTGGCGGCGATGCGAACGTGGCGACCGTGCTCGAGGAGAACGCGGCATTCGCGGAACTAATTAAGCGGCCGGAGTTCGCTGCGCTGTTGCGGAGCGCACGATAATCCGCCGCATACGTCGGCCCGATTCAAATCGGTAACGTCCATGACACGTTCAACCCATCACCACCGCGACATGGCCGCTGGCGTCGGCGGCCGCCGCGCGCTGGCGATCGAGCCGCTCGAAACGCGAACGCTGCTGTCCGGTTCGGGTTTCGGCACGGGCACAGACGACGTTGCTCAGTCGGCGATGACCTCCCGTCATTCCACGGCCGTCGATCCATCTGGCGTGGCTGCGCCGCTGGCAAGATTCACCGCGCTCGGCGATGGCGCGATCAACTTGAATGCTCGCAGCTTCGCGTGGCGGTTCGGCAACGGAATCGGCGGCGGATTCTCTGGCGGAATCGGAGGTGGGGCGTCGCAGATCGCCGCCAGCCGAACGACGTTGTTCGCTTCAGGCGCGGCGTACGTTGCTCAGTCGTCGAACGTCGACCGCGCCTTCGACCTGATTTACGATGCGTCGCAGCCGGGTTGGAAATTGATGCCTTCGGCGACGCTGGAACAAATGCCGCGCGACAAATGGTCCGTCGCCCGACCGAAAGACAACGGCATGATGTCGATGTCGAAGGACACGATGATGGGCGGCGACGCGGGCGGCGATCGAATGGGGGGAGACGGCGACTCCATGCAAGATATGGGCAATGCCATGGACGGCAAGATGTCGACCGAGAAGATGCGTCCAATCGGCTCGGTGCCGCTCGCTACGCCGCTCGCTACGCCGACGCTGGGCGGCGCGATTTCGATCGGTCGAGCGGATGCGGCCGATTCGCGGGGCGACACGCGGGGGGATGCGTCGAACGGCGACGACGGCGGATTCATTGCGCTGTCGCCGGCTAACGGCTTTTCGATGTCGCCCGCCGTTGCGAGCGTGTTCACGCAGGCGGCGCAGCGCGCCGCGCCGGCCGTCGTAATGGCTGCGGAGTCGCCGGCGCGAACCCTTGAAACGGCGGATTCAGACGCCACGGATGCCGATCGTGTCGATTCGCGTGTCGCGAATTCCGACGCCTCCAACGCGATTCGCCGGGACGATGGGCACAACGAGTTGCTTCCGGCACGGTCGGTCGCGGCGGACGGCGACGCTGCGGCTGCGAAAGCCGCGGACAGGAACGTCGACCACGCGGCCGACGTCGTCGATGTTGTTGGCGATGAGAAAGAATCCGAATCGATCGCCAACGGCCCGGGCCTGCGCGTCGACGACGACGCCCGTGTCGCGGCAGGCGATGTGGGCGTTTCCGAGGCTGCCGATTTCGAGATACCTGCTCACGCATATGCCTGGACGTACGACGAGGCGGAAGGCGGCATGATCGCCTTGGCCGTTGCGTACTTGCCGGGCGAGGTCGATACACCGCGGCCGGCGGCTGCCACATGGCTGGTCGAAGACGCCCGGCCGCGCGGCGAGGGTGATGAGGCTCGATTCGATAGCAGCGTTGGACTGTATCAGGTGTTCGACGTGGCGACGACGATGCCGCCGACCGCCCGCCCGGCGACGCGACCGCAGCAGGTAATCGCCGCGGCGATGATGTTTCCGCCGCCGGCATCGAGCGACGGCGAATCGGACGTGTCGACGATCACCGTCGTGCGGAGTGAGGCTGGCATTGGCAGCATCGCAAATTGGTTCGGCCCCAACTACGCCATGGCGGCGGCCTCGGCGCTGGCCTTTTCCGCCGGCATCACGTTTCGTCAAAAACGGCCGCTGGCGGCGGCGCGACGCCTCGTCGATAGATTCCGCGTTCGCACGGCGGCGGGCGGAAAATAGGGGCCGGAGTATAGGCGGATCAGTTCGGCGGCTGGATCGCGGCAGCGGCGTTGGCGGCCGCGACATTTTCAGCGCTGCCGGTGGTCGTCTCGTCGGACCGCCGCTCGAATCGCCGCTTGATCTCGGCGAGCCAGTCCGCGGCCGGCCATCCGTAGGGGCGGAATTTCTCGAGACGCCCTTGTTCCTCCGTATACAACAGCGCGCGATGCGGGCCGAGCTTTCCGGCGGCGGGCGAGTCGATCAGATTGCTCGAATCGACGCCAGTCATCGCGAACAGCACGCGAATCTCGAAGTCCTTGAGCGCGTGGCGGTCGAGCGTGCGCGTGACGTTGTTGTA
>JAJDEG010000495.1 GCA_029259895.1 Planctomycetota bacterium
CACGACAACCGTTCGCGACGCGTATATGCATCACGCCGCGCACGCCAAAGCAATAAGCGCTAACGCAGCACGGCACGAACGAAGCCCACCAAACCTACCCGATTCGCCCCAAGAATTCCACCGATTTTCGGCCACCCCCACGGTGAGCGTCGTCGCCCTTCGCGTGCTATTCCGCGCCAAAGCATGCCTCCCGCCAAGGACAGCCCACGCCGAAACCCCGCGCCGGAGCGCGACGCCGGAATCCAACGCCGCCAAGAAGCAATCGCCTCCAGCCTCGCTCCGCCAGGCAACCTCCGGCAGAAAACCTCTGCCAGGCAACTTCCGGCAAGCTATTTCACGACGAAGAAAACCAGCGGCCCGCGCACCACCTGCTGCTTGATGATCTGCTTACCGGCCAGTTGCGCGGCGATCTTCTCGTCGGCCTTGGCGGCCGAGAGCATCGCCGCCTCGTCCGCGCCGTTGGCCACCGTCACCTTGCCGCGAACCTTTCCGTTCACTTGCACCGGCACTTCGATCGAGTCCTCGACCAGCGCCGCGTCGTCGAACGTCGGCCACGGCTCGTAAGCCAGCGTCTCGCGATGCCCCAGCAGCGCCCAAAGCTCCTCGGCCATATGCGGCGCAAACGGGGCCAGCAGCAACACCAACTGCTCCATCGCCGACCGCGGCCGTCGATCGAGCTTCGTAAAGTAGTTCGTGAACTCCATCATCCGCGCGATCGCCGTGTTGAACCTCAGTCCATCGACGTCGTCGGTCACCGCCTTGATCGTCTTGTGCAGCACGCGATTCTGCCCGTCCGACAGGCTGTCGTCGACCACGGCGGCGCTAAGCCGCATGTCGTCGGCCCGATCGTCGACGATCAGCCGCCAGACGCGATCCAGAAAGCCGCGCACGCCGCTCACCCCGTCCATGCTCCACGGCTTGGCGGCTTCCAGCGGCCCCATGAACATCTCATACAACCGCAAGGCATCCGCGCCATATTCCCGCACGACCTGATCGGGATTCACCACGTTGCCGCGGCTCTTGCTCATCTTGAACGCCCGGCTTTCGAGCTGCACGTCCGCATGCCCCTTGAGCACGAACGCATCGCCGCGCTTCTCGGCATCCGCAAACGCCACCTTCACGACCTCGACCGCCCCGCCGTCGGCCTTACGCACGGGCTTGCCGTCTTCGCCGATCCGCACGTCCTTCGCGCTCGCCCACGCTCCGGCGGCGTCGCGATAGGCGGTCATCTCGACTTCCCCCAGGATCATCCCCTGATTGACCAACTTCGCGAACGGTTCGCTCGTCGTGACGACGCCGCGGTCGAACAGCACCTTGTGCCAGAACCGCGAATACAGCAAATGCAGCACGGCATGTTCCGCGCCGCCGATGTACAGATCGACCGGCATCCACGCCCGTTCGACTTCCGGATCGATCATCCGCTCCGTGTTCTCGTTGTCGAGATAGCGCAGGTAGTACCAACACGACCCGGCCCATTGTGGCATCGTGTTCGTCTCCCGCTTGTACCGCTGACCGTCGATGACGGGATATAGCCACTCCTCCGGCGATTTATCGAGCGGCGGCTCCGGCCGGCCGTGCGGCTTGTAATCGTCCAAGTGCGGCAGATTGACCGGCAGATCCCGCTCGCTCACCGCGCGAACCAGCCCGGACTTGTTCCCGTCGGCGTCGACTTCGTGCAGAATCGGAAACGGCTCGCCCCAAAACCGCTGCCGGCTGAACAGCCAATCGCGCAGCTTGTAATTCACCGCCTCGCGGCCGAGTCCCGCCTTCGCCAGATCGGCGGCGATCTTCTTCTTGAACGCCAGCGTCACCTCGCCATCGTAACCGGGCGAGTTGACCGCCACGCCATTGCCGGAGAACACTTCCTTGCCGGCCAGCACGGCGTTGCGATCGACGTCGGCTTGCGAGCCAGGATCGACCACCGCCACGACCGGCAGGTCATACTGCACGGCGAACTCGAAATCGCGCTGGTCGTGCCCCGGCACCGCCATGATCGCCCCCGTGCCGTAGCTCATCAGCACGTAATCGGCGATCCAGATCGGCACTGGCTTGCCATTGACCGGATTGATGGCATACGAGCCGGTGAAGACGCCCGTTTTCGACTTCGCCAGTTCGGTCCGGTCGAGATCGCTCTTGGCGGCCGCCCGCTGCCGATACGCCTCGACGCTCGCCCGCCGGGCGTCGAGCGTCAGCCGATCGACCAGCGGATGCTCCGGCGCGATCACCATATACGTCGCCCCGAACAGCGTGTCCGGCCGCGTCGTGTAAACACGCAGCACGTCGTCGCCCGGTTTCTTCGGATACGACGACTTCGCCCGCGCAGCTTTCCACGCGGCAAACGCGGCCTCGTGCGGTTTGCTGTCGGCCGAGCCGTCGTTGCCGATATAAAAATCGACCTCCGCCCCCGTGCTACGCCCAATCCAGTTCCGCTGCAACAGCTTGACGCTCTCCGGCCAATCGAGCGCCTCGAGATCCCGTTCCAGCCGATCCGCATAGGCCGTAATTCGCAACATCCACTGCCGCAGCGGCCGCCGCTCGACTGGATGCCCGCCCCGCTCGCTCTTGCCGTCGATGACTTCCTCGTTAGCCAGCACCGTCCCCAGCGCAGGGCACCAGTTCACCGGGGCTTCGCTCTGAAACGCCAGCCGATGCTCGTCCTGAAATCGCCGCACTGCCGCGTCGCCAGCCCGCTTCACGTCCGCCGGTATCGGCAGCTCCGCAATCGGTCGCCCCCGCTGCAACGCCTCGTCGAACCACGTGTCGTAAATCTGCAAGAAGATCCACTGCGTCCAGCGGACGTACTCGACGTCCGTGGTCGCCAGCTCGCGGCTCCAGTCGTAGCTGAACCCCAGCATCTTGAGCTGCCGGCGGAACGTATCGATATTCTTCTCGGTCGACTCCCGCGGCGGCGTGTTCGTGCGAATGGCATGCTCTTCCGCCGGCAGCCCGAATGCATCGAAACCCATCGGGTGCATCACGCTACGACCGCGCATGCGGCTATACCGGCACACGATATCGGTCGCCGTGTACCCTTCCGGATGTCCCACGTGCAGCCCGTCGCCGCTCGGATAAGGGAACATATCGAGCACGTATAGCTTCTCGCCCGCAGGCAAGCGCGGAGAGCGAAACGTCTCGTTCTCCTCCCAGTAACGCTGCCATTGGGGCTCGACGACCGCGGGGTTGTATCGGGGCATAGAGATTATCAATCGACAAATGGGTGATTCGCGTCCGGCGCTAACGCCCGCACCGCGACAGGGAGCGCCGGCATGGAACCGCAGCACAGGGCCACCGCAACACGGGGCCACTGCATCAACGTGGGCCGATTTCGCGACAAATCCGGCAATGCACCCCCTCCATGGTGGCGAGCCGCGCAAACGGGGCGCGTCCGTGGCCCGACTTTCGCAGCTTTTAACGACTCGCCGCCGCGGCAACTGGCCACCGATTCTATCGGGCAACCCAACCGCCGGCAAAGGGACGCCGCCAAAGCGACGCCGCCAAAGCCACGAATGCCGAGCGCAACCCCGCGGCCTCGCGCCCAAATGCCTTCCAACCGGTGCCTCCAAATTGCCGCCCAACAAATCCGCGGCAAGCCCCCTAGACACGTCCGCCCGCTCGCCTTAGGATTTGAGTTTTTCGCCCCCGACCCGCTTGCTAGCAGACGCAACCAAGGCGTCTCCCTCGTGTCGAGAGAATCGTAGGCGAAGTTCCAGTGTTCTCGGCTCCGTCCCAGGGGCGCAGAGACTCCTTGTTTGCTCGTGCGGAGCGGTACGGCCGTGAGTCAGACCGAGATCATTCGGATACGCATGGAAGCCTACGACCATTCGGTCTTGGATCAAAGTGCGCTGGAAATCGTCGACACGGCGAAACGAACCAATTCCGTCGTGCATGGGCCCATCCCATTGCCGACGCGAATCGAGCGATACACCGTGCTTTCCGGCCCGCACGTCGACAAGAAGGCCCGGCAACAATTTGAAATCAGAACGCATAAGCGGGTGATCGATATCGTTCAGGCCACCGCCAAAACGATCGAAGCCCTCAATAAACTCAGCCTACCGGCTGGCGTGGACATTAAGATCAAGGCCACGACGCGACAATAGCTTAACGCCCCAAGCTTCCAAGGCGGACCTCAACGGTCGCGGTGAAGCGAAAGGCTCGGCCGCGTCGCGTCTACCTCGGGTGACTATGGACCGGAGGCGCGTCGGGTAAGGCGAAGCACGTTTTCGTACTCCCGGCGGGCGACATAGACAGGAATTAACAGTCATGGCAATCGGAATACTCGGCCGCAAGGTCGGGATGACGCAAATATATGATGAGACCGGCAGGGCGCTGCCGGTAACCGTGTTGCAGGCTGGCCCCTGTCGTGTGCTGCAGCTTCGTTCCGTTGAGCGCGACGGTTACGAGGCCATGCAGATCGGTTTTCTCGACAAGCCCCGCCGCTTGGCCAGCCGTAGCGAACGCGGCCACGTCGCTGCCTTGGGCTCAAAGCGATCCAAAAAAATCGCCGCCTCCGGCAAGGAGCCAGCCCCCAAGGCCGATTGCGAGCCGCAGCGGTTCATCCGCGAAATTCGCGGGGCGGTCGATGGCGTTTCGGTCGGCGATGAAGTCACCGTTGCCAAGCTCGAGGGAATCGGCGCCGTCGACGTCGTCGGTGTCACCAAGGGCCGCGGCTTCCAGGGCGTGATGAAGCGCTGGGGCTTTAAGGGCCAGCGCGCGACGCACGGCACAAAGAAAGTGCATCGTCACCCCGGCAGTTACGGCAATTGCACCGATCCGGGCCGGATATTTAAGGGCCGCAAGATGCCCGGCCGTTACGGTGCTGATCGCGTGACAGTCCGCAACCTCAAGATCGTTCGTGTTGACCCGGAGAATAACCTGTTGCTCGTATACGGTGCCGTGCCGGGGCCTCAGGGTGCGTTGGTCGTCATTCGCGAAACCAACAAGAAGCGTTAACGGCGTTTGTTCCGCGGCGAAAGTTAGTGTGTAAGGCGATAGCGATAAGGAAGTGCGGCAATGGCGTCATTACCGATTTACAATCGAGCCGGCAAGGAAGTGGGGCGATACGATATCGATCCCGCCGATTTCGCGCCGCGCATCAATAAGCAATTGCTCCACGACGCCGTCGTCATGTATCAGGCCAATCTGCGACAAGGCTCGGCCAAGACGAAGGCTCGTTGCGAGGTCGCCGGTTCGTCTCAGAAAATGTATCGCCAAAAGGGGACCGGCCGGGCCCGAGCCGGCGGAATCCGCAGCGGTACGCGTCGCGGCGGCGGCCATATCAAGCATAAGCAACCGCGCGATTGGAGTTATCGCCTGCCGCGCAAAGCGCTGCAGGCGGCCACGCGAATGGCGATCGCATCGAAGATTCGCGACGACCAATTGGTGATCGTCGACGACTTGGCGTTCGCCGCGCCCAAGACGCGGGAAGTCGTCGCGATGCTCAAGGCGCTCCGGCTCGACGCCATGAGCGTCCTCGTGGCAACGGACAAATACGACTCGAATACTTACAAGAGCGTGCGCAATCTCGCCAAGGCGACGGTTTCGCCCGTCGGCGAATTGAATGCCTACGCGGTCTTGCGACCGCGAAAGGTATTGATAACGACCGCCGCGCTCGAGTCGCTTCGTCGGCAACCGGCGGAGTCTGCGTGATCGCAGCGTAATGGACATCGCTGCGTTACTGGAATAGTGGCGTCAACATTGAAGTGATTCGCCGACGACGGCTTTGGAATCAGGATTGTACGGGGTGCAGCAATGGTGCGATCGAGAACAAAAAGATCGTGGCGGGCAAAGAAGCGCCGCGAGGCCAAGCCCTCGCCGCACGTCACGACCAGCCTCACCCTCGAGTCGCACCAGATCATCCTGCGACCGCTGGTCACCGAAAAGGGTATTCATCGCTCCACCAAGCTCAATCAATATTCGTTCGAGATCAACCGCCTGGCGACAAAGAGCGACGTCCGCCGCGCGATCGAGGACTTGTTCAATGTAAAGGTGACACACGTCGCCACGCAGAATCGCAGGGGGAAAGTGCGGCGAACGCGATTTCGCGCGGGCCGCACCAAGGACTGGAAGAAGGCGATCGTAAAGCTCGACAGTGAGAGCCGCATCAACTTCTTCTAACTGGAAACCAGCTTAAGTGACGCTACGTCTCCGTCGCCGCAACGAAATGGTGGCGACGAGCAAGTGATCGACGGGATAAACGATGGGTATTCGAAAATACAAACCGACGAGCGCCGGACGACGGAACGCAAGTGTCAGCGACTTCGCGGAGTTGACGCCCGGCGCCAAGCCGGAGAAGAGCCTGCTGCGCCCCAAGCCCAAGAAGGGCGGCCGCAACAACCAGGGCGTCATCACGGCCCGGCATCGCGGCGGCGGACACAAGAAGCAGTACCGGCTGATCGATTTCCGTCGCAACAAGGACGGCGTCCCGGCCAAGGTCAATTCGATTCAATACGATCCAAATCGCTCGGCCCGCATCGCCCTGCTGTATTACGCTGACGGTGAAAAGCGATACATCATCGCGCCGCACGGTCTCAAGGCCGGCGACGACGTCGTCAGCGGCCCAGAGTCCCCGCCGAACGTCGGTAATTGCATGCCGCTAAAGAAGATTCCGCTCGGCCTGCAGGTTCACAACATCGAATTGCAGCCCGGCAAGGGCGGCGTGTTGTGCCGCTCGGCCGGCAACTCCGCCACCCTCGCCGCCCGCGATGCGGATTGGGCGCAGATCACGCTTCCCAGCGGTGAAATTCGCCGCGTGCCGGCGTCGTGCCGCGCCACCATTGGCACCGTGTCGAATCCGGATCACAGCAGCGTCGAGATCGGCAAGGCCGGCCGCAACCGCTGGAAGGGATGGAAGCCCCACGTTCGCGGCACGGCCATGAATCCCGTCGATCATCCACACGGCGGCGGCGAAGGCCGCACCAAGGGTGGTCGCCATCCCGTTAGCCCCACCGGCTTTTCCGCCAAGGGCGGTGCCACTCGTCAACGCCGCAAGGCATCGAATAAAGCCATCGTCCGTCGTCGCCGATCGCGTCGTTACGGGCAGTTGAAATTGGTGAAATAACCGAGACTTTTGAAATATTAACCGCTGCGCGGACGACCGCCGGCACAACCTGCCACAAGACTTATGTCCCGTTCGTTAAAAAAAGGCCCCTACGTCGACCCCAGGCTATACGGCAAGGTCGAACGGCAGATGAACCAGGGCATCAAGGAACCGATCAAGACGTGGGCGCGTGCATGCACGATCATCCCAGAGTTCGTCGGCTACACCTTCATGGTTCACAACGGCAAGATCCATAATAAGGTGTTCGTCACTGAGGATATGGTCGGCCATAAGCTCGGTGAGTTTTCGCCAACGCGAACGTTTCGTGGTCACGGCGGCAAGTCGAAGAAGTAGGCGGCAAGAAACGTTTGAGCAAAGAGTTTCCGCCTCGCCAGTCGAGCCAGGCGGTATTGGTAAAGCGAGATCGTAATGGCATTTCACGCAGTCCATCGCAGTGCCAAGATTAGCGCCCGCAAGGTGCGCCCGTTGGCCACGCTGATCCGTGGTAAGCCGACGGATAAGGCCCTCGAGTTGTTGCGGTACCAGCCGCAGCGCGGAGCCCGCATGCTGGAAAAGGTGCTCAAGAGCGCCTTGGCGAACGCCGAGGACCGTCGGTCGCCGGACCTCGCCGCCTTAGTCGTCACAGACGCACGGATCGACGGCGCTGGAATGTTCAAACGAATTCGACCGCGGGCCCGCGGCATGGCCTTCGGTATTTTGAAGCGGCTCAGCCACATTCGCGTCGCGGTCGGCACGGTCGACGAGTTGCCCGGCTAACGCGAGACATTTGAATTCACGGCACAAGCGACCGAAACGCGGCGAAGAAACTTCGATAACGGTGAGATGAACGATGGGTCAAAAAGTAAATCCAATCGGATTTCGCACGGGCGTCATGATCGGCTGGAAGAGCCGATGGTACGCATCGAAGAAGGAATTTTCGAGCCTGCTCATCGAAGACTTCCGCATCCGTAGGTTTCTCAAAGGCAAGTATCGTCAGGCCGGTATCCCGAAAATCGAAATCGAACGCACTCGCGACGAAGTCAAGGTCGTGGTTTTCTCGGCCCGACCGGGCATCATCATCGGCCGCAAGGGGCAAGAGGTCGAGCGTTTGCAGGAAGAGTTGCAGCAGCTCATCGGCCGCCGCGTGAACATCAAGATCGAGGAAGTACAGCGACCGGAAATTCAGGCCCAACTGGTGGCCGAGGATATCGCCGATCAACTGTCGCGGCGTTCCAGTTTTCGACGCACCATGAAGAAGACGGTCGAAACGACGATGGAAGCCGGTGCCAAAGGAATCAAGATTCAACTCGCCGGCCGGCTCGGCGGATCGGAAATGGCACGCCGCGAAAAGCAGATCTCCGGCGCCATGCCGCTATCGACGCTGCGTGCCAAGATCGATTACGGATTTACGGAAGCCAAGACGGCACAGGGCCATATCGGCGTCCAGGTGTGGGTAAATCAAGGGGTATACGAAGGAGAAGACGATGGCGCTGATGCCGAAGAGGGTCAAGCACAGAAAAAGCCAAAGAGGACGTATAAAAGGTAACGCCACACGCGGCAATCGCGTGTCGTACGGCGACTTCGGTTTGCAAACGACACAGGGTGGCTGGATCAGTGCGGCAACCATCGAGGCAGGGCGTATCGCCGCCTCGCAATACCTCCGCGGCGAAGGACGATTGTATATTCGCATTTTCCCCCATAAACCCATTACGTCGATTCCGTTGGAAACGCGGATGGGAAAGGGAAAGGGCGAACCGGAATATTGGGCCGCCGTGGTCAGGCCCGGAACCGTGTTGTTCGAGGTTGGTGGCGTTTCGGAAGAAGCGGCCCGGCTGTGTTTGGCGCGGCTCGCGCACAAGATGCCGGTCCGAGTCCGCATGGTGAAACGCCGCATTGCCTAAACGCACCGCCAGCCCGACCGAGTGTCAGGCCCGAGTGTCAGGTTAGTTCGCGAGGAAATGGATAGCGATGAAGGCCAGCGAAATAAGAGAAATGAGCGACGAGCAAATGGCGCTCACGCTCGGTGAAACGGCGAAGAACCTGTTTCACCTCCGCGTTCAGGCGCAAACCGAGCGATTGGACGCGCCCAGTGAGTTGCTCAAGGCGCGGCGGCTCATCGCTCGCATTAAAACGATACAAGGTCAACGAGCCGCCAAGGCCGAGGAAACGGCCGCGACGGCTGTCGCGGCAGCGGCGGGAGGAAACTAACGATGCCCAAACGCGTGATGGTCGGAGTGGTTAAGAGCGATCGGATGAGCAAGTCTCGCCGCGTGGAGATTCCACGCCAGGTGCGACATCCGAAGTTCGGCAAGATCATTCATCGCCGGACGGTTTGTCACGTCCACGACGAGAACGAGGATTCGCACGAAGGCGACATGGTCGAGATCATCGAGTCCCGCCCGCACTCGAAGCTTAAGCGATGGGAGTTGGTGCGCGTCGTAAAGAAGAGCGAAGCAATAGACATTGCCGCGATGCGTGCCGCACAGAAGCTAAAGCAGGAAAGCGAGTAAGCCATGATCCAAATGCAGACTCGGCTTGCCGTGGCCGACAACACTGGCGCCAAAGAGGTGATGTGCGTCAAGGTGCTCGGCGGGTCGCGTCGCCGCGTCGCCGGCTTGGGCGACATCATTGTCGCTAGCGTCAAGAGCGTGATTCCTGGCAGCGAAGTTAAGAAGAAGGCCGTCGTAAAAGCCGTCATCGTGCGGGTGAAAAAGTCCACTCGGCGCAAAGATGGCAGTTACGTCAAATTCGACAGCAACGCCTGCGTGCTGATCGATGCCGACAAAAACCCGCGAGGCACGCGCATTTTCGGTGCCGTGGCCCGCGAGTTGCGAGATCGCAGTTTCATGAAGATTGTCAGCCTGGCGTCCGAGGTGGTGTGATGCGAATCAAAGTCGATGACATGGTGCGCGTGATTGCCGGAGCGGACCGCTCCGACGATGTGAACGTGAAGGTGCTTAAGGTGCTGGCCGAAAAGAATAAGGTGATCGTCGAGGGCGTCAATCGCGTCTTCAAGCACATGCGCCGCAGCCAACGCAATCCGCAAGGCGGGCGGTTGTCGAAGGAGATGCCGATTTCAGTTTCAAATGTAATGCTGGTTTGCGACTCGTGCGCCAAACCGACGCGGGTCGGCGTCCGCTATCGCGATGACGGCAGCAAGGAACGTTTTTGTAAAAAATGCGGCGCGGGAAATGGCTTGGTCTCTCCGCCTCGTAAGGGCTACGCGAAATAATCATGACTCCCCGACTTCAAACACGTTACGCCGAAGAGATCCGTCCTCAATTGGCACAGGGCCGCAGCGTCAACGCAATGGCGCTCCCGCGGCTGCAGAAAATCGTCGTCAATATGGGCGTCGGTCAGGCCGTGACGGATAAGAAGTTTCTCGACGAAGCCGTCGATGCGCTGACGCAGATCACCGGCCAAAAGCCGCTGATTTGCCGGTCGCGCAAGAGCGTCGCCGGATTCAAGCTCCGCGAGGAAATGCCCATCGGCGCCAAGGTGACGCTCCGCGGGCGGCGTATGTACGAATTCTTCGACCGCTTGGTGTCGATTGCTTTGCCGCGCGTTCGCGACTTTCGCGGTTTGAACCCCGACGCTTTCGACGGCGTCGGAAACTATAACTTGGGCCTTTCGGAACAACTCGTGTTTCCAGAACTCAACCCCGACAAGTTCAACCGCGTTCAGGGCATGAACATCACGATCGTCACATCGGCTCGCGACGACGACTCCGGCCGAGAATTGCTGCGGCAATTCGGCATGCCATTTCGCACGGAAGCCAAAGAAGCCGGCTAAAGTCGGCCAACTAAAGCACGGCCAGATAAAGAACGGGCCTAAACGGCGTACCAAGTAAACGACCGACGATAATCGAAGCCGAAACCAAGATCGCCGCTCAGGCGAAACGAATAACTGCCAGTTTCCATCATTAACATTCGTCGAACATAGGACGAAACGAACGTATGGCCAGCAAGTCGAAAATCGCGGCGGCGAAAGCCAAGCCCAAGTTTTCCTCCCGCCTCGTGCGGCGATGCCAGTTATGTGGCCGGCCGCGGGCCGTGTACCGCAAGTTCGGCTTGTGCCGCATCTGCTTTCGCAAGTTGGCGGATAACGGCTTAATTCCTGGCGTTCGTAAGGCAAGCTGGTAAATAAGGGAACCGCGCGACCATGATGACCGACCCGATCAGCGATATGTTAACCCGAATCCGCAACGCGGTGCGCGTTGAGCGCTCGTTCGTCGAGATGCCCTTGTCGAAGGTCAAGGTCGGCTTGGCCGAAGTGCTAAAACGCGAAGGCTATATCTGGGATTGGCAGCGCGTCGACGCCACGCCGGCAAACCAGCTACGCATCGACCTCAAGTACGGCCCCAACGGCGAGCAGGTGATCCGACACATCAAGCGCGTTAGCAAGCCAGGCTGTCGCGTGTATCGCGCGTCGCGAGAATTGCGCCCTGTCCTCAACGGCCTGGGAATCACCGTGGTAAGTACGAGCCGCGGCGTGGTGAGTGACCGCGAGGCGCGGCAACGCAACCTCGGCGGCGAAGTTTTGTGTGAAGTTTGGTAAAAAGTTAGCGCGGAGGACGCTGCGCCGCTTTGGGCGCCGTGTCGGAAATCGAATCGCACGAGTTCGCTCGGCGACGCCATAAAATCGTGTGACGTAGAAACGGGCGGACGACTGCCCGGCGAATGAGATAGCCCCGACGGACGAGTGTAGAGATGTCGCGAATCGGCAAGAAACCCGTGCTAGTGCCCTCGGGCGTGAAGGTCGGCGTCGCCGGTCAAAAGATTTCCATCGAAGGTCCGCTCGGCAAGCTCGAGCGCGACTGTCGTCCGGAAGTCGAAATCCAATACGATGAGGCCGGCAAACTAATCAACGTCTCGGCGGACGATACAGTGCGCCAGAATCGTGCGTTTCACGGGCTCACGCGCGCTCTGATCCAGAATATGGTCGAGGGCGTCACGAAGGGCTACGAGAAGAAGCTCGAAGTCGTCGGCGTCGGATACCTTGCCGCGATACAGGGCAGCACGCTCCAGTTGCGAGTCGGCTTCGCCAACGAAATTCAAAAACCAATTCCCACAGGACTTAACGTCACTTGTCCTGACCAGACGCACGTCGTCGTAAAGGGAATCGACAAGCAATTGGTCGGCCAATTTGCGGCCGAGGTGCGGGCCGTGCGAAAGCCAGAACCGTACAAAGGCAAGGGCATTCGCTACGAAGGCGAGGCCGTGCGGCGCAAGGCCGGCAAGACGGTGACGAAATAACGGCGGTATTCGCCGCGGCTGGTCCGCCGGCGAGCATTTGAATCATTCCATCGACGGCAAGTTTTCATTATTTCGCCATGAGCCACGAACGAACCATTCTAAGGCAGCGGAGGCGGCGCGGTTTTCGCGTCCGCAAGGCGACGCGCGGCACGACCGACCGTCCCAGACTAAGCGTCTTCCGCAGCCACAAGCACATTTACGCCCAGGTCATCGACGATCTAACGGGTAAGACCTTGGCCTCCGCCAGCACGCAGGACAAGAATCTTCGTGCACAAGTCGCCTACGGCGGTAACAAGGGCGCGGCGGCCGCCGTCGGCAAGGCTGTCGCCGAGCGGGCCAAGGAGGCCGGCGTTTCCAAGGTCGCCTTCGACCGCGGACAATACAAGTATCATGGCCGCGTTGCGGCGCTCGCCGACGCGGCCCGCGAAGGCGGTCTGAGTTTTTAAGTTTCTAAGTATTCGACATCGTGCGAATTCAAACCGACGGATTAACGGACGCGGAACAACGCCGCGTCGGGAGTAAACAGCGTGGCCAAAAATTCCGCCGAACCCACTCGCGGCGAACTGATCGAAAAAGTGGTCAAAATTCGCCGTTGTGCCGCCGTGGTCAAGGGCGGTCGTCGCTTTAGCTTCGCCGCCCTCGTCGTCGTCGGCGACGGTAAGGGCAAGGTCGGCATCGGCTACGGCAAGGCCAACGAAGTGCCCAGTGCCGTCGAAAAGGCGTTCAAGCAAGGTGCTCGCGGGCTGAAAGAAATCTCGCTCGACGGGGGCACGATCCCCCATCGCCTAAAGGGCGTTTTCGGCGCGGCCGAGGTCGTGCTGCTCCCGGCCAACCCGGGAACCGGGGTCATCGCCGGCATGGCCGTTCGCGCCGTCTGCGAAGCCGCCGGCATTCACGACATCCTGACCAAGAGTTTCGGCACCGCCAATCCAATTACGCTCACCAAGGCGACGTTGCAAGCGCTGCTGCGGATGCGCACCAAGCAGGACGTCGAACGGCTACGAGGGGTTTCGCTGTCATGATTATCGACGACGTGAATCGCGGAATTACGAAGAATCGCAAGCGCCGACGCGTAGGCCGCGGTCCCGGTTCGGGCCACGGCAAGACCTCGTCCCGTGGGCACAAGGGCCAAGGGTCGCGTGCCGGTTCGTCGACGGCCGCCGTCTTCGAGGGCGCGATGATGCCGCTCGTCCGCCGCATTCCGAAGCGTGGATTCAACAATTCGTTCGCCAAGGACGTGATGACGGTCAACATCGGCGACCTCGATGCCGTTTTCGAGCCGGGCGACGAAATCTCCCCAGAAACGCTCAAGGCCAGCGGGCTGATTCGCGGCCGGTTTGACGTCCTCAAAGTCCTCGGCGACGGCGAACTGACGAAGAACTTGCGCATTGCCGCCCACCGGTTCAGCAAGTCCGCTCAAGAAAAAATCGAGAAGGCTGGCGGGCAGGTCACCGTGATTCCCGGCCCCCGACCGGTCGTCAAGAACCAGAAGAAGCAG
>JAJDEG010000496.1 GCA_029259895.1 Planctomycetota bacterium
TCGGCACGCAAAGTCCCGCAGGCAGCCGGTTCGTCGAGACGATCCTCACCATCACCGAAACCTGCCGCCAAGCCGGCCGCAACCTGCTCGCCTTCCCCACCGAAGCCATCCAAGCAAAACGCGCCCGCCGCCAACCACCAAAAACTATTACCTGGGGCGTGAACGGTTACCACTGCCTCAGGGCGGTGCAGTACGCTTTGAAGGCAATTGAAGCAACGGACGGGTCGAAGGGAGATGAGGTACAGTGGCAAGTCGCTCAGCTTCCACCAAAAATAAAGCCATTGGTGGTTTCTGGTTTCGAACAATGCTACTCGGAAGTCTTCGCCATTATTTGCAGCGTTAAGGCGTCGGGAAGTTAGGGATTCTAGGTGACCGCAAATCTGCCTCAGCTTCATCGTCTGAGGTGCCCTACGGCTGGCGGACGCGGCGAGCGATTATACATCAAGCAGGCCGCCTGAAGCCGGCCGCTTGCGATGCAGCATCGTTGACGCCGTTTGCCAACATTTCAAGAATGGACTGTGCAACGGAACTCCACACTGCCGGACAAGGCGAGCACCGGGCACCCGGCCCGATCGGCCTCACGCCAGAATTTCTTTAAGCACATGCCCATGCACGTCGGTCAGCCGCCGCTCCGTGCCGTTGTGGGCAAAGGTTAGCCGCTCGTGATCTAGCCCCAGCAGGTGCAGAATCGTCGCGTGTAGATCGTACACAATCGACGGCTTCACCTCGGCCTTATAACCAAACTCGTCGGTCGCGCCGTAGGTGTACGGTGCTTTCACGCCCGCCCCCGCCATCCAGCTCGTAAAGCCGTGCGGGTTGTGGTCGCGGCCCGACGCGCCAGCTTGAAAGAACGGCATGCGTCCGAATTCCGTCGTCCACACGACCAGCGTGTCTTCGAGCATGCCGCGCTGCTTGAGATCCTTGAGTAGTGCCGCCGCCGGCTGATCGAGAATCGGGCCATGCACGTCGTACTGCTGCTTGAGCGTCTTGTGCCCGTCCCAATTCCCCACGCCCTCGCCCATCGCGTACGCGCCGTTGAACAACTGCACGAATCGCACGCCGTTCTCCAGCAGCCGCCGCGCCAGAATGCAATTCCGCGCGAACCCGGCCCGCACCGGATCGGCCTGATCCGCGCCGTACGCCTTGATCGTCTCCGGCGTTTCGCGAGCAAGATCGGCCACCTCCGGCGCGCTCTGCTGAAGCCGCGCCGCTAGCTCGTAGCTGCTGATTCGCGCGGCGAGTTGCGTATCGCCTGGGTGTCGATCGAGGTGCTTTTCGTTGAGCCGCTTGAGAAAATCGCGCGTCGCCCGATCGGCATCGCCGCCGATTCCGGCCGGCCGCTCCAAGTGAGCAATCGGTTTTTGGGCGTTGAACGGCGTCCCCTGAAACACGGCCGGCAGAAATCCGCTCGACCAATTATTCGGCCCGGCCTGCGGCACGCCGCGCGGGTCGGGTATCGACACGAACGCGGGCAGATTGTCCGCCTCGCTCCCCAAGGCGTAGGTCGTCCACGCACCAATGCTCGGAAACCCGTCGATCGTGTACCCGGTGCTCATGAAGTTCTCGCCCGGCCCGTGCGTGTTCGTCTTCGACGTCATCGAATGGATGAAGCACATGTCGTCGACCAATTCGCCCATCTGCGGCAACAGGTCGGACGTGTACTTGCCGCACTCTCCGCGGGGACGAAAAGCGTATCGCGGCTTCGTCAGCGCGCCCGGCGTCGATTGAAACGTCTTGAGCTGGTCCGATCCCGGCATCGGCTTGCCGTCGTACTTTTCCAGCGCCGGCTTGTAGTCCCAAGTTTCCAGTTGACTGCACGCCCCGCTGCAAAAGATCATCAGCACCCGCTTGGCCTTTGCGGCGTAGTGCGGCGCGCGCGACGCCAGCGGCTTCGTCGCGTCGATCTGGGGACGAATTGGCCCAGCCGGCTCCGCGGCCAGTAGTCGTTCGCGCCCCAACAGCGCGGCAAGCGCGACGCTCGCCAACCCGCCGGCACTGTCGTGCATGAAACCGCGGCGGTTAAGCAGGCGCAGGCCGTCGAGCGTGAGGTTGTGATGTGGCATGGCGGGTTTGATTCGTCTCGAAAGGGATTGTTCGCTAGGTTTGCACGCCGAGATTGCACTTCGTGGCGTCGGATTTACTATGGAATCTCCTCGTCGACGCGGTCCATCCATATTCTCGGATCGCGGCTCGTGTGAAAGATGGCCAACACGACGATGGCATTCGCGATCTCACGAAATAAGACGGTAAACGGAAATTCGCCTACGATCGCCAATCGAACATCCGCGCGGACGACTACGAACAATTTCGGATGCGATACGATTCGACGAATCGTCCGCTGAACGGCGCGAGCAAACCGCTCGCCAAGCCCCCTGGCTTTCTTCTCGTACCAATCGATGGCTGCATCGAGTTCCAATTCCGCCGGACGCCGAAATACGACTTCGCGGGTCATCGGCGGTCACCAAAAATCCGCCGCTCGATGTCCTCCCATTTCACAACGTCGCCCGGCGAAGCGATGCTTTCCTCAATGCGTCGGTCCAGTTCCGCGGATTGCGCTTCCGTCAGCGGCACGGGCGTCTGGTCGTCGACCATGCTGTCCCAAATCTCGCCGATCATGGCGACGCGTTCGGGTATCGAGAATTTCGTAATGTCGAAGGGCAGCAATGAGTCGGCCATTAGATTGCTCCGGTTCAACCGCGGTTTAATCGAGGTTCGTTGCCGCGTATCGCTTTCGCCGCAACGCTTTCCTTAGTTTACATAGATCAATTCGCTCGCGTTAAGCAACGCCCGGCAAACGGCCTCTAGCCCATGCCGCCGCGCCAACTCCGCCGCCGCAACCGCTTCTTCGGACTCCGCGCGGCGACCGAACGCCAAGGCGAACGCCCGCTGCACTTGAGCGTCGACGTCGTCCCCTGCCTCGCGACGCAGCCGTTCCGCAAAGTGCCCGGCTTGTTGCAGTATAAACTCGCTGTTGAACAAGTTGAGTGCTTGCAGAGCCGTGGTCGAAGCATTCCGACGCGCGACCGCGGTGCTGGCGTCTGGACAATCGAAGTCGCCGAACGTCGGGTCCTGCTCCATCCGCGGCTTGGTCTGATAAATCATCCGCCGCCACTCCGCCGGCCCGAAGTTCGTTTTCGGTGCATACACGCGCACGTAGTTGTCGTTCCGCTCGAACACGGAATACCCCACGCCGCCCATCCGGAAATCGAGCGTGCCGCAGATCGCCAGAATGGAATCGCGAATCGGTTCGGCTTCGAGTCGCTGCGGCGAATATCGCCACACCAACCGGCATTGCGCGTCGACTGCCATTGCATCGTCGCGAACGTCCGCCTTCTGCCGCCATGCCGCTGAAGTTACCATCAGCCGGTGCATCGCCTTGAGGCTCCAACCTTGTTCGACGATTTCAGCCGCCAGCCAGTCGAGCAACTGCGGATGCGAAGGCTCGCCGCCCAGGAACCCAAAATTGCTCGGTGTCGCCACCAGGCCCTGGCCGAAGTGATAGTGCCACAGCCGGTTGACGATCACCCGCGCGGTGAGAGGGTTCGACGGATCGGCGATCCATTCGCCCAATCGTCGGCGTCGCTCGGCATCGGTGGCCGTCGCGGGAAGGGCGTTCGACAACCCAACTGCGGCGATTCCGCCCGGCGCGACTTCTTCGCGCGGCTGCATGACCTCTCCGCGGTTGAGTCGATGCGTCGGCGGTGGCATCGTCGAAAACGTGCCCGCGAACGCCATCATGTTCGGCTTCGGCAGTCGCCCGTCTAACTCCGATTTCTCCTTCGCCAATCGCCGGTACTCGGCGGCCGATTCGCCCGGCAAACGCTCGATATCCCTTCCGCCGACGAGATTCGCACTTGGATCGAACGCCCGCCGGTCCGCGTGTGTGGCGACGGTGATCCACTCGCCCGGTTCGTTGGCCACGTCGACGCGATATTGCGTCGCCGTGCGGTCGC
>JAJDEG010000497.1 GCA_029259895.1 Planctomycetota bacterium
GAGTTGTGGCGATATTCGACCGATATCGGCTGGCAATTCGCCTCGGCCGAGTTGCGATCCGCGGTCGGCGAGGGAAACTTCTATCCGCTCGTCGGCCACAAGAAGGCCGCCAAGCTCGTCCCCAATGATCCGTTCTTCCCCGACCAGTGGCACCTCGACAATCGCCGCCAGACAAGCGGCATTACCGGCGAAGATGCCAACGTCATCGAAGCGTGGGACCAATACCGCGGCACGGGCGTGGTCATTGGCATCGTCGACGACGGCGTCGATTATTTTCACGGTGATCTCTCGCCAAACTACATTCCCAATCTTTCCTTCGACTACGACGACTTCGACAACAACCCATTAGCGGACCAGTTCAACGAGGACTTTCACGGCACTGCAGTGGCCGGCGTCGTGGCCGCGCGGGGCGACAACGGCATCGGCGTCTCAGGCGTTGCGCCCGACGCAAGGTTCGCCGCCATTCGCTTAATCAGTGCGCCGAGCCCTAGCGACAACCAAGAGTCGCAGGCCCTCACGCATGCACTGGGACAAATCGACATATACAACAACAGTTGGGGCCCCGTCGACGGCGTCGATTGGCTGCTCGCGCCTGGCCCGCTCGCCAACGTCGCCATCGGCAACGGAATTGCCGCCGGCCGCGGCGGTCGCGGGGCGATCTACACGTGGGCCGCCGGCAACGGTCGTCAAGACAACGACAACGTCAACTACGACGGCTACGCGAACCTGATTACCACGATCGCCGTCACGGCCATCGACGATCGCGGACGCCAAACCGAATACTCCGAACCCGGCGCCGCGATCCTCATCTCCGCCCCGTCGTCCAGCACGAGTGCCGGCACGGTCGACGGCGTCGTAACGACGGACCTTCGCGGGCCGCAGGGCTACAACTTCGTCCTCGGCAACGCGGACGACGACAACTTTGGCGACCTCAACTACACGAGTACCTTTGGCGGAACCTCGTCAGCCACGCCTGTCGTGTCTGGCGTCGTGGCCCTGATGCTCGAGGCCAATCCGGCCCTCAGTTGGCGCGACGTACAGGCCATTCTCGTCGAGACGGCCCGCAAGAACGATCCCACGGACAACGGCTGGCAAGTTAACGCGGCCGGCTACGAGTTCAACCACAAGTACGGTTTCGGCGCAGTCGATGCGCTGGCGGCCGTCGAGCTAGCCGAAAACTGGACGCCGCTCGGACCGATCCGCCAAGCCAACACCAATCGCATCTTTTCCGGACAACAGATTCCGGAAAACACGGTCGGCCTCACTTCTTCGTTCGCCGTATCCGACGACTTGGTAAACATCGAGTTTGTCGAAGTGTTCGTCGACACCACCCACAACTACTCCGGCGACTTGGAGATCGTCCTTACGTCGCCGGCCGGCACGCGATCCATCCTTTCCACGCGCCACGACGACGGCACGCCGTACGACGACTGGTTCTTCATGTCGAACTTCTTCCGCGGCGAGCAGACGATCGGCGAGTGGAAGCTAACGATCTACGATCGCGACCAAGGCATCACCGGTTCGCTCCAGTCTTGGGGTCTCAACTTCATCACCGGTCCCGACGTGGCTCCGGTCGCCGTCGACGACACGGCACAGACCCGTCCGAACATGAGCGTCGACGTCAAGGTCACCAACAACGACGCCGGCCGACCCGACCCGACGAGCGTCGCCATCGTCGGCGCTGTTCAGAACGGCACCGCAACCGTCCAGCCGAACGGCGACATACGCTTCACGCCGACCGCCGGATTCAGCGGCGACGCCACGCTGCAGTACACGGTCGCCAGCCTCGGCGGGCTGGTGTCGAATCAGGCGACGGTCACGATCGTCGTCAACGAGCCGCCGACGGCCCGTCCCGATTCGGTCACCACGCCCGAAGACACAACCGGCACCTTTAACGTTACGCAAAACGATACCGACGTCGACGGCACCGTCGTCGGCAGCTCCGTTACGATTACGACCGAACCGCAGCACGGCTCGGCGTCGGTCAACCTGCTAGGCCGCATCGTTTACACGCCCGACGCAAACTACTTCGGCCCGGATTCGCTGCAATACACCGTGGTGGACAACCGCGGCGGCGTGTCGACGCCCGGCACGGTGACCATCGACGTCACGCCCGTCAACGATCCGCCGACTCCGGTCGAGGACACGGCCAAAGGCGTCGGCGGCGCGCCGACCGTGGTCGATGTCCTGGCGAACGACTTCGACATCGACAGCACGATCGATCCCGGCACCGTTCAAATCGTTACGCCACCGACGGGCGGCACCGCCGTGGTCAACCCGAGCGGCACGATTACCGTCACGCCGCCGTTGGGTTTCGCCGGATTGTTGACGTTCACCTACGCCGTCCGCGACAACCAGGGCGCGCTCTCTGCGCCCGGTACGGTCAGAATCACCACGTCGGCCCCACCCACCACCGTGCCCGACAACCTTACGATCAACGAAGACACCGTCGTCACGATCGACGTCTTGTTCAACGACTTCGACGTCGACGGCACGATCGTCCGCTCGACGCTTGTCGTTTCGCAGCAACCCATCCACGGCACAGCCACGGTCGACCCGAGCACGCAGCGAATTCGCTACGTGCCAGAGATGGATTATTTCGGCACCGACACGTTTCGCTACACAGTTCGCGACAACGAAGGGAACACGTCGGCCCCGGGCATCGTGACGATCACGCTGATCGAAGTCAACGATGCTCCGCGCGGCGCGCTCGACGCCGCCGGCACCGAAGCCGGCGTCGGCGTTGTCATCGACGTGCTGGCTAACGACGTCGACGTCGACGGCACAATCCAGCCGTTTACTCTAAGCATTCCCGTCGGCGGACGACCCCAGCACGGGGACGTTACGACAGATCCGGTGACGGGCGCGATCTTTTATGTGCCCGCGGCCGGCTTCGTCGGCAGCGACGCCCTGACGTACTTCGTTCGCGACGAGGACGGCGCGCTGTCGAACGAGACGACCGTGTTGATCCGCGTCGGGCGGCCGGTTTCGTTCTCCGGCATGGTGTTCGCCGACATCAATAACAACGGCCTGTACGACACCGGTGAAGCCGGCGTTCCCAACGCGGAAGTCGCCGCCGTTATGAACGATGGGCTGTTCCGGATGAACGCCTCGGTTCGCACTGAGAACGACGGCACGTTCAACATCGTCGATCGCCCCAGCGAAGGCGTCGTGCTGCCGCAAGGCACCTACACATTGCGGCAAGTGCAACCGACCGCGTTCATCGACGGCATCGATACGCCCGGCTCGCCCCCGCCCGCCGCGACGACCAACAACGCATTCGTCGGCATCGCGCTCGATCAAGGCGAAAGTGCGACGGACTACTTGTTCGGCGAGCGCGGCCTGCGGGCGGAATTCGTCACGGCCTACCTCGGCCGCCGCATCTACTTCGCCAGCACGGCGCCCGACGGCAGCCTGTTCGGCGCACGACACGGCCGCGTGTTCGACCTACGCCAGGGCGATGTCTACTTCACCTTCGACGGCGGAGCGCCGGGCGAGGTCACCGCCACCGCCACATTCGATTCCACGAGCGGAAACGTGCGTCTC
>JAJDEG010000498.1 GCA_029259895.1 Planctomycetota bacterium
AAGCACGAGACTCGGACGGATGAGGGCGATGCGAGTTCCGGTCATTAGACGGTTCTCCGATTTTGGCGGGCAATCTTTGCGGGCGACGAGTGTGACAAAATGACGCAACTTCCGCGTGCCAGTCACCCTATCATGCGGCGGGAGGGGGTGTCAAATCTGGAAGTAGGGCACGCCGATCGGCCCGAATCTTCAAGCCTCAAGCCTCAAGTCTCGCGCCTCACGCCTCCCCCCGCGAACCAATCGCTCGCCTTCCGCGTCCCTAGATCGTCGCGTCGCGACCATTGCGCACCGACCCCCGTCCGCACCGACCTCCGTGAAACGCGGCCCTAATTAGACTGTCCGCACACGACGGACTCGCCGCAGCCACGTTGCGCTGGCCCAGATTTGACCGGCCAGCGTATAATGGATGTGTGACGCGGGCTTTCACAAGGAGTTCGATTTATCGCTACAGATATCAAACGCACGGAAAGCGTCGACAGCGAACGCGCGGTGTTGGTTGGTGTCGTGCTGACCGATCACCGGCCGACTAACCCCGCGCACCCGACGCAGGACGAGCCCTTGGATGAGCTCGCCGGCTTGGCCGAATCGGCCGGAGCCGTCGTCGCCGGGCGGATGTTGCAGCGGCGGGCCCATCCCGACGTCACCTACTATCTCGGCAAAGGCAAGGTCGAGGAACTGCGCGAGTTGGTCGTCGGCGAAGAGGCCGACGTCGCCCTGTTCGACAACGACCTCAGCCCCGGCCAGAAGCGAAACCTCGAAAAAGAACTCAAGGTCAAGGTGCTCGACCGCACCGAGCTGATCTTGGACATCTTCGCCACGCGCGCCCGCACCCACGAAGCCCGGCTGGCCGTCGAGCTGGCCCAACTCGAATACGCGCTGCCGCGGCTGAAGCGGATGTGGACGCACCTTTCGCGTATCAAAAAAGGGATCGGCATGCGCGGTCCCGGCGAAAAGCAGATCGAAGAAGATCGCCGCATCGTCGAGCGCCGCATTCGCGACCTCCGCGGCGAGCTGCACACGATCGAAGGCCGCCGCGAACGACAAGTCGCCTCGCGCCACGACCGGCTCACTATCTCGCTCGTCGGCTACACGAACGCCGGCAAGAGCACGCTGCTCAACAAACTCACCGGTTCCGATGTGCTGGCCGAAGATCGCCTGTTCGCCACGCTCGACACCCGCACCCGCCGCTGGCAACTGCCGGGCTGGGGACCGGTGCTGCTCAGCGACACGGTCGGTTTCATCCGCGATCTGCCGCACGAACTGATCGCCAGCTTCAAGGCCACGCTCGAAGAAACCCGCCAGGCCGATCTGCTATTGCACGTCGCCGACGCCAGCAGCCCCGATGTGTTCGCCCAGATATCGTCGGTCTACAGCGTGCTCGAAGAACTGCACGTCGAAGCCAAGCGAACGCTCCTCGTTCTCAACAAGGCCGACATGCTCGCCGACGACGGCGCGCTGCACCGCCTGATGGATCGCTATCCCAATGCGGTCGCCATCAGCGCCAAGAGCGGTCTCGGGCTCGACCGATTCGCGGCGATGGTCAGCGAAGCGCTCACCGACGGATTCCTCGATCTCGACATCGAAACGGGCGTCGACAACGGCAAGCTACTCGCCTATCTCGCGTCGCACGGCGAGATTCGCTCGAAGCGATTCGGCGAGGAGCGCGTGTTGATCCATTGCCGACTGCCGGCGGAACATTTCGGCCGCATGGACAAGACCGGGGCAGAAATCCGGCCGCACGCAAACGGCGCGGCGGGCAGCGCCAGTCCCAACGCCACTGCCAACGAAGCACAACTCGATGCCGGGCAACTCGACGCTGGCCGACTCGATGCGAGCGACCTTAGCCGCCAATCTGATACATCGCCCGCTCCGGTCGAATAAACCCTTCGTCGTCGATGCCGTGCCCCGGCTTCTTCGCCGCCACGCAATCGCGGACCAGCGTCGCGATATCCGCGTCGATCTTGCCGCCGTTTTCGGAACGGCGCAGCAATCCTCTCGCGTCCCATTCCGTGAGCGAGAACAGACAGTTCCGCACCTTGCCGTCCGCCGTTATCCGCAGCCGGTTGCAGTCGCCGCAGAACGGCTGGCTCACCGGATCGATGAATCCAACCCGGCCCTGCCCGTCGGCGTAAGCGAAGTCCGCGGCCGGCTGCGCGGGATCGTCCCGCACGGTCGCCTCGAGCGGTCCAAACTCGGCCGCCAGCAAGCCGCGAATTGCCTCGCCCGTCAGCACGTGATCCCCTTGCCACGCCCCATCCGCATCGAGCGGCATGTATTCGATAAACCGCAACTCCAGGCTCCGCTCCCGCGCGAACCGGGCCAGCGGCAGCACTTCGTCCTCGGTGATCCCCCGAATCGCCACGGCGTTGAGGCGGATCTTCTCGAAGCCCACCTGCCGCGCCGCCTCGATGCCGGACAACACGCGATCCAAACCGTCGCGCCGCGCGATCCGCCGAAACGTCGCTTCGCTCAGCGCGTCGAGCGAAATATTCACCCGCCGCAAGCCGGCTTCTTTAAGCACCGCGGCCTGTTCGGCCAAAAGAATCCCGTTCGTCGTCAGCGCCACATCGTCGATCCCGTCGATCGCCGTCAGCCGCGCCACCAATCGCGCCAGATCACTCCGCACCAGCGGTTCGCCGCCGGTCAATCGAACCTTATTCACGCCCATCCGCGCCACGACGCCGGCGAACCGCTCGATCTCCTCGTAGGAAAGAATCTCCTCGCGCGGCTTGAAGTCGACGTGGTCGTCGCTCATGCAATAGAAGCAACGGATATTGCAGCGGTCCGTAACGCTGATCCGCAGATTCGTATGCACGCGGCCGAAGGAATCGACGAGGGGCTCAAATGCGTTCAAACTATCCCTCCTCGCCGGTCGCCGCGAGACTATCGTTCCAGCGTTTCGTAAGCCCGCCGCTCGACATTGTTGCGGAGATTCTCGACGGCGATCTGGTACAACTCCTGACCGGCCGTCGTCGGATATTCGCCGGTAATGCATGCCTGGCAAAGCTGATCGCGGTCGAAGCCGACGGCCCGCGCGATCGCTTCGACCGGCAAGTACCGCAGCGATTCGGCCCCCAGCGTCGCCGCCATCTCGTCCTGAATCGCGTCCGTCAATTCCCCATCCGGCATGAACTTCGGCGCGAACAACTCGCCGATGCTCGACATGTCGATGCCGTAAAAACACGGCGCCACGATCGGCGGGCAAGCCACGCGAACGTGAATCTCGCGGGCGTTCCCCAAATCGCGCAGGCGGTGCAACAGCACTTTCATCGTCGTCGAGCGGACGATCGAATCCTCGACCAGGATCACGCGCTTGCCGTCGAGCACTTCGCGCAGCGGCGTATATTTTGCTTCGGCCGCGCGACGGCGGCTCGTGCTTCCCTCAATGAACGTGCGGCCGCTGTAACGATTGCGGATCAGCCCTTCCATCGCCGGAATCCGCAGCTCGAATGCCATCGCGTCGGCGGCGGCCTTGCTCGTGTCCGGCACCGGCACCACGATCGTGTCCTCGTCGTCGAGCGGCACCAAGCCGAGCAATCGCTCCTGCCGCGCCAGCTCTTCGCCGAGCCGTTTCCGCGCGAGGTATACGCTGCGGTCGTCGAGCGTGCTGGCCACGTTGGCGAAGTAGATCCACTCGAAGAAGCAATGCGCCCGCCGCGAACTCGGCGCGAACGAGCGAATCTCGAATCCCCGCTCGCCGATCGTGATCGCCTGCCCCGGCAGCAGCGACTTGATGCTTTCCGCCGCGAAACCGAGATTCAACAGCGCCACGCTCTCGCTGGCCGCGGCGAACAGCGGGCCATCCTTTGCATAGCAAAGCGGTTTGATCCCGAGCGGATCGCGGACCACCATCATCTCGCCCATCGCGTTGAGCAACGCCAGCGTATATGCCCCGTCGAATCGCTGCGATACGCGCTGCCAGATCTCGAACGGCTCCAACCGCCCGTTGGCAGACAGCTCGCGGCTGATCTCGTGCATGATGATTTCGGTATCCGTCTCGCGCGTTAGATGGTGGTCGCCATCGGCCAACAACTCGCGCCGCAAATCGGGATAATTCGCCAACTGCCCGTTGAAACCGAAGCTGAACCACTTCGGCTTGAGCAGGTGATGCCGCTCGAACGGTTGGGCGTAGCTGCGGTCCTCGGCCCCGCAAGTGGCGTAGCGCACGTGCCCGATCGCCGCCATGCCGGAATAGCGCTGTAGCAGCGCCTCTGCCTTGCCGCGGTGCGAAAGGCGGAACACCTCGGTCACGGTCCCCAGTTCGCGGTGTGTGTCGAGCAACTGCTGCCGATCCGGGTCGTACGACGTAATCCCGGCCGACAACTGCCCGCGATTCTGAATGTCCAGCAGCATCCGCGGAATCAGCCGCGCGGCATGCTCCGGACCTTGCTCGGGGCACAGCGGACTGACCGCCCCCCCCGGCATATGATAGACGGCGGCAATGCCACATTCGTGACGTAAATCGCTCATGCAAAGAGACTCATCGACGGCACGATAGCGAAACAGAAACCGGAGCGACAGCGATCAGATCCGAGACGATTTCACGCCTGACCAATCCCTCAAGCCGGGACAATCCAATGCGTGGCAATTCGCCGTCTCGCCGAAACTCATTCTAGGCGAGCACTGCCGAACTCACAAGGAACGCGTTGTCGCGATAGGAAAGCTTGGCACGCAACTCGAACTGGGGCAAACAGTTGCGACCGACGAGTTCACCCCGTTTGCGGATCGCGCGGCGTTTCGACGTCACGCCCGCCCACAAGCCGGTGCTCGATCACGCCCAATATCCCCCGCGCTACGTCTTCCTTCAGCCCCGCGAACTCCGACACGACCATCCCTTGCCGATCGAGCACTTCCACGCGGTTCTCGAGCGATTGCATCGCTTCTGGCCCGTTGAGTACCATCAGATCGCAACTCTTCTTCTCCGCCTTGGCCAGTGCCCGCAACCGGTGATCCTCGGTCTCCAGCGCGAAACCGACGACCCATTGC
>JAJDEG010000499.1 GCA_029259895.1 Planctomycetota bacterium
CGTCGAGGGCGGCCGCTTGAGAATGGATCTGGGCCGCGCCGGCGTCGTCGAATTGCCGCCGGAAGAAACCGAGCGACGCTGGCAAGCCACCACTCCGCAATGGCCGATCATGCACGCCGTAACCTACGGCATCTCGCGCGACCAGATGATGGCCCGCCACAAAAGCAACCACATTCAAGTGGCGTACGCCAACGGAGCCGACGAGGCCGATCGGGCGACGCTCGCCAAAGCCGCGATGGCCGAGGCGATGGGGATGAAAGTTGCCTTCTGCGGTACGCGGCGGGGCGGCAAGGCTTGGTGATCGACCACAATGCCGTCGTCAGGCAGCCGATCGTGCGGGCAGTGTCCAGGCCGCGGCCGTTTCGCCGGATTCTGGCATGGCGAAGAGCTTCGACATCACGACGTAGAAAACGACCTGATAGCCGAGCAGAATCGCCACGGCGATGCCGGCCTGCTTGATCGTCAGATGACAGAACAGCATCAAAATGAAACCGTCGGCGATTACAACGGGAACTAGAACGTAGATCCCGAGAGTCCCGCCGAGCAGGAGTCCGAGCACGAGATTGACGGCGGCGATTCCCAGCGCTACGAGGAACAGGCGAAGCCAGTCTGGCTCGTCGCCCTGCAGCCAGCCAACGAGTACCGCCAAGACGATCGTGTCGCAAAGTAGTCCCAGCATCGCTCTACTTTCGTCGCGTGAAATCCATGTGCCAAGCGGCGGCAGTTAACGTGTTCGACACGATACCCCATGCTGGGGAGGTACGTCAAGATACGCCGATCGCCCTCTCGGCGGGATTCCTTGTCGAACGGCGTCGGCCTCGTCGGCGAACCGACGAATCCGTTGGATCGGTGGTGGAATGCGTTGCGTTTTCGCCTCGTGCCGCCGACGCGCGAGTCGTGCTTTTGCAACCGCCCAGCGTCGTATTGCGCTAGGACGGGCGGTCGTAACGCCAATGTTCCCGTACTGGTTCCCGACCATCTTGTCGGGAACGCCTCTTGCACTCTGTTCGGAACGCGCCGGCGAATCGCGCCGGCGTATCCCCTTCGGAGCAGGCGTGCATGGCTCGCGCTTACTGGTCAGGCAACAACACGTCGGGCGATCGGCATAGCGCCCATCGTCGCGGAAAGCTCAGGCTGCGGCCGGCGCTGGAGAGTCTCGAGCAACGCCTGGCGATGGCGGCCGACTGGCATAACGCACAGCTTCCGTTCGACGTGACGGCCGATCACGTCGTCACGGCGCTCGACGCATCGGCACTGAGGAGCTACTTGCAGAGCGCGTCGTATACGCCGGTCGGGCCGCAGTTGCCGCTGTACGAGCCGATCCAGTTTTACGATGTCAACAACGATCTGCTCGTAACGGCCGCCGATCTGCGACTCGTCGAAGACTTCCTGGCAGGACAGATCGTTCACGTGCCGTCCACCGGCGAAGTGACGCCCGGCAGCGGGGCGATCTTCGTTCTTACGTCGGCGACCGCACCGGGGTCCGCCGCGCCGCAGACCGGTTCCACGCTAAGCGTTGTCGCAAACGACTCGCCTGCCGCCATCGAGCAGTCCGTCAACGCGCACAATCTAGACCGGGCGATTCAAGCCGGGGTTGCGCATCTCGCCGGCATCCTCGACGCCGACAACGGCAACATTCCGTTCTTCACCGCCTGGGCGCTCACCCAAGCCCAGGCCCAGTCATACGGCGATCCATCCAACAACCGCGGCGCGTCGGCCCACATGGCGTCCGACCGCCACTTCGTCTCCAACGTCGCCGGCAAGGCGCTCTACGCGTTGTTGGTTGGTTCGCAAGCGACCGGCCAGAGCGTGCCGGCCGAAGCGTACGCGGCGCTCAAGTCGTTCGTCGTCAAGTCGCTGCACAAGCCGCGAAACTTGAACTGGACCGACGCCACGCCGATCAACCAGATGGTGACCGGTATACCCGCCGATCCAGCCGCCTACGGCTCGCAGCAGTTCGACGTCAACTTCCTGTTCAACATGGGCGCCGGCCTGCGCGGGTCGATGGGGCTCGCCGCGTTTGGCCCCGATCCGACGGCCACGATGAGCGGCTACATCTGGTCGGCTCGCCACGTGTTCGAGCAGTCGGTCGACAACATCCGCAGGTATTACGTTTACCAAAAAACGCTCGGCGGCACGCGCGTTTACAACTGGGAACAATTCCGCTACCAGCTTGCCCTCCGCGGTGGCGACGCGAACACCGGCAACCTCGCCAGCGAACTCAAGTCCAACTGGACCGGCTTGTGGTCGAACTGGGTCGACCCGTTTCTCGTGTCGGACCTGGTCGACTACTACGAAGCGACCGGCCATCAGGCGTCGCTCGAACTGGCCAAGGAGCTACGCGATCGGACGTTCTATCAGCGTTTTCCACTCACCGCGCCGAACTTGACCGGTTTCGGCCATCTGTACGAAATTGTCGGCGAGATGAACGCTTATAGCCGGTTGGCGCTCGTGCTGGGCGACGCCGACATGATGGATCGGGTTCGCGTGCGGTACGAGGCATTGCGGCAGTCGGCGTTCGGCGACACCGGCTGGACGCCCGAATGGCTCGGCAAGAACAGCGACGTCGGCGACGTCAGCAGCGCCGCTGAACTGATCGAAACGGCCCTCAATTTCGCCCAGTTCGGCTGGACGCAGTATTACCAGGACGTCGAGCGATTCACGCGTGGATACTTGCTGCCCGCACAGTTGCTCGATACAAGCTTCGTCGTCAACAACGCCAACCCGACGAGCGACGG
>JAJDEG010000500.1 GCA_029259895.1 Planctomycetota bacterium
GATTTCGTCAGCCAAACTCGCCGTGCAGCCGCCAGCGGCCGTCGTCGCGGCGTCGATAGAGCCAGAACCACGCACCGGCGTTCGTTTCCACGCGGTAGTAGTCGCGCCATACGGGCCGATGCCGCCACCAGCCGGTTTCGATCCGCTCCGGTCCCCAGAACCTCGCGACCAAGTGATCTTCCCCGCGATAGCGAAACCGCAGCGGCGGTCCGTCAGGCACGATCGACAGCACTTCCAACATCGCCGGCGGCGCGACGAGCCGCAGCGGCCGGCCCAACCGACCGATGCCGCCGGAGAGTGTATCGTTTGACTCGCTGTCGCTGGCCTTTCCGCTGGCCTTGTTCTTGCGTCGCTTGGCGCTGGCAATAAGACGACGTTTGTTTCGCCGTCCGACCAGCGGTTCGTACCGCACGGCGTATTCCGGCTGTGCGTCGGCCACAGTCTTCGCCTGCACGACCGCCGCGCGGCCCAGGCGATTGGTCAAGCGTTCGACCAACGCGGCGAGCGGTCGTGGGTCGTCGCGGGAAGTTTGCTCGTCGAACAGCGTCCGCTGCCGGTTTTCCAGCGGCGCGGACGACGTGGCGGAGATCGTCGCGGCCGTCACCGGCGAACTAAGCCGCAACCGCTCCAACCGCAACGCGACGAGCTGCCACAAATGCCGCTCGTCGGCCGTGGGCGAGAACAAGCCGACCGCGAACTCGACCGCCGGCGCGGTTTCCAACTTCAAACAACACGCCAGGGCCAGCGCGCCGCATTGTCGCCGGGCCAATTGCGCGGCGACGTCGGCCAACAGCGTTTGCAGCACCGATTCGAGCATCTCGCGGCGACGCGATGGGTATTCCAGCAGACGGTGTGCAACGTACTCCGGCGGCGGCGCATGCGAGCCGATCACTTCGTCCGCGCGACCAAACATCTGATCGAGCCGCAGCGGCAGCTCCTCTCCAAACCGCGAAGCCAGCGCCGACCGCGGCAACGCCACGACGTCGCCGATTTGGCGCAAGCCGAGCGGTTCGAGCAGTGCCAGCGTTTGCTCCGATAGCCGCAGCGCCGCCAGTGGCAACGCTTCGAGCGCGGCCGCCGATGGCTCGCCGCCGCCGATAAAAATGTCGCCGATAAAAACGACGCCGCGTTCGTTGCCGTCTTTGTCGAAACTGTCGTCACCATTCGCTGCGCCGTAATGCGCCAACGCCCAGGCCGCGGCGATCGTATCGCCCACCGCCGCGCGAACCGTCAACTTCCGCCGCGCACAGTCGGAGAGCACCTGCTCGACGAGCGCCCGTTCGCCGCCAAAACATGCCGCCGTCCCCGCGATCTCCAGCAGCAGTGTCTCGCTCGGCTCTTCCGCCGCGATGCCGACCGTCGGGCTGAACGCCTCGAGCCAAACGGCCAACGCCTCTAAAGCTTCGCGATCCTCCAAAGCGGCCAACAGCCGGGCCTGCTCCCTGCCCGCTGCCCCCTGGCCACTTGCTTTGCTCCCCCGAATCCCGAATCCCGAATCCCGAGTCCCGCTCTTACGCCCGCGCCCGCCGCGGCGTTGACGCGACCAGTCTCTTAGCCACAGGCACAGGATGCGTCGCGCCGTTGGTTGCGTGGTTGGTTGCATCGTCAATCGCCACTTCCACCATCGAGCCGCCTGCGCGGCCGCGGCACTTGAGTAACTCGACACGCAACACGCGATGCGGCACGGACGACGGAGGGAAGGACGGCGGAAAACTCGCCGCGGGACTAGCCTCCGCGCTAACCGTTGTCGCAACGGCCAGCGGCGAAACCGCCAGCCGCGCCTCGGCCCAACTCGGCTCGCCCCGCACCGCATCCGGCCGCACGAACAGCCCCAAACTCCCGCCAGCCTCGGCCGCCAACTGCCAGCGGCGAAAATCGTTTCCCTCCATGTCCGCCGGCCAGGCCAGCACCGCCGCCACCGCCGGCGAGCGCAACGCCTGATCGAGCGTCCAACGTTCGTCGTCGTCGTTGTCCGGCCACGCGAGAATCAAGCGGTCCAGCGAGATTCCCCATGCCGCCGCGGCCGGCGGATAAAATGTTCGCTCGCGATCGACCACCAACAACACGCCCCCGGCAGCCAACATCGCCGACCGCGCCGTCGCCAACGCCAAAGACGCCGCCGCCGAACCGCCGCCAGCCGACAGGTATTCGACGATCGCTCCGCGGTGAAATCCTCCCTCAGGCAGCAGCCGATCGAGTGCCGCGAAGCCGCTTGCGACCGGACGCCCATCGCGCGGCCGCCGTGTGCCTTCGATCCGTTCGATCGCCTCGGCCAACCGCCGCAGCGAACCGCCCGTCGTCGACAGCCGCCGCTCAAGCACGCCAAAGTCAGTCACGCCAAATCTCTCTAACGCCCGAAGGCCGCCCGCCCACAACGCCACGCGGCCGCAGTCCGGCAAAACACGCACGCAGACAGTATACATGCGTATCGTAGTTCCGCAAGCGTTTGCCACACCTTTTTTCCGTAGAAATGCCGTCTTCGCCCAAGAACGACACGCTTCGCACAAGGTGCAACGACGAACGGCCGGTCCTTGTGCCGCGAACGGCTTACGGCGTGCCGCGCACGGCTTACGGCTCCGTCGCGCGCGGAGCCGAGGGAAACGTCGGCAGCGGGCCGATCAGAAGCGTCTCGATCGCGCCGTTACGTTCGACCTTCAATTCAAACGATGCCGTCTGCTCGCCGACGAGGCGTAGCAATTCATTGCTATCGGCGAACTCTTGCCCGGCGGCGGCGTGGATGCGGTCGCCGAGCCTTACGCCGGCGCGGTCGGCCGGCGAACCGCGGTAGACTTGCACGACGAACACGGTCCGCGGCTCGGCTTCGTCGATCCGCCACGCCACGCCCAGCCGCACCGGCGAACCGGCCAGATCGACCGGCAAGACCACGAGCGATTCGCCCTCGCCGCGCTTCACCAACATCCGCGCCGGATTTTCCGCCGCCCACACCAGGCTGCGAAACTCCTCGTCGCTTTTCCATCGCGCATCGTTGATCGCCACCAGCCGATCCCCCTCGCGCAATCCGGCATGCCCCGCCGGCGATCCCTCGTCGACGCGCTTCACCAGCAGTCCGCCCGTCGTGTCCGCCGAGTCCCACGTCAATCCCAACCGCGGTGCCGGCGCGGCAAGCGGACGCTCGAACTTACGCCGGGCGTGTTCGCTCGCCTCGTTCCGCGCGGCGGAACGAAATTTCGGCAGTGCATCGGCATCCGCCGCATCGAGCACGATCGACAGCGCGAGCCGCGTCACCCGCTCCATCCCCGCGAAGCTCAGCCGCTCCACGTCGTCGCTCGGCCGGTGATAATCGTCGTGCAATCCCGTGTGCAACATCACGATCGGCACACCGGCTTCGTAAAACGGATGGTGATCGCTATTTCCTTTGATCTCCCATTGAAAATCGAGCGACAAAGCCGGCGCGGCGTTCCGCTCGCTAATCCAGCGGCGAAAACCGAGCCCGGTCCGCACGCCGGTCACTTCGACGCGATCCTTTCTCATGCGACCGATCATGTCCATGTTCAACATCAGCGCCAAACGGTCCTTTTCGACCGTCGGACTGCGCATCCAATGCTTCGATCCCAGCAGCCCGTTCTCTTCGCCGTCCCACCACGCCAGCAGCACGGTCCGCCGCGGCGGCTGCGGCAATCGCGACAACGCCTCGGCGATTTCCAGCAACCCCGACGTGCCGCTGGCATTGTCGTCCGCGCCGTTGTG
>JAJDEG010000006.1 GCA_029259895.1 Planctomycetota bacterium
CCGGCAGCGACGACAGCCGTTCGACGCCGCTACGCCCACTTGCCAGAGCGTCCCACACCGCGCCAGGCGAGTTGCCCAACGGCGAAACCAATCCCATGCCGGTGATGACCACCCGAGCGGCGTTGTCCGGTCGACTCATAGTAATCGAATTTCGGGCAGGCGAATAAACGGGCAATCGAGGCGAAACGGCCGAAAAGAGTGGTCATTTTAGTCCGCCACCGGGGCATCGTCGAGGCCGTCGGCGTCACCAGTGGACGGCGATGGCAGACACCACGTTGCCGTGACTTCGGCAACAGTCACATGCAACATCGACCGCCCGGTGACATTGACCCGACGCGGCCGGACGGGCAAGATAAGCGTCACGCAAAGCGAGCTCGTCACGAAGCAACGCTCTCCGGCACTCCTGGAGTTGTCGCAAGGGCTTCGTTCATCATTCATTCGTCGTAGGAGACGCGATCATGTTCCGTTCGATTATTGACACTCTGCGTGGCGTTCGCCGTCCAATGGCGTTGGTCGCGATCTTGGCGGCAACCGTCATGCTGGCCGGCGGCTGCTCGAAGGGCGATGGAAAACCCGGTGCCGACGGCCACGACGACCATCACCATCCTCACGGCGCCCACCCGACCGTTGGACCCCACGGCGGGCAAATCATCGAGTGGGGCGACCACGAGTATCACGTCGAGATCACGTTCGAACGCGACAAACAACAAGCAACCGTCTACATCCTCGACCACGACGTCAAGAAGCCGGAACCCGTCGTTGTGTCGACGCCCATGATAAAACTCGAAGGCCAGAACAAGGCGATCCCCCTGACGCCCTCCCCGCTAGACGGTGAAACGGGGGGCAAGTCGTCGCGATACATTGCCACGGACGCGGCGTTCGCCGCCGCGGAAAAACTCTCCGGCGTGGTAAGCGGAATCGTCGACGAAACGCCGTATCTTGGCTTGTTCAAGGAAGGCGATGCGAAAAAGCCCGACGAACACGACGAGCACGACGACCACGACGACCACGACGGCCACGGCGAACATGACGAACATGACGAGCACGGCAAACACGAACCTAGCGGCGATCCCGAAAATCACAAGGACCACGCCGAAGGCCACGGCGAACACGAAAGTGACCGCGATGAAGGTCACAAAGAAGGACACGACAAAGACGCCCACGAGGGCGACGACAAAGACCAAGGCCACGAGCCCCACGCACACGAGGGCGATGACGACGACGGGCACGACAAAGACGAGCACGACAAAGACGGGCACGACAAAGACGGGCACGACGACGACCACGCGAAGCCGGCCGCGCCGAAGGGTGACAATGCACCCACAGACGATGCGCCAAATGCCACCAACGCTTAGCCTCCTGCCGATCTCGATAGTTCGCCGACTAGATCGCTGACAAACTTTCGTCGCGCGGCACGGCCACCGCAGTGTCGTAGCCGCGTCCTATCTAAAAGTACGTGACCTGATCGACCTAGTCGTGTAGCGCCCCGCGTCGTTCGCCCTTGACCCCGCAAAGCCAATCGACCTACATTCCCATCCCGATGGGGAGTGATTTCTATGGGTCGGTAGCGGTTCACGGAGGGTGCATATGCGCTGCAATTCGGTCGCCCGGTGGTTTTTCTGTTCGTTGCTCGCTGCTATCGGTATGCCAGCGCTATGCCAAGCCGTGGAGCTGGGCCAACGCGCAAAGACGCCCGCATTGCCCGAGCCGCCCCCGTTCCCGTGTTCAGCCGGCGAGGCGGATCGTTTTTTTCGCGAAGCGTCGCAATTCGTGGCCAAGCACGGCGACTCCCCCCACGCCCCCTCGGTACAGCACACCATCGTCATGCTTGCGCAGCTCGCGCGCCGCGACGATTTGGTCCGAGAGCAACAGTACTTGCTCGTGATGAAGTACCCGCAGTCGTTGCCGTCGGCGCACGTCGTGGCGACGATGACCAACCCCGCCGCTTTTCGCAAGCTGTTGCGTCTACATAGCGAACGATCGAAGACCGCGCCGGTGTCGAAGGCATACGCCGCGGCGTTTTGTAGTGCCGCCGAATTGGGGGCGCATCGATGGGGAGCGGCCAAGTTTTTCGATGACGACAGTTTTCTGCTGGAATTCACGGTGGCCGCCGCGTTGGCCGGCCGGCCCGACGTCGATCGATTCGTCGCGCTCGCGCGTCAGCAAACGAAATCGCAGACGCGCCGCGTGGTCGACGTGTTTTTCGACCCCGGCCGGTCGAACGTCGAAAAGCTCATCGCGATCGACGCGCTTGACGCCGGCCCCGCCGTGGCCGTGTGTCACGAGGCGCTGTGGCAGCAACTCTCGGACGCCGAGCGTAACGAGTTGGAACCTACGCTCGCGCATACGGTTTATCTATGCGAACGCGGTGAAATCGAAGCGGCCGCGCGACTGCTCCAACGCAGCCCCCACGACGAGCCACATCTGCATTTCTTGCGAGTCTGGTGCCATACCGCTGTCGGCGATGCAGAAAGCGCGAAGGCGGCGTTGGTCGTCCTGGCGAAGAACCACGCCTCGTCGCCCTGGACGGCGCGAACGACGGAACTAGCCCGGCGCGTCGGCGACCTGAAAGAAAACTTCGCCGCACACGGTGCTTTGTGGAAAGCGGCAATTGCCCAATGGCACAACCAACCCTTAGGCATCGAGGCCACGTTGAAGCTGGGTCCAATCGGCGACCGGTACCGCTACGAGGCCTACCTCACGTTGTGCCCCGCCGACCGGCTCTTCGACATACGACTGCATGACGGCGGACGACCGATTCTGGCGTATCTCGCCGACGCGGAAAACACGCGAGTCTATTCCGACGACGACGAGCGGACGCTCGAACTGCCGTCGAGAAACTCGTTTCCTGTCTTTCGCTGGACCGTGGCGGCCGCGGACGATCGGCCGTTTCCTCGCCGCGGCATGGGTATTCACTTCGATATGGCCGATGCCGGCACCTATGCCAACTCGGTGCAGTCCCTGCTCGCCATTCCGCTGCTCGGTTCCGCGGACGAAGTGTCGACGACTCTCGGCGACGTCGTGCAGAGCGGATATCTGCCATGCACCGTTTCACTAAAAGACGGGCGGACAACCGGTGCGTGGGTGCGGCCGAACCCGCGCACCGGTGACCTACAGCAATGGGAGTTCGACTTCGACGACGAATCGCGATTGGCGGCGGTCCGATCGGCTTCATTTCGCGTCGAGAATATCCGTTACCGCAGCAACGATGCATGGCGCGCCGATTCGCCAGCGTGGCCCGACTCCACCGTGCAGCGTCTCGATTCCTTCGATGCCACGGCGCTAGCCAAGATAATGGGCGCTTTAATGAGGGTCTCGCAGACGCTCGGCGATGGCGAAACGCCGCAAGAAACCGCCGCCGGCCGGCTGAAAGAGGCGCAGTGAGTCGCGCCCCCGCGCATCTCGGCGCATGTCAATCCGCACATCCGCCAGAAACCGGCCGATCGCCGGGCTTTTGAGGGTTTCGACGCCGTGTCGCTGCCCTCGTCGAACGTCCGCTGTCGATTTCCTTGTCCAGATTCGCCGCGCGATTCGGATATACTTGGAGATAGCCTAGAGAATCCCATTTTACGGCCGCTCGCCGAAGCGCGACCCGGCCCGACTTTTGCGATGCCGCTTGCGCGGCGGAGGACGTTGGCGATGTCGATTTCTCGACGATTCACGTGGGCGGCTGCGGCCGCAATAGCACTGTGCCCGGCTCTGCTGACGACGACGGCGCAGGCCCAAGAAACTACCGCCGCCTCGCCCAGCCTAGGCGACGCCCTGCTCGGCGGCATCCAAAAGTCCCGCGTCGTTCGTACCGTCCCCACCGGCCCCTTCGGCGAACGCGGTTCGTTGCAGCGGACCATGTTCCTCGACGTGGTCGGGAGCAACAAGAACCTGGAAATCGCCTTCGTTCTCGACGGCACGAGCAGCATGGGCCAAGACATCCAAGCGGCCGTGCGATCGATGAGTGCCTTCGTCGACCAACTGCGGCAATCGAAACCGCGCGAATCGAACATCACGTTCGCCCTCGTCGTCTATCGCGACACGGCCTCGCCGTCCGGATCCGTCGTTGTGCCTGTCGATCGGTTTACGGCCAACGCACCCGAATTCAACCGGGTGCTCGATACGGTAAAAACGGAAACCGGCGCACCCTGGTTCCAAGAGCAAGTCGATGTCGGTTTGCACGCGGCGCTGACGAAGCTCCCGTGGTCGGCCGCCGACGACAAGGAATACACCCGCTGGATCGTCCTCTGCGGCGACGCCCGCCCGTATCTCGAATCGGGCAAGGATAGGCCGTTTCGCAAGTACTCGACCAAAGACCTGATCGCCGAAGCCCGCGGACGGAAAATCCAGGTATACACGATCCTCTGCCGATCCGGTTTTACGAATAACACGAAGGAAAACGCCCAACTGTTTGAGACAGCCAAGCGGGAACATCCGAAGTTCCTGTCGTTCGCCAATCAGCTGGCGTCGCAGACCGGCGGCGGCGTACTCGACTTGTGGAATCCGCAGCTAGTCGCCGATCTAGCCTCCGCCGCCAAAGGCGCGACGCAGACGTATCAGCAGCTAAAGCCGATCGCGCCGGACGACGTCGCGCTTGCGAAAACTCAAACGAGCGTCGGTGCCCCGGTCCGTGTTGCCGTACTTCCGCACATGAAGCTCGACGAGATGAACGCAGACCCTGACCGGTCGGAAGTTCAACTCGCGGCCGAATTGCGACTGCTGCTCAACAAAGCACCGCAAATGCAGGTGCGCGACGCCGGTACCGTCGCCGAAGCGATTCGTGGCACGCAACGAGCCGGCGTTTCGGACGAGCGAATCCTAGCCGAGTTGGCCCAAAAGCTTCGCGTCGACTTCATCCTGTGGGGAAAGTACGAAGCCACGTCCGATCAGGGCGAACGGCTCGACACGCGGCTCTATCGCGTCAAAGACGACGTCGCGACAATCATCGCGCAGGCCGACGGCCAGGCCGACATGCCGGATGATCGACGGCCGACCGCGTTGACGGTTCTCACGCTCGGAACGCTTCTCGACCGCACTGCCGGAGCGCTGGAGAAAGCCACCGGCGCGGATCGCGCATGGCAAACCACGTTCGCCGCATATCGAAGCCGGCAAGCCCCGGCCGAGACGGGCGACGGACTCTCCAACGATTCCCGAGCCAAACGCCAACTTCTCGCCGGCCTCGAACGGCTCGAACAGAGCTTGAGCGTGTCGCGACAGGACGCTTCCAGCGTGGAAACGGCCAAACAGCTTGCCGAGGCCGTCGAATGTTTCGACCGTGCGCTGGCGTTCGAGCCGGACAACCCGTTCACGCAATTGATGCTCGCTAACGCAGCATTCAACCTGTCGAAGCATCGCGATCTGGAAGCCAACACCAAGCGCGCATTCGAGGCCCTCACCGCCGCATACGAAAATCGCGAACAGGCGAGCAACCCGGCGATCCGCGCCGAAATCATGGCCGACTACGCCCTCCTCGTGCAGAAGGACTACAGCAAGGCCGCCGAACAATACGAAGCGCTGACCGCCGATCCGCGGTTCGCCGAAACGCGGTTCGCCCTACGAGCACATTGGATGCTCTCGGGCCTGTACATGGGCGACTGGGGCGTCAACGAATATGAAGCCGGCTTGTCGAAGGACAAGCTTATGGAGTTCGGCATCGTCGATCTCGACAAGGCCCGCGGACATATCCTCGCGATCCTGGCGAATTGGGACGGCACGCCGATGGCCAGCTTCTACCAAAAGCACGCCGGCCTCACCTCGACCGCCGGCAAGCCGACCGACACGCAAGAGGCGCTGCAAACGCCGCCCTCGCAGTGGGAAAAGCAATACGTCGAACTGCCCGTCGGACAGATGCAGTTGGTGGCGTACTAAGGGCCTAACTTGAATTCAAAGAACTGTGAAAAGCATCGCCCCCAGCGCGCGAAAAGAGCCGCGGCCTCGCCAAGCGAAACCGCGGCTCTCTTTTCGTATCGCAAACGCTTCTAAACGTTTCGCGGCCAACTAGCGACGGCCAACTACCGACGGCGGCGGCGAATCACCGCCATGCCGCCAAGCGCCAGCATCGCCATGACGAACGTCGACGGCTCCGGGACCGGCGAGCCATAGACTTCGATTTCGTCGATGGCCGTACCGCCGCCGAGTCCGGTCGCCGGAACGAGCAGCCGGATGCCCGACGCGACCAGCGGCGATCCGTCGGCCGACACATCGAAGGCGTGCCGCAGGTAGCCGGTAAAGCCGTCGCCCGGTTGAATATCAACCGATGCCGCGTAGTCCACCATGCCGACATTCGCCCAGCCGGTCGTCGGATCGCCCGTGTCGGGCGTGCTTCCGTCGGCACCCGCGACCTGCGTGTACTGCAATGTGTACACGCCCTGCCATCGGTCGTCGCACTGGCCGCCGCATGCGTCCGTTCCGGCCGCGCTATCGTCGAACGCGCCATTGCCATTGTCGCGGCTGAAAGCGATTTGGTCCACGAAGAATAAGCCATCCAACGCGACGCCGGCGAACGGCGCTGCAACGCCAGCGGGAAGGACACCGCCGATCCAACTGTTTGAGTTGCCGTAGATTCCGTCGTTGAGGTTACCCTTAACGTGAAAAAGAACGCCAAGTTCCGGTCCAAGGTCACTGCTGGAAATCGCAATCGCGCCGTTGCTCGCCAAGGCGAGATTGTTAGGCACCTGCGCTCCAGCCGGCGGTGCCGCCGGATCGAAGTGATCGCCGTCGTTGCCGTCCCACGTGATATCGTGGCCAAGCGCCGGCGTAATCAAGAATGGCGGCGGCGGAGGCGGCGGAATCACGATCGTGCCCGCCGTTTCGTAGAGTTCGATCTCGTCGATAGCCGTGCCGCCAGGCACGAGCAACCGCACGCCCGTCGCACCGGCAACGGGGTCAAAGTTGTAGCGGTGCCGGAGGGCGGGGTTACTGAAATTCCCAGTACCCGCGGAAGCGTAATCGAACGTGCCGATGGTCGTCCAATCGCCATCCGGGGTGGCGTTGCTTACGCCGGCCACGGTCGTGTATTGCAACGTGTAAAGTCCCAAATTGCGATCGCCAAACGTGCCCAAGTTGTCGCGACCAAATGCGATGCTTTGCAGCGTGAAGTCACTATCTAGCGCCACGCCGCCAAAAATCGACGGCGCAAAGGGATTCGTGTTGCCGCCGATCCAACTGTTCGAGTTGCCGTAAATCTCGTCGTTCAGATTCGCGGCGATATGAAAGCCGATGCTGAGTTCTGGACCGAGATCGCTGCTGGTGAATGGAATCGCGCCGAACGACGCGCCCGCTACGTTGCCGGCCGCAAACGTTCCGCCTTGTTCGGCCAACACGAGGCCGCCGCCGGCAAGCGTGACGTCCGCCCGAACGGCCGCCGGCGTGAGAATGACAGCCGCCAAGGCCACAGCGCCGACTAGGCGCAGGCACGAGACGACTCGAAGAGGTTTGCAACTCATTAGTTCCCTCCGAAAATAGATGAGAATGTCGAAACGTAGTCAGGTCACGAGCAACAGAATATCGCGATTTGAGGTTAGACTGGGTCTAAGGACAAACCCCCTATTCCGTTAAAACCTCTACAAAAGTGATTGCAAGTATAATCCGCCACAGTATACTGTCAACTGTATACAGTTTGTCTTTTCGTCTTTTCCGAACCCTTTTGCCCTGCCGCTCTGCGAACGCCGCGAATTGGTGAAAGCTCTCCTTTTTTGCGGCACCGGCTCGTTGAGCGCGGAGACCCTTCATGCCGCCGATGCGATTTCTACGCGCCGCACACCCCTTTCGCGGGCTTTCGACCGCAATTCAAGCGATCCACGGTCCGCAACGCGCGCCAGCGAAACGTCGCCGGGCCGCGAAACGGCTGCTTCTCGAAGCTCTCGAAGACCGCCGCGTGCTCGATAGCACGGTCGTCTTCAACGAGGTGATGTTCCATCCGGCGGGCAACAACGACGCGCTGGAGTGGATCGAGTTGCACAACCAGCAATCGGTCGACATGGACCTCTCCGGCTGGCGAATCACCGGTGGCGTCGACTACACGTTCGCGGCCGGAACGCGATTGGCGAGCGGCGAATACCTCGTCGTCGCCGCGTCGCCGGCCGACCTGCTGGCATCGTCGGGATTCGCGGGCGCGGTCGGGCCGTATACCGGCAAGCTCGACAACGGCGGTGAGTCGATCCGCCTGATGAGCATCGGCGGCCGCACGATGGACGAGCTCGACTACGGCGACGACGGCGACTGGCCGGTTGGCCCCGATGGCGGCGGACCGTCGCTGGCCAAGCGGCTTCCCAACCTCGGCACGGTCGAAGCGGCCAACTGGACCGTGAGCCGGCAGATCGGCGGCACGCCGGGCGAGCGAAACTTCGCACCGCTCACCCCGCAAGTGCAAGAAACGACGGTCGTGCCCATCGACGCCACGTGGCGCTACAACCAGTCGGGCGATCAAGGAACTGCGTGGCGCGCATCGGCTTTCGACGACGCAGCGTGGCCCAGCGGACAAGCCCTGTTTCACGCTGCCGGCACGACCCAAAACTATCCCGAACCCAAAACGACGCCGCTCACACTCGGCCAAACGGCATACTACTTCCGCACGACGTTCGACTTCACCGGCGATGCGTCGCTGGCCGACCTGGTGATTCATCCCATCGTCGACGATGGGGCGGTCTACTATGTCAACGGCCAAGAGGTGTTTCGCCAAAACATGCCGGCCGCACCGGCCGTGATTTCGCACTCCACGACCGCATTCCCCGGCGTTGGCGTCGCCGACTATACCGGTCCGTTCACGGTCGCCGCCGGCAATCTGGTACAGGGAACGAACGTCTTTGCCGTCGAAGTTCATCAAATCAGCGCTGGCAGCAACGATGTCACGTTCGCTGCCGAATTGATCCTTGCCGAAACGATCGTCGACACCGGCGCCGCCTTGCCGAACCTGGCGATCAACGAAGTTGCCGGCGGAACCGACGCCCAGTTCTCCGTCGAACTCTACAACCGAGGCGCAACCCCGCTCGACCTCACCGGCGTCGTACTGACCCGCGCCGCTGCGACATACATCGATTTCGTCGTGCCCTCGATGATGCTTGCCCCCGGCGGATTCACATCCTTCACGGCGGCGCAGCTTGGGTTTGCCGGTGCCGACGGCGAACGCATATTCCTCTATTCGCCCGGCAAGACCGCGCTGCTCGACGCGATCGTCGTTAAGAACACGACCCGCGGCCGCTCGCCCGACGGCGACGGTCCGTGGCACTACGTCGACGCGATTACGCCCGCCGCGGCAAACGTCGTAACGCTTCACGACGAGATCGTCATCAACGAGATCATGTACCATCACCGGCCGATCCAACCTCGGTCGGGCCAGTTCGACGAAACGCCCATCTTCCCCGTCGACGCGACGTGGAAGTATGACGACTCGGGCACGGACCGCGGCGTGGTCTGGCGTGGGGCAAGCTACGACGACAGCGCTTGGGCGAGCGGCGCGGCCCTATTGCACAGCGAAGCCGGCACGCTCCCCGCCCCCAAGAACACGCAACTCGCGCCCGGTCGAGAGACTTACTATTTCCGCAAGTCGTTCGACTTCGCCGGCGATCCGACAGGCGTCAAGCTAAGCCTCAACCCCGTCGTCGACGACGGCGCGGTGTTCTATCTCAACGGCGTGGAGATTCATCGCCAGAACATGCCCGAGGGCGACATCGACTACGGCACGTCGGCCGCGACGATCGTCGACAATGCGGGCTTCAGCGGCCCGGTCATCGTTTCGGCGGCGGGCTTGGTGAGCGGCACGAACGTGCTGGCGGTCGAAGTCCATCAGGCGACCTCGCCGAGCGGCGGCGGACCGCAGATCGCTCCCGGGCCAAGCTACCAAATCGCCTGGGACGGCAGCGATGGCGATTTCTTCAGCCCCAGCAACCCGGCGGTCGCGCCGGCGAACGACGCCCTGGCCACGAATGGCGTCACGTCGTTCGGCAGCAGCCAATACGGTGCCGGAGTTCACCTCATTACCAACATAAACGACGGCCGCTACGGCAACTCGAATAGTTGGCTCGCGAATTTCCCCGCCGGCGATCCGAATCCGTACATCGGCCTGAATTTTAATGGCACGTTGAGCCTGTCGAGCATCGCGTGGGGCCGCGATAACGGCAACACGGTGAGCGACGCTTGCGGCGGCACGTGCATGGACCGCTCGATCGGCGTCTACACGATTCAGATCACCAACGTCGCCACTCCCGGCACGGGCACTGCCGAAACGGGCGACGACGCCACCGGCTGGGAAACCATCGGCACGCTCACCTATTCCAACAGCGGCGGCGGCTTCACGCCGTACCTGCGACACCGGTACACGCTCGCCCAAAACGGCAGCCCCATCGATGCCACCGGCCTGCGGATCAAAGTTTCCGACCCGAACATCGCCATCGACGAGATCGAGGTCAACGCCGCCGCCGGCGCCGGTGATGCCGACGTGGCGTTTGGACTAGCGCTGTCGACCGTCGTCGAAATCAGTCCGACGACCGGATACAGCGAAGTCGACGAGGAGTGGATCGAACTCTACAACCGCGGCGCGAACCCCGTCGACCTGACCGGCTGGCGGATCGACGAGGGGATCGACTTCAATTTCCCGGCCGGCACCACGATCGCGCCCGGCGGGTATTTGGTCGTGTCGAACAACAAGGCGGCCCTCGAAACGATCTATACCGGCATCGACATCGTCGGCGACTACAGCGGCGGGCTGTCGAACAGCGGCGAGCGCGTCGTCCTGAAAGACCCGCGCAACAACGTGGCCGACGACGTTCGCTATTACGACGGCGGCCGCTGGTCGACCTACGCCGACGGCCTCGGCTCGACGTTGGAGCTAACCGACCCCGACGCCGACAACTCGCGGGCCGAAGCCTGGGCCGCCAGCGACGAATCGAGCAAAACGTCGTGGCGAACCTATTCCTATCGCGGCGTGGCGACGGCTGAGTTCCCGCCGGCCCGTTGGAACGAATTCGTGATGGGACTGTTCGGCGACGCGGAGATTCTCATCGACGACATCTCGGTCGTCGAATCGCCCGGCACGACCGCGGCGCAGAAGATCATCAACGGCACGTTCCAGTCCGACACGATCGGCCAGTCGCCGGCCTCGTGGCGAATCAACGGCAACCACCGCCACAGCATCGTCGTTGCCGATCCGGACAATCCCGCACAAAACGTGCTCAAGCTCGTTTCGACCGGCCAGACGCAAGACCGCGCGAACCACGCCGAAACGACGTTCATCGGCAACCAGCCAGCCGTCAACGGGCGGGAGTACGAGATTTCGTTCCGCGCGAAGCATCTCGCCGGCACGGATCAGTTCAACACGCGGCTGTACTTCAATCGGCTGGCGCGAAGAATCACGCTCGACTCGTCGCAACTCGGCGGCACGCCGGGCGCGGCGAACAGCCGGCTCGTCGCCAATGCCGGTCCGACGTACGACGGATTTGCGGCGACGCCGGTCGTGCCGGCATTGGGCGAACCGGTCACGGTGTCGGTCAACGCGGCCGATCCGGACGGCGTGGCCAGCATGACGCTGCGGTACTCGGTAAATGGCGGGGCGCTGGTGAGCGTCGCCATGACGCATGAAGGCGGCGGCCGTTACGTCGGCACGATTCCCGGTCAGGCATCGACCGGCGCGATCGTGCAATTCTTCGTCGAGGGAACCGACGCGCTCGGCGCGTCGTCGACGTACCCAGCAGCCGGCGCGGCTTCCCGCGCGCTCTACAAAGTCCAAGACGGCCAGGCTCAAGCCGCCGGCAAGCACAGCATCCGCATCATCATGACGCCGGCCGATGCCCAATTCATGCACAACGTGGTCAACGTGATGGGCAGCGAAGAGATGCGCGCCACCGTCGTTTACGACGAGCAAGAGGTCTACTACAACGTCGGCGTCTCGCTCAAGGGGAGCATGGCCGCGCGGCCGAGCACGACGTTCCTCGGATTCCGCGTCAAGTTCAACGCCGACCAGTTGTTCCGCGGCGTCCACGAAGACATCGCCCTCGATCGCTCCGGCCGCGGCGCGATCGTCAGCAACGGGCAGGATGAATTCCTCATCAAGCACATGATCGCGGCGGCCGGCGGCGGCTTGCCTTCGCAGTACGACGACTTGGTCCACGTCGTCTCGCCGCTGGGCAACGTCAACGGCTCGGCGATTCTCATGCTCGGCGAGTACAGCGACGTGTTCCTCGACGAGCAATAC
>JAJDEG010000051.1 GCA_029259895.1 Planctomycetota bacterium
CGCCGGGACTGCCGCGGCGATTCGAGAACCGATCCACAATTGTCGATGGTGCAACTTGAATACCGAAATCGTACGTCATGCCACGATGGTCACCTCGGCAATCGCGCTAAGTTGATATACTACATCGCCTTACGGCGGCAAGTCCAACCTGCGCGGCGATTCGCGACCGCGGCAGTTTTCGGCAGCCGCGAGTCATCGGACGCCAAGAAAACCCTGCCAAAGCGGCACCGTCAACTCGACCGTCAACTCGACCGTCGCTCGCGAATTCGCCCCCGAGACGAGCCGCATTGCGAGCGTTTCGACTCTCCTTGTCAGTCTCGCCTCACTCTCTATACTACAGCCGCGTCGCGTTTCGCCGCGTTTTTGCGGTTCTCGTCATGGTAGACGGCCCCTCGCGGGGGCCCGCTTTGCGTTGGCTCGAGAGAGGGTGTCCGTGGAAAAACCCGCCCCGCAGCCGTCGTCGACCGACGCCGGCCCGTCGTTCCTGGCTCGGCACGAATTCCTACTCCGCCGGCTGCACTCGCTCAGCGGCCTCGTGCCCGTCGGCGCGTACATGGTCGTCCATCTGGTGACCAACGCCAGTGTCTTGGGCGGCGCGGCCACCTTTCAGGGCAACGTCGATAAGATCCACGCCCTCGGCCCGCTGTTGCCGATCGTCGAATGGACGTTCATCTTCATTCCGATCCTGTTTCACGCGATTTTCGGCTTCGTCATCATCAAAGGCGGCCTGCCGAATACGCAGAACTACGCCTACCGCAACAACTTTCGCTACACGCTGCAGCGCATCACCGGTGTGCTGGCCTTCGTCTATATCGCCTTCCACATCTGGCATCTGCATCACTACGGCCACTCGCTCGGCGGCGGCAAGTTCGATCCCGAACATGCCACGTCTTCGACCGCCGCGGCGCTCAACTCGCTGCCCGTGAAGATCGCCTACGCCATCGGCATGCTCTCCTGCGTGTTCCACCTGGCCAACGGCATCTGGATGATGGGCATCACCTGGGGCGTGTGGGTTAGTCCCGCCGCGCAGCGTCGCGCCGATTACATCTGCGCCGCCTTCGGCATCGTCGTGGCGGTGATCGGTCTCGGCGCGATGAAGGGCTTCGGCGACGTCGATATCGACGAAGCCCAACAGACCGAAAACCGCCTCATCGAAGTCAAAGACATGCTAAAAGGGGAGCGTCCGGTCACCACGCCCGCTGGCTCCCTGACCCCCGACCCCTGACCCCCGCGTCCCCATGGCAAAACCCCGCGTTCTCATCGTCGGCGGCGGCCTGGCCGGCTTGGCCGCCACCATGAAGCTGGCTGAGCTCGACATCGACGTCGACTTGATGAGCCTCACACCCGTCAAGCGTTCGCACAGCGTCTGCGCCCAGGGCGGGATCAACAGCGTCAACGATCAGACCCGCCAACTCGGCGACAACGAAGGCCTGCACCTCGACGACACGGTTTACGGCGGCGACTTCCTGCAGCATCAGCCGCCGGTCAAGGAGATGTGCGACTGGGGGCCGCGAATCATCGACCTGATGGACCGACTCGGTGTGCCGTTCAATCGCACGCCGGAAGGTTTTCGCGATCAACGCCGCTTCGGCGGCACGCTCTTCAAGCGGACCGCCTTCGCCGGCGCGACGACCGGCCAGCAGCTTCTCTACGCGCTCGACGAGCAGGTTCGCCGCTGGGAAGCTGCCGGCAAGGTGAAGAAGTACGAATTCTGGGATTTTCTCGGCCCGGTGCTCGAAGACGGCGTCTGCCGCGGTGCGGTTGCGCAAGACCTCGTGTCGATGGAGATACGCGCTTTCCCCGCGGATGCCGTGGTGCTTGGCACGGGCGGCTGCGGTTTGATCTACGGCCGCTCGACGATGTCGATGGTTTGCACCGGCAGCGCGGTGAGCCGAGCCTATCAAGCCGGTGCGAAATACGGCAACGGCGAGTTCATCCAGGTCCATCCGACCGCCGTCCCCGGCGCGGATAAGCTCCGCCTGATGAGCGAAAGCGCCCGCGGCGAAGGCGGCCGCGTTTGGGTGCCGCGCAAACCGCACGACGCACGCGATCCGCGTTCGATTCCGCAGAACGAACGGTACTACTTCCTCGAAGAGCGTTATCCCAAGTACGGCAACCTCGTCCCCCGCGACATCGCCACGCGCGAAATCTTCGACGTCTGCGTCAACGACGGGCTGTCCGTCGATGCCGACCGGCAGTGCGTGTACCTCGACCTCACGCACATTCCGCGGGCCGAACTCGACCGCAAGCTCGGCGGCATCCTCAGCATTTACGAAAAATTCCAAGGCGTCGACCCGCGCGACGTGCCGATGAAGATCTTCCCCGCCGTCCACTATTCGATGGGCGGTCTGTGGGCCGACTACGAACGCAACGCCCAGGGCGGCCTCGTCATCGGTTCGCCCAAGAATCACGTCACCAACGTGCCGAACCTCTACGCGATCGGCGAGTGCGACTACCAGTACCACGGCGCGAATCGCCTCGGCGCGAATTCGCTACTTAGCTGCATCTTCACGGGGCTGGTCGTCGCGCCGGGCATTGAAACGCTCGTTAAGAACCAAAAGGGCGCGGTCGAGCGCCCAGCCTCGCTCTACGAAAGTGCGGCGAAGCGGCACCGCGAGGATCACGAGAATTTACTGCGTCGGCCCGGCGGCGGCGAGAATCCTTATCTAATCCACCAGGAACTTGGCGACGTGATGACGAAGACCGCCACGGTCGTCCGCCGCAACGACCAACTCCGCGACGCCTACGACAAGGTCGTCGAGCTAATGGACCGCGCGTCCCGCTGTTCGCTTTCCGATACCGGCAATTGGACGAACCAGAACGTCGTGTTCACCAAGTCCCTTCGCGACATGTTCCCGATCGCTTTGGCGATACTCAAGGGCGCGTTGCAGCGCGACGAGTGCCGCGGCGCGCACTATAAGCCCGACTTCGCGCTGGGCGGCATCGACGAAGGCGAACCGAGCGAGCGCCGCCGACTGGCCGAAGCGTGGTGCGATCGCTTCGAGGAGAACACCGCCAAGTGGCTCCGCTCGACGATCGCCACGCACCAAAGCGACGGCCAACCGGAACTCACGTACGAAGCGGTCGATACGTCGATCATCCCGCCGCGACCTAGACTATATGGTCTCGTCGGCGGCGAACTGATCGAACAAGTCTGGAAAGAACGCGCCGCCAAACGAGCGGCCGGCGCGTCCGGTCCCGGCAACGGACAACACGCCGCCAAGACAGCGACCGCCGCCAAAGCATAACCACCGGCCCGCCGTCGCGGCTGACGATTCATCGCTCATCCATCATCACTCATCACTTCCGCACACGCCATGACCAGCCACACCAACGGTCATCCGCAAGACTTCGAGGTCCGAGTCCTCCGCCAGGACGCGCCGGGCGCGAAGACCTATTGGGAACGCCACCGCGTCCCCTACGAACGCGACATGAACGTCATCAGCGTGTTGCAGCGGATCGCCGCCCAGGCGAAATCGGCCGATGGCCGTCAGGTCGCGCCCGTCGCCTGGGACTGCAACTGCCTGGAAGAAGTCTGCGGTGCATGCACGATGCTCGTCAACGGCCGCACGCGCCAGGCCTGCACCGCGCTGGTCGACAAGCTGCTCGAAGATAACCCGAGCGAAATCGAACTGCGGCCGATGAGCAAGTTCCCGGTCGTTCGCGACCTGATGGTCGACCGCCGCCGCATGTTTCGCGCATTGCAAAAGGTCAAAGCCTGGGTGCCGGTCGACGGCTACTTCGACAAAGGCCCCGGCGGGCGGATGTCGCAGGAAGAACAGGGCCAGGCCTATCCGCTCTCCGAGTGCATGAGCTGCGGCTGCTGTCTCGAAGCTTGCCCGCAGTATACGAAGGTCGAGCTAACCCGCCGCGACGGCGAAACCGACGAGGATTTCCGCCGCCGCGAAACGGCCACGTTCGACTCCGCCTTCGTCGGCGCCCACGCGATCAGTCAGGTGATGCTGTTCAACAGCAATCCGACGGGCAAGATGAACGCCGGCGAGCGCATCGACGCGCTCACCGCCGAAGGCGGCATCCAAGTCTGCGGCAACGCCCAAAACTGCGTCGCCGTCTGCCCCAAGAGCATCCCGCTCACCACGTCAATCGCCCGCGCCGGCCGCGCCGCGACGGTGCATTCGATCAAGAAGTGGTTTGATCGGTAGGCGTTCGCCGAGTTTCGCGTTGGTGTGGCGCCGGTGGCTTGCCAAACTGTGCGAACGGCCGATGGATTCCCACCAAGCGGATTTGAATCCAAATCACTATTTGCCGAATGCCTCGAACGCCTCCGCCACGCGACCCTCTTTTTCGTCGCCCTTGTGTAGCAGCACGCGATACCGCAGCGTGAGCGTCTCGCCCTTCTCAATCGTGTGCTTGCCGTCGACGTTCTTGTCGCCGCCGGCGAAGTCGTGCAGGCCGAACGGGTTGGCGGCGAACAGGCCGTAAGTTCGCACGTGCCACGTGGTGGGATGGCGAAAGTTGCTCGGGTGGTCGAGGATCGCGATGCCCAGCGTCTCGCCTTCGACCGGGCCGTGGTAATCGACCCAAGCGGCCGGCTTACCCCATGCGCCGCCGTCGCTCTGGCCTTCGCTATTGACGATCTTGCCGCCCTGCTTGGCATCGACCTTCATCGTGCCCGCCACGCGAACGCCGAACGCGCCCTCTTTGGTGTCGCCGAACGTGAGCGGCCCCTCGGTGGCCTTCATTGCGGTGGTAAAATCGATCCAGCGCCGACCGTCGTCCGAGCCGAAGAGAATCGTCTGACGCTCTTCGCAGATTTTCTTGCCGTCGCGGTCCTGCCAGTCGTTGACGGCCACGATCGTCGGCACGGGTGTGCCTTCTATTTTGGCGAATTCGCGATGCACGATTCGCCCAGCCTTGCTCCCTTCCGACCAGAAGTCGACGCCGTTCACCTCGCCGTGGGTGAACCAGAACGAGCGATGGTGCGGATGATCGCGCTTCTCGCTCGCCGGAGCATCGTCGTTCATCGGCCAGCCGCGCGTCATCGCCTTGCCGGTCGGTCCAATGACCGGCCAAAGAATCGGCTTCGTGCCGGACTTCACGACGTATTCGGTGAACGGCTTGCCGTCGATCTTCACGGCAGCGCCCTGCTCGGACTTCTCGACGGTGATCTCCGCGGCGCAAACGACCTGGCAAGAGAATCGAGAATCACCCGAGACCGCCGCCCAGCTTAGAATAAAAAGAGCAATTGTCTTCACAACAAGACTCCCTGAGTTGGTCCGCGAAGACCGCGGATTTTTCAACCGCGTCCTCTGCGTTTAAGTACGAAACATCACTTCGTCAAACGGTTTCGACGATCGCCTGCAACGACGGCCGCGTAGCTGCGATGATAGCTTCCCCCGTGCGCCACTGCCACCGCGAGCCGGACCCTCTCGCGTCGACCTACCGCCCCAGCACGTTGACCAGCAGGCCCCAGACCACCGTGTATGCGTTCCCCCAAGAATCCTCGCGGAAGAATTGCACTTCGGACCCGGGATCGCCGACGAATGGCCGCAGCACCCACGCCATTTGAATTCCAACGAAGGCATACACGCCCAACCACGCCCGCATGAGAAATCGATGACGGGGACGCCGCGCGACCAGCGGCCGATAGTAGCCCCGCAGCAGCCACTGCCCGGCGAAGCTCGCCACGGCAAACGCCACGGCGTTGTAGAGGACAGCGGTCGGATAGTCGCCGAACGAAACGTTCCAAAAGACGGTAATCGGCGCGAGCGACGCGAGCACGATCCCCACGCCGGCCTGTGCCGCGGCCAACGCCCGCACCACGCGGCCCAAATCGTCGCGCAGCCCAAACAGCACATTGATCACCAGGAAACTCGGCAGGCTGACCGCGAACGTCGCCAGCAGCAACAGCGGCACTTTGCTCGCCGAATAGAATACCTGCCACAGCCGCTCGCCCACCACGCCGCCGTACGAGCCCATCGCCGCGCCATAGACCGCGCCGAAAACGATCGTCGAGGTCACCAGCGCGACGAGCGTCCGCCGATCGCCCTGGCCGCGCGCGTCGAGTCGCTGTCGAAGCACGTCGTCGGCTTGAAGCAGCAGATTCATAGCGAAGCAACCGGCGGGCGAACTGCCCGCGCAATCGAACTCGCGGCGGTCTTCTATCCGCCGGTTACCAACGTCACGAACGTTTGCCACACCGACTCGAAGAAGTTCCCCTCGCGCTCGCGGAACCAAGCGAAGGGCGCGTCGGGGTCGCCGACGAACGGCCGCAGCACCCATCCCATCTGCGCGCCGACCAGGCCGAACACCACGATCCAGCACCAAAACACCTTCTTTACGTGCTCGCCGAGCACGTGCCCCTCGGTGGGATCGAGCGCGCCGAGATCGAGCACGGACCGTCGCGTTGCAAGCTCGGCGTCTTCGGCCAGGACGATTGGCGTCGCGGCGCCCGTCGCCGAAGGCGCCATCGAATCCGCCGCCGAATCCGCCGCCGATTCCGAAAACGATTCCACGCCACCAACGTCGCTTTCGCGGCGTTTGCGCGCGTCGGCCAGCGTTAAGCGGTGCAGCGTCTGCAGCAGGAACAACAGACCCAACACACCCGCCACGGTAAACACGACCACATTGAGCATCACCATGAACGGATAGCTCGTCGTACTCACGCCGAAGAAGGCCACGATCGGCCCCAGCGAGGCCAGTACGGCAAGATTCACGCCCAGCGAAGCCACCAGCAGCCGCAGCACCGGCAACATCGTCAGCCGCGATCCGACCAACGCGTTGAACACGTACAACGACGGAAACGTCACCGCCAGCGTCAGCAAGAACAGGCCCGGCACTTTGAGCGTGGTCGAAAGCAACTGCCAGTAGTAAGGATACTCCGGCTCGTTGTGCCGAAACACGGCATACGACCCCATGCAGAGTCCATAAATACCGCCGAGCGCGACGAGCAGCCACGCCAACCGCCGCACGGAGACGTCCAGCGTAGCTTCGCGCAACGTTTCGACTTGCGTCGCGTCGCCGCGCAGAATTCGATCCAAGTCGCGTAGCGCGCCAACCATCACAAGACCCTTCGCCAGCCAGATGACATTGCCCGCTCGTCCATGAATTCCATACCTCCGTGTGCCCACGATCCAGCATAAGCTGCCGGCCCGCCACATCCAAACTTCGTCCGTGAATACGCCCAACCGTGGACGACGGTTCGCGCGGCGCGGGCAAGATTCCGGAATACGCCGCATCTTTGGCTAAGAGTAAGCCTTCTGCTACCCGTTCATTTTTCGAGCGTGCGGTAGATCTCGCCCACGTCCGGCGCTTCGCCCGCCGCCGCGTCGTATATGAACGTGGCGTATCGCAGCCGCAGCGGTTTATCGAGAGGAACATCGACGCGGCTCGTCTCTCCGCGAGTAAATGCATTGCGGCCAAACGGATTGGCGACCATCAGCCCGTAGTCGCGTACGTGAAACCAACTGCGACCGAAGTTTTCCGCGTGTGGAACGACCGCCACGCCGATCCGCCGGCCGTCAATCGTGCCGCCGTAATCGCACCACTCGGCCTGCTGGCCCCACACCGCTTTCTCGTTCTTGCGGCCCGCGCTATCGCGAATTTCGCCCCCGTTGGCCGCGGTGAACGGCGTCGCCATGCGCACGCCGAGGCCCATCTCCTCTTGGTCGCCAAACCCCAGGCCGTCGACCGACGCGGTGAACGAACCGTCGTAGAGCAACCACCAGCCCCCTGCCTGCGCAGCGACGGTCCAGCGACATTGCTCGCGGCACAACGTCGTTCCGTCCTTCGACACGTATTCGTTCTCGGCGACGAACGCGCCACGCGAACCATTGGCCTTGGCCTCTTCGACAAACCGCCGATGAATCACACGGCCCTTATTGCGCCAAAAGTCTTCGCCGCCCAGATCGCCGAACGCCACCCAAATGCCTGGGTGCATCGAAGGGTGGTCGGTCGCGTCGGCGTCTTTCCGCGGCGGGTGATTCCGCGTCACCTGCCGACCCGACATCGTCGCCACGGTGGAAAAGTACGGGCGAAGGATTTCTTTGTCGCGGAACGCATAGGTCGCGACGCGCGCGCGGCCGATTGAGATATCCAATCGGTCACCTTCGGTCGAAAAACGGACGGCCGGTTCGTCGGCCGCGGCGACAGCACACGCCACCGGCAAGCTGGCGCACCATGCCAGCACGACCCACACGCGATGGCGAGATAATGCGGTCCGGTCGCGATAAGACGGTACGTTCATCGTATGAATCGACGACGGAATTGCTTACATCGAAGGATTACAGCGAATTCGATCGTAACCGCCCCACAGATGCCCTGCCACTCAGTGCGCCGTGCATAGCCCACTCGCAACGCCGGCGGCAGTTGGATGCGCCGGCCGTGCAATGTGGAGTCCAAGATATTCGGAGAACGGTGGAATCGCCAGCGTTCGAGAGTTTCCGCCTAAACTTGCTTTCGCCCGGCCCCTCAACTACGCTAAAAACTCTCCCGTTGGGGGCCAGTGGGCGATTGCCGTCGGAATTCCGACGCCGCCGCCATTGGCCCTCGCGGTCCTTGCCCGATTCGCCCGCCGCCGCCAAGAAACCGAGGCCCAAGATGCGCTGGCCATCCGTTTTTCCACGCCGACTCGCTTCCGCCGCTCGCCGCAAGCCAGACGTCCGATTGCCGCGCGGCGCACGGCTCGTCGAGGCGCTCGAACCGCGGCAAATGCTCTCCGCCGCGACGGGCGGAAACCTGACAATTTCCGACAGTCAATTCGTTGGCCTCAACCGGTTCGAGGTGGCGCTGGAGAAGGCCGCCGACTTGTCGCGCTACACGACGGCCCAACTAAACGCAGTGCAAGAATGGATCGCGTTGACGCCGCAGTTCTACGATTGGCTGGCGTCCGACTTCGGCCAGAAACCACTTGCCGGCAGTGACGGTGGCACGTCCACCGAAACGATCACCCACACGATCACCGACACGACCACCATCACGATCGGCGGGCAGTCACAAACCACCATCGGCCCGATCTCCCCAACGGTCCCCGGCGAAAGTACGACCGCAGCCACAACGACCCTCTCGGAGAATTCCACCACATCGAATTCCACGGCATCGATTTCGACGCTCGGTGCCGTCGAGCAGATCGAACGATTCCCGGGCGCGGAGTTGTGGCGATATTCGACCGATATCGGCTGGCAATTCGCCTCGGCCGAGTTGCGATCCGCGGTCGGCGAGGGAAACTTCTATCCGCTCGTCGGCCACAAGAAGGCCGCCAAGCTCGTCCCCAATGATCCGTTCTTCCCC
>JAJDEG010000501.1 GCA_029259895.1 Planctomycetota bacterium
GGCGGCGGCGTTCATGCAGAAGCACGATTACTTCGCCAAGGCCGGTTGGAAGATGGACGTGCTGGGCGACGAGTCGAAGTTCGCCACGGAAACGCACCACGCGCCGAAGCAAGCCGGCACCGCCTGCATCGCGCTGGCCAAGGGCAACCGCGTGTCGTTCCCGATCGGCGGCGGCGTTCACGTGCAGCCGACGCTGGCCCTCAACCGCTCGAACCTGCTAAGCGATGAAGACGGCAACGTGGCCAAGCGTCGCGAAAATGTGACGCTCGATGCGCTGGCCGATGGGCAATGGTGGTGGGACTGAGAGCCGGATTCGCGATAATGCATTAACGACAACTGGCCAAGTCCGCCTTCTTGCGGGCTTGGCCAGTTTTTTATGCGCTGCGAAGTTTCAGGTTTCGTGTCTGAATCCAGAGCTTCGAATCTCGAACTCCCCGATCCTACACCAGTTCCCGAATCACCTCGCCTTGCTCCACGGCCGTAACGGGCCGCCCCGAGTGATCCGTAAACGCCACCTGCGGATCGACGCCCAGCACGTGGAACATCGTGGCGTGGATATCGCCGGGTGTGAGCGGGCGGTCTTGCGGCGCTTCGCCGAGGCGATTCGTCGAGCCGACGATCTGGCCGCCCTTCACGCCGCCGCCGCCCATCAGGCAAAACATCGCGTTGCCCCAGTGATCTCGTCCGGGCGTGCCCTGACTTCCCGCCGGCCCGCCGTTGCCGCCATCGTTCATCCGCGGCGTGCGGCTGAACTCGCCGCATAGCACGACGAGGACTTTCTTATCGAGTCCGCGCTGGGCCAGGTCCGTGAACAAGCCCGCCACCGCCGCGTCGACCTGCGGCAACAGCGACTCGTAACCGGACTGGAGATTCCAGTGATGATCCCAGCCGCCGTAATGCACGGTGACGAACGTCGAGCCGGCCTCGACCAATCGCCGAGCCAGCAGCGTGCATTGACCCCAGTTCGTCCGGCCATACAGTTCACGGGTCTTCGCGTCTTCGGCGGAAATATCGAATGCCTTGCGGGCTTCGGAACTGGTTACCATTTCGTATGCGTCGCGGTCGAAGCGATCGACCGCGTCGAGTACGCCGGAGTTATCCACTTGTCGCCGCAGCGCATCGAATCGCGTCAGCAGCGCCCGCCGGTCCGACAATCGATCGATGGTCATCCCGCCGCCAAGCTCCAGATTGTTCACCTTGAAGCCGTCGCTATTCGGATCGCCGCCGGTCTCGAACGGATCGTACTGCTGGCCGACGAAATTCGCGCCGAAGTAGCCCGGCCGCAAACCGACGCTCGATGCATACGGCACCGCCACGTGCGCCGGCAAGCCGCTCTTGCGAGGCCCCAGAACGCGCGTCGCGATCGAGCCCATCGACGGGTATTTGCCCGCCGTATTCGCACCGGTCGCGCCGAATCGGCCAGTAAGCATCCGATGCGCGCCGTCGAAGTGATCGCCGGTGTCGTGATGCAGCGAGCGAACGATCGAAAACTTGTCGGCGACCTTGGCCTGTCGCGGAAACAGCTCCGTAATCTCGAATCCCGGCACGTTGGTATTGATCGGCCGCCAGATACCGCGATACTCGGCCGGCGCTTCCGGCTTCATATCGTACAGGTCCATGTGGCCGGGACCGCCGTCGAGCCAGATCAGAATGACGGACGTGTCCTTGGCCTGCGTCCCCGCGCCCGCACTGACCGCCCGCGCTCGCAGCAAATCGCCCAGCCCCAGCGACGCCATCCCCGTCATCGCCAACTGCACGAAGTTCCGCCGCGACATTCCGTCGCAATACGGAGCGGTCGTTCCCGCATCGATCCGCAGCATCGTCGTCGTCTCCCAACGAAGTGCGTCGTCGAGGCCGCGTTTTCTCGCGAAACGCAAAGCATCGACGATCGCCGATCCGTTGGGATTCTAACGCGGCTGAGGGCGAACCGTCAAGCGAAAGAGGACCAGCGACGAGGGACGGTTTCAATACCCGTCCAACTCTCGCACGGCCCTCTTCGGTTCGGGACGATTGAATTTACTGAACTAGCGAAAAGTTTGAACTTAGCAGCCGTGCTTGGCCAACTTTTCGCGGAGCGTGTCGGCCGTGAACGGCTTGACCAGGTAATCCGACACGCCGGCTTGAATCGCTTCGAGCACGCGCGATTTCTCGGCTTCCGTCGTAACCATGAGAATCGGCACATCCTTGTTCGACTGGCGAATCGCTTGAATCACTTCCAAGCCACTCTTGCCCGGCATGTTCCAGTCGGTCAGAACCAAATTGAAATCGCCTTCGCCGAAGAGCTTGATCGCCTCTTCGCCGTCGGCCGCTTCGGTGATGTCGCTGACGCCGACGGCGTTGAGCGACCGCAAGATGATCTTCCGCATGGTGCTGGAATCGTCGGCGACAAGACAGCGAGTGGCCATGAATAACCTCTAGCGATTACGAATGAAATCAATTCTTTTGGGACGATGGGGCGATTCCGCCACGAACCGCTCGCTCGCACGCCGACCGGTCGGTTCGTTCTCGATAGCGCTCGCGTTGCACGCGCGGCATATCGACAGGCAAAGCTAGGTCGCCTCTGCGCGGAGTCAAGCGATGGCGCAGCGACTTTGCGCGTCGGCGATCGGTCGCGCCGTTTTGGTCGCACCGCTACGAGACTCGCTACGAGAATTCGTTTCGATCGACGGCGCGACGTTCGACGTGCCCGCCGCCGGCTGCTCAATCGTCGCTGCGGTCATAACCCACACCTGTCGCGTCCTAGGGGACAGTACCGACTGCGAAAACTCTAACGATTCCTTCACAATTGCGAACATACCGCCCGAATCGTTCCAAAGCGGGGTGTGCAGCGTCGCGTTCGTCACGTCTCGTTGCACCGCGACTTCGACCGGCCGTCGTAGCTGATTGGTGTCAAATTGCGGGTTGTCGCAATCGCCTCCGCATTGCGATTCGTAACCTACGCTTTCGAGCCAGATGCCGAAGGAATGCGCGTTTGCTTATCCACTGATGAAAGGCAAACCGTCAGGACCGATGCGTCGCGAGGAAGGCAACCTAACGGCTGACCTTAGGCCCGTGGCGCGGCCATAAACACTCGACCCATACGATCGTTTCTCATCCGCCATCGAAAAGGAGCACGTTCGTGTCTACCGTAGCGCAAGAAAACACCACCATCGACCGCCATCGTAGTGCTGGCGACGGTATCGGCAGCATGCAACTCGTCAGCTTTCGACTTGCCCAGGAGGAGTACGGCATCGAGATCACCAAAGTTCAGGAAATCATCCTGATGGGTGAGATCACCCGCGTTCCGCAGACGCCGGACTACATCAAGGGCCTGATCAATCTCCGCAACACGGTGATTCCGATCGTCGATTTGCGTTTGCGGTTTGGCCTGGCTCAGGAACCGGCAGGCGACGAAACGCGCATCATGGTCGTCAACGTCCAAGGCAAGACCATCGGCATCATCGTCGATGCGGTGAGCGAAGTGCTGCGAATCTCTCCGGAGCAAATCGCCGCGCCGCCACCGACCGTCGCCGGCCTGGGGCGAGAGTACCTCACCGGCCTGGTGAAGTTCGAGAAGCGACTGCTGATCATGCTCGATATCGACAAGATCCTGAGCGAGTCGGAAGTCACTCAGGTCGTTGCCGCCTAGTTCGCATTGCAATTGCTGCACGTTGTGTCGTTCGTTACGTCATAGTCCCGCCCACTCGCGCGGCCCCGCGCGGTAAAAATTGATGCCTCGCGTTTCGGTCTCGGTTCGATCGCCCTTGGCGCTTCGGACCGAGCCGAAAGTCTATCGTGATTTGCCTTCGCCGCTGCGCATATTGATTAGATGTCGACTTCGCATCGCGAAGCAGCTTTCGTTTTGCAACCTTGCGATCCTGGTAGACCGTCGAACGCTCGTCCCAACCTGCTCAGACAACAAGCCCCCCGCCAAGCCCCTCGCCGACAACGAGTTCAAGAAAGGGATTCGCTCCCATGCCTGCCGAAACGCTTCAAGAAACGATAACGCCCGAACAACTCAGCCGCTACGCACGGCTGATCTACGACCGAACCGGCATCGCCATCTCCCCCCAGAAGCGCACTCTGCTGTCGAATCGGTTGCGACGTCGCCTGCGAGAAACAGGCATCGCCGGGTACGACGCCTATTTTCAGCACGTCTCGAAACTGCGCGACACAGATCCCGAGTGGGATGCGTTCCTACAGGAAATCACCACGCACGAAACCTATTTGTTTCGCGACGAGGCGCACTGGAAGTGGCTACGAGAAACATACTTGCCGGAAATCTCTGAAGCGGCCCGACGCAACGAGCGGCAGCGAACGCTGCGGGTTCTTTCGGCCGCTTGCAGCACGGGCGACGAACCGTTCACGATTGCATCGTGCATCGCCGGCTGCGTGCCGAACGCCTCGCAGTGGAAGATTGAAGTTCTCGGCACGGACATCGGCGTCGGCGCGCTCGAGGAAGCCAAGACGGCGACCTTCAACGAACGGTCGATGAAACTCGTGCCCGACGACTATCGTCGCCGCTTCTTCACGAAGTCGCCTTCCGCCAACGTGTGGTCGGCCAAGCCGGCGCTGACGTCGATGGTCCGATTCCGCCAGCACAATCTCATGAATGCCTTGGCCGAACGCCCGTTCGATTTGGTGTTCGTCAAGAACGTCCTGATTTACTTCGACAAGCCGTCCAAACAAACGGTCATCGGCCACATCGGCAAGCTCCTCGTCCCCAACGGCAAGCTCGTCGTCGGTGCTGCGGAGGGCGTGTCGGATCTGCTCGGTGATTACCAACGCCTGCAACCGTGGTTGTATCAGAAACAATAGCCGCCAACGAACGACCACGGGGAGCATGACGATGACGCAAAACGGATCCACCGACCAGTTGGAAGACACGGACGACTTACTCGGCGACTTCCTCGACGAGTCTCGTCAGTTGCTTGCGCGGTTGAACGAGAATCTCTTGGTGCTCGACCAAGCTGCGGCCGAGGTTCCTGCCGGTTCGTCGATCGAGTGCGACACAGACACGATCAATGAGATGTTCCGCGCGGCCCACAGCATCAAAGGCCTTTCTGGCATGCTGGGGTTCGTTCAGATCAATCAGTTGACGCACAAGATCGAGAACGTGTTCGACGCGGCGCGAAAGCAAGAACTACCGATTACGGCGGACGTCGTTGACGTGGTGCTGCAATCTTGCGACCGTCTCGAAGAACTCGTCGAACAATTGACGGCACCGTCGAACGACGAAGTGTCTTGCGACGATATCGTGGCGCGCATCGCCGAGTTGCTCCAGTCCGTCGGCGCGGATCGTCCTCCGACCTCGCAAGAAGACGCCGAGCTTAACCTTCTGCCTCCCGTCACGGGCGATCTGCCGAATGACGCCGAGGGTTCGGTGCAAGTACCCGTCACCGAGCGCTGGCCCACCGCAAAGGTCGACCACTTCGCCGGTGTCGTCGACGAACAGTCGCCTGCGAAATACCTCGCGATCTTTATCGACGAGGCGGACATGTCCTTCGACAGCATGACCGAAGTGTTGTTGAGCGAGGGCGGCGTCGCTCGCGAAATCACGGAAACGTTGCTGATCACGTCGCACCGCATAAAGGGATCCGCGGCGTCCATCGGATTGCACCGTCCGGCCAAACTTGCTCATCTGATCGAGGACATTCTTCAGGATCTCCGCGAAACCGGCGACGGTCTCTCCCCGACGCTGGTCGACGCCATTCTGCGATGCACGGACGCGATGCGCGTTTACGTGAAGCAACTTCGCGACGGCGTTCCGCAGGAAGACAACTTCGGGCAGCTCGCCGACGAACTCCTTGCCGCCCACGTACCGGCTTCTCTGGGAGCGGCCGCCGCTGGCGATGCGCCGGCCGAGACATCGGCAAGCGCGGCAGACTCGGCTTCCAGCGAGCGGCTTACGGACCGCCAGCTCGCCGACATCGCCCGACTTGCGCCGCAGGACGCGTCCGCGCTGATGGGTGTCGTGGTCTTCGACGAAGGCCTCATGCTCAGCGGACTCAAGGCTCGATTGCTGTACGAAAAGCTCGCGAATGAAGGTCGGGTCTTCTACTGCGATCCGGCGGCCGACCAGCTCGACGAGATCGACGACCTACGGTCATTCGCGTTCGCCGTCGCCACGAGCGCGAGCGAGTCTGAAATCACGACCAAGATAATGATAGCCGGCGTCGCACGCGTGACGTGGTCTTCCACGCCATCCGGAGCGGCCGCGCCAACCAATGCCCCGCCATCGAACGCCCCCGCGAAGAGTATCCCATCCATGAACGTCCCGCCCACAGAAGCCACGCAAAAAACGGCCGCGGTCGCTGCCTCCGCGCCACCGTCCCTCGGCGCCGCCGCCCCGACGTCGGCCGAAGGACCGGGGCAGCCAGTCAAGGACGCGGCTCGTCCGGTCGAAACGCTTCGCGTCGACATCGATCGCCTCGACCAATTGATGAATCTCGCCGGGCAGTTGGTCATCAACAAGGCCCGCTTCGCCCGAATCGGCGACGGACTGCGCCTTGCTGTCCCCGGCAAACAGGTCGACCTGGTCGTCGAGAACATCCGCGCTGCTCTCAGCCAGATCGCAAGCGACGGAGAGTCTTCTATCTCCGCGGCCCGTTCCGGAGAGGAAATCCAATCCCTTCGCACGCAGCTTCGTCGCGTTCATGCGGACGTCGATGTCATCCAGCGCGAGCTGCAAAAATTCAATCTGCTCCGTGCGTCGATCGTCGATCTCGGCGATGCCGTGCATCAACTCGACCGCGTCGCCGACGGCATTCAAAAAAGCGTAATGGACACGCGGATGGTCCCCGTCGGACCACTGTTCACGCGTTTCAAGCGAGTCGTTCGCGACATTACGCGGGCCAACCAGAAGCAAGTCGAGCTCGTCATTCGTGGCGAAAAGACGGAACTCGACAAGCGAATGATCGACGAGTTGGGCGACCCCCTGATCCACATGGTGCGCAACTCGGCCGATCACGGCATCGAACTGCCCGACGTGCGAGTCGCCGCCGGAAAATCGGCCCAGGGAACGATCTCCCTCGAAGCATTTCATCGCGGAAACAGCATCGTCATCCGCGTCCGCGACGACGGAAAGGGCCTCGATTCCGAGCGCATCCGCCGCAAGGCGGTCGAGAAGAACATCGTCTCGCAAGCCGACGCCGATCGACTCAGCGAACACCAGGTATTCCAACTCATTTGGGAACCCGGTTTCAGCACGGCCGAAAAGGTCACGGAGATCTCCGGCCGCGGCATGGGCATGGACATCGTCCGCTCGAAGATCGAGCAACTCAACGGCACGGTCGATCTCACCAGCCGCATGGGAGAGGGTACGACCTTCACGATTAAGCTGCCGCTGACGCTGGCTATCCTTCCCAGTTTGCTCGTCCGTATCGACGGGGACGTGTTCGCTTTGCCGCTCGATGCGGTCGTCGAGATTGTGACGATCGAACCCGAAGACATTCGTGCCGTACATGGCCGTTCGACGGCCAGCGTCCGCGACCGCGTTGTTTCCGTGGTACGCTTGAGCGAACTTTTCGATTGGCGGCAAGGTTCCTCGCAGAATAGCGCCGAGTCAGGCCGTGCTACGCTGGTCGTGCTCGGTTCCGAAGGCCGTGAAATCGGCCTCATCGTCGACTTGCCGCTTGGAGAAGAGGACATCGTTATCAAATCGATGGCAGAAAATTACCGCAACGTGCCGGGTGTGGCGGGAGCGAGCATTCTCGGCGATGGCCGCGTGTCGCTCATACTCGACCCGAACGCTCTGTTGGATATGTCCTCGCGTCGCAGCAATCCGAACAATCACGGCGCGATGGCAACGGCCGAAGCCTATTGAAAGTCAACGCCCTTCCCATGCATCGCGAAACATTGAGCGAGTTCCGCCGCTAGCACATACGAGAAAACGTTATGACGACCGCCGCGCAAACGACTGACGAAGGCCGTATCGAGTTCTTGCATTGCTTTTTCTCGGCGGCCACGCACGAAGCCTCCGCGGCGATGTGCCGCTGGACGGGCGGAATGATCTCGATGCGGCTCGACGAAGTCCGCGAGATTCCACTCGAAGAAGTTTGTGTCGAATACGACTTTGGCAGCGACCTGTTGACCATGATCGTGCTTTCGCTTCAAGGTGAGTTGGGCGGAGACATGATTCTCACTTTCGACGAGGAAAACGGCCGGCAGCTCGCGGCGACGTTGCTGCACCGACCGGTCGCCGATGAACCCGAATGGACCGCACTCGAGAAATCCGCACTCATGGAGACGGGTAATATCCTCGGCTGCGCTTACATGAATGCGCTGACGAAGCTCGTCGGAACACAACTCGTTCCTTCTCCGCCAACGTTCCTGCAGGACTACGGCGCAAGCGTCCTCGAACAAGCACTGATGACCCAGGCCATGACGTGCGACAAGGTTCTGATTTGCCGCACGAGTTTTGAACGACAGGGCGAAGAGCTCAACTGGAATGTGTTCTTCGTGCCCTCTGACGCCCTGCGCGCCGCCATGCGAAATGCCATTGAGAACTAGACACTTGTAAGCCCCATAGCCCCGCTGCCCCGGTCCGCGCCTCCGCACTTACGAGCCGACACAAGCACAATGTCCGCTATCGCCGAAGCAAAAAAAACGTCACCCGTCAATACGGCGGGTATGGGCCAAGCCGTGGTTGGGCGCGCCGGAAATTCGCTCGTTGCCGTCCTCGGTTCGTGCATCGGTGTTGCGATGTACCACCCGCGCCACCATATCGGCGCGCTGGCCCACGTCGTTCTGCCAGACTCGACGAACCGTAGCGGCACGCCGGCGAAGTTCGCCGACACGGCGATTCCATACCTCCTGCAGTTGCTCAAGAGCGAGGGAGTTGGCTCGGCCGGACTGGTCGTTAAGCTTGCCGGCGGTTCGAGCATGTTCGCGTCGACCGGTCCGATGCAAATCGGAGCCGCCAACTTTCAGGCGGTCGTCAAGGCGCTCGAGTCCGTCGGGCTTCGCGTTAGTGGTCAGCACATTGGCGGTCCCAAAGGACGCCGCGTTTCACTCGACTGCCAAACCGGTCAGTTACTTATCGAGGTCGCCGGAACGGCCGAGGCGACGCTGTAGCTCTTCAATAACTTTTCGATCTCAATCGCACTACAAAGCCCAGCGCAAACCAATCCATCGTCCGCGAGCACTAGCCATGGCACGAAAACTACTCGTAACCGACGACGCCCTCATCATTCGCGAAATGATCAAGGATGCCGCCATACAAGCCGGCTGGGAAATCGTCGGCGAAGCACAAAATGGGCAACAGGCGATCGATCTGTTCCAGGCGTTGCGGCCGGACGCCGTTACCCTCGACATGGTGATGCCCGAGTACGATGGACTCCACGCCTTGGCCGGCATCAAGAAAATCGACCCCAACGCCCAAGTCCTGGTCGTCAGCGCCCTCGATCAAAAAGAAACGCTTAAGGAAGCCTTTCATCTCGGCGCGGCCGATTTCGTCGTCAAGCCGTTCGATTCGAAGAATCTCGTCAACACGCTCGACAAGATGGTGCCCTCGGCCGTCGCCGCCGGTGCATGATGCCCGACTAAGCGGCGAATCGATCGCAAGGCCACCATCTAATGGCAGAAGTCACTTCTGCCGTCGTTCGACGACCAGCCGCAACGGCAGCGACGCCTGATTCCCTTCGGCCAGCGCCACCGCTTGAAAGGGCCGCGTCTGCTCCGGAACCCAATCGCGAGCGCTCAAGAACAACTGCCGCTCCGTCTTGCCCGCCGGAATGAAAATCCCGCTTAGGCCGATGTTGTCGACGATCACACCGTGCGGCAAATTATCGACGTCGAACTTCAAGTCTCCGTCGAAGCCGTTCCGCTCGATAACGAGTCTTGCCGTAACCGTCGTGCCGGGCGCGATCGTAACGGCGTCCGGCTCCGTCGAATCCGAACCGCCGACATCCGCCGATGATTCCGCGGACGTAAGTTGCGTGTTGTCCAACTCCAACCGCACGATCAGCTTCGGTTTTTCCGCCAACTTGATTTCGCCCAGCGCGTCGACCGTCTTCGCGATCGCCCGGCCGCCGATCGCCGCCGTCGCGGTCGCCTTGGTCGTGGCGGCGTTCTCCTTCGTCGGCTGCGGGGCGTCGGGCGTCGCGTGAATCACACCCCAGGCCCGTTCGTGGCCAGCGGGAATCACCACCGGCGACGACACGACGAAGCCAGGCGGCGCACCGGCGAGGTCGACGCGAATCTCGCCGTCGTAACCGTCGATCCGCTCGGCACGTACGACGAACCGCTTGCCACTTCCCGCACCGACGGTCGGGGTGCGGTCGCCGAAGGAAATCGAGAAATCCGGCCGCGGACGACGCACCGTAAGCCGGTAAGAAAACTTCTCGCCGCCGAACCCGCGCGTGTCGCTCACGCGCACGAGGTACTCGCCGTCCTGCGGCGCGGTGAACGTCAACCGCGAATCGGTGCCGATCTTGCGGTCGCCGCTGTCGTCGTTGACGTAGTTGAGCGTAAACACCGGCAATCCCGTCGGCACCGGCTGCGAGCCGATGGCCAGTGGCCGCACAATATACGCCGGCTCGTCGAGATAATGCGCCGTGGCGGTCGTGTCGAAGTACGCCCAACGGCGGCCGTTCGATTCGTAATACAAGAAGTCGCTGTCCGGCCCTTGCGGGAAGCGAAACAGCCGGCAGACTTCGCCACCGAGGTACATGTACTGATTCAGTTCCATTTCTTCCCAGTTCGTGATGCGAAATCCGGTCTGATTCGCGTCGGCTCCGCGAAACGTCACGGCCGTATCGCGGACCGCTTGCAACAATAGCCGTTGCACGGACCGACCATCCGCGTGCAACACTTCGACCTTCGTATCGCATGGCGACTGATCGCGGCCGGCCGAAGTTTCGACGATGAACGCCTCATCCCGCCGCGCGGAGAATCGCCACAGGTCGACGTCCTCGTTTCGATTCGCATCGTCATCGTCGGCGTGAATCCGGCCCGTTGCTACCGCGCCGTTGTCGCCCAGCGTCAGTTCTCCGGCCACAGCGGGTTCGTCGTTTGGTTCCTGCTCGGCAACCGCTTCGGTCAACGGCGGCGCGGGAACGTCGGCCGGCAACGCCCCCTTGGGGAAGTCGGCCGCCGCGTCGACGACCTCATCGTCGCCACTCGTCGCCACGCCGTCGTCGCCGGAAAGCGCATAGCGCTGCAACGATCCATCCAGCCGCCCCACGTGCAGCGTGCCGCCGTTCGCGGACAACGCGATTCCCGCCGTAAGGTCCGACTGCGTTTCCAGCGTCCGCCGCGGCGTCATCACCTGGGCATTCCAAATCTTGATCGTCCGATTGTCGGCCGCCGACACGAGCGTCTTGCCGTCCGCGGAAAAGGCGAGCCGCAGCACGGCGCCATCGTGGGCGAACCGCGAGTAAACCAACACGTTCGTTCCCTCGCGGCCGCCGGCGGTGATGTCCCAAACACGAATCCGCCGGTCGACGCCGCCGGCAGCAATCCGCCGTCCGTCGGGGCTGAACGCAACGCAATACACGTCCTTGAGCGGCTGCCCCAGCGTGTCGAGCCGCTCGCCGTTGGCCACATTCCAAAGCTTCACCGTTCGATCCGCACTGGCCGTGGCGAGAATCTTGCCATCCGGGCTGAACGCGACATCGAACACCGCGCCGTTGTGGCCATCGATCGTGTACCGCGGCTTTCCCGTCTCGACGTCCCACAGAATCGCCTTCTGATCGTAGCTGCCGGTGGCCAGCAGTGTGCCGTCGCCGCTGAGCTTGGCCGCGTAGAGCGCGTCGCGGTGTCCGCGGAATTTGCCGACGGGCTTTCCTTCGGCCACGTCCCAAAGAATGGCTTCGCCGAACAAGCCCGGCTCGCCCGCGGCCGCGATTAGTCGTTTCCCGTCGCGCGCGAAGGCAAGCGAACTGACGTTGCCGGCGTGTCCGCTTAGCAAGTGGACGCGGCGGCCATCTTTCGCGTCGACGATCTCAACCTCACTTCGGCGTGCGATCGCAAGCAACTCGCCACCCGGCGAAGTGGCCAACGCCGACACAGCGGGCGTAACGTCCGCGCGCGGCTCGATCTTTGGAACCACCAGCACCGTCGGGTCGGGCGCCGCACCACTCGGTCCCTTCGCGCCGGCGTCGATCCACTGCTTCAGCGAGGCAATCTCTTCGTCCGACGGCCGCTCGCTGTCGTCCGGCGGCATCACCGGCTTCGCCGCGCCGGTGAGCATCCGCACCAGCCGGCTGTCGTCGGCCTTGCCGGGCGAAATCACCGCGCCCTTCTCGCCACCCCGCAGCAGACCGTCATAGCTTTCCAGCACCAGCTTCCCTTCCGGCTCGTCAGCGCTGTGACAGGCCGTGCAGTACTTCGCAAACAGCGGGTGGATCTTCTCGTTGTAATCGATGCTCGTTGGTGCGTCGTCGGCGGCAGCCGAGACGCACGGAACAGCGGCGAGAACGAGCATCAAGACGCATTGCACTGAGTATCTCATGAACCACCGATTCTCATCGAATGAATGACCTTTCAACTTCTATCCATCGTAAACCGCCCGATTTGCCGCCGAAAGACCGCCAGTCGCGGAGATCGAACTCGGCACTTCGCGTCGCGTCTCTACATTTCTTCCCAAACCGTCCGATAAGCCTCGATCCGCTCCGCGTATTCGAGAAACCGCCCATAAAACGCGTGCCCGCCGATCGTCGCGCTGTCGCCGACGACGATCAGCTTTCGCCTTGCGCGGGTGAGTGCCACGTTCATCCGCCGCGTATCGGCTAAGAAGCCGATTTCGCCCGCCGTATTCGACCGCACGAGCGAGATGATGATCGCCTCCTTCTCGCGGCCCTGAAAACCATCGACGCTATCGACCTCGATCGCTTCGTTGTCCTCCGCTTCGTTGTCGATCATTTCGCGAATCAAGCGTACTTGTGCGGCATACGGCGAAATCACGGCGATCTGTCCCGGTTCAACGCCTGCCTCGCGCAGCGTCGCCACGCGCTTCACGACTAGCCGTGCTTCTTCGCGGTTGAACCGGCTCGCGCCGTCGGCCTCTTGCGCTTCGTCGTAGCTCGCCCCCGCCGTGTCGACGAACTCCACCGGCAGCGAAGTGAAATCGCCCACCTCGACGCCCGGCATGTCGGCCAGCACATGCCCCCGCACGGCCTCGTCCGCCAGCAGCGTGCCGTCGTAAAACTCGTTGGACGAGAAGTCCATAATCGCGGCGTGCATGCGGTATTGCACATCGAGCCGTCGCGTGATTGCGTCTCCGTAGCGATCGACCAGCCGTTCGAGCAGGCTCACGCCAAAACCATCTCGTTGCGCCTGTGGCGAAACGATCGTCGGCGGCAACTGGCAATGATCGCCGGCCAGCACGACACGCTCGACGCGGGCCAGCGCAATCCAGCACGACGGCTCGACCGCCTGACACGCTTCGTCGATCACCGCCAAATCGAATCGCCGCCGGCCGAGCACTTCGCTGTCCAGCCCGGTCAACGTCGCGCACAGCACGTCGGCATGGTCGAGAATCTGTTCGACGGCCTGCGACTCCAGCCGTCGTGCGTCGGCCAGCAGCGATTTGGCCTCGCCGCGCATCTCGCGCCTTGCTCCCGGTGCCGGCTTGGCCCGCGTGTACCTCCCCGCTTTGTCGAACAGCTTGCGCGACTGCTGCACGAGCTTGCGCGCCAGCCGCACGTCGTCGTGTTCTTCGACGAGCAGGTCGAGCGTATGCTCGCGCAGCTGCGGCAACACGCGGGCCGGATGTCCCAACCGCACGGCGCGCACGCCGCCGGCCAGCAGTCGCTCGAATACGTTGTCGACGGCCAGATTGCTCGGCGCACAGGCGAGCACCTTTTGCCCGCATCCAACCGCTTGGCGAATCAACTCCGCGACCGTCGTCGTCTTTCCCGTCCCCGGCGGACCGTGAATAACGGCCACGTCTTCGGCGGAGAGCGCAAACCTCACGGCGTCATGCTGCGAAGCATTCAAGGCCGCTTGCTTCGACCGGCCAGCCTTGGCGGCATCGCCTGCGTCCGTCGTTTCTTTCGCTGCGTGAAACTCGGGCGGTTTCTGGCCCAGCAACACACTGGTCAGATCCGCCAGCCGCTCGCCCCGCGCGGTCGCGGCTCTCGAAAGCGCGTCGAGTTGCCGCTGCCGAGCGATCTCGTCGACCGAAGCGTCGAGCCGCAACGTCGCTCGCTCGTCCGACAAATCGGGGAACTCGGCGAGCGCCACTTGTACGGTTTTCGGCGATCGGTCGCAGACGACGCCGCGCCACGCCACACCGTCCGATGCGTTTTCTTCGGAAAGCACGACCGGCGCGCCGACGCCCAACCGCGACCACGGCAGCCGACGATTCACGTCTCGCTTGCCGAGGGTGACCAGCACTCGCCCGCCGAGGCCGGCCGTTTCGTCGCGGATCACCAACGCAACGAGGCTCTCACCAGTCCGCTCGGCCGCGTCGCCGGTTCGTCGCGCCGCGTTCTCGCGGGCACGCTGGGCGGCGGCGTCCGACTCCATCTGCAACAAGCGAGCGAGCCGGGCAAAGTGATCCTCGCCCCCGCTTCGCGCGCTCTCGTCCGCAATAGTCTCGGCCGCGTCGCGACGGGCACGGACGTTCGTCTCGTTGAACCGAGCGCCGTCGAGCGAGCGCACCATCCGCGCCGCCCAGTCCGCCGGCACCTCGACCGTCGCTCGCCGCCCGGCAAGATCGATCTGGCCCAGTCGCTGCGAGTCGATGCCGGCCGTATCGCACACGAAACGCACCAACGCCGACACGGAAACCCGCGGCGGCAAGGCATCGATCACCAACAGAGCT
>JAJDEG010000502.1 GCA_029259895.1 Planctomycetota bacterium
ACGGTCACCATATCGTCGGCTCGCCCCAACACGCCGCCATCGAGAAACACGAATCGCCGTCGGTGTTCCGCACGCGTACCGTCGCCGTCGATCCCCCGCCACGACGGTCGCACCAGATCGCCGGTCCGATACCGAATCACCGGCGCGCCCGGCCGCCCCAGCGACGTGAGAATCAAATGCGACAACTGCCCTTCATCGGCCGGCTCGCCCGTGTCGACCGAAATAAACTCGGCGATGAATTCGCTCTCCAGCACGAACAGTCCCTTGCCGCTTCGGTCGCCGTACCCCCACGCGCCAACCTCCGTCGCGCCGGCGTGATCGATGACGGTCGCGTTCCAATCGCTTTCGATCCGTCCGCGCACGTTCGGCAACGATCCGCCCGGCTCGCCGGCCACGATGATGCTCCGCACGCCCAGCGAACGTGGATTGAGGCTGTGCTGCCGCGCCACTTCGGCCATGTGCAGCGCATAGCTCGGCGTGCAAAGCAGCGCGGAAGCGCCGCTCGAACGGATCATCTCCAATCGCGCCAGCGTCGCCAGGCCGCCGGTTGGCACGACCATGCAACCCCTGGCCGCCGCCGCATCGTAGGCGCTCCAAAAACCGATAAACGGCCCGAATGAAAACGCCAGCAACACGCCGTCGCCCGCCTTAACGTCGGCGGCGTCGAACACATATTGCCAGCACTCGATCCACCATTGCCAGTCTTCGGCCGAATCGAGCACCACCACCGGCCGACCGCTCGTGCCAGACGTCTGATGCAGTCGGGCGTATCGCTCCCTCGGCCACGTCAGATTCCCCGCAAACGCCGACGAAGCACGCCCGACCAACTCCTCCTTGTACGTCATCGGCCACGCCGAGAGATCTTCGAGCGAAGCCAGCGGCCGCGGCGTCTTGGCGAGTTTTTCCGCATAAAACCGGTTCTCCGCCACCACGCGGTCGACCAGCGCGTTGAACCGCCGCAACTGATGCGCGGCCAGCGCATCGGCGTCCAGCGATTCCATGCGGCGGCGGGTCGATGCGTCGTACCGAATCATACGGGCCATGATAAGGCTCGCCGCCGAGGCTAGAAAGAGGGGCCGAGAAAGGAGCGCGACGCACGGGGCACGGCCCCCGATCGTCGGCCTTCATCCCGCCCGCCATTGCCGACTACAATACGTCTTCCCACGCGCGGCGTTCTCGCGCCGTCTAGCTCGCGCCGTCTAGCTTCACGCCTCCCTCCTCCCGCCCACCGGCAATTCCCGTATGTCGTCATCTCCGTCCCCGCGCAAAGCCTCGCTGCTCGTCATTTTTCTCGCCGTATTCATCGACCTGCTGGGCTTCGGCATGGTGCTGCCGCTGCTACCGCTTTACGCAAACGAATTCGCGGCCGTTCTCGGCATCGACAAAAACAGCCCACAGATGGGCTGGCTCCTCGGCGCGCTCATGGCCAGCTTCTCCGCGATGCAATTTCTTTTCGCGCCGCTGTGGGGAAGACTATCCGACCGCATCGGCCGCCGCCCCGTGCTGCTGATCGGCCTGGCCGGTTCGGCAGTGTGCTACGCGCTGTTCGGCTTGGCCACGGTATGGAAGAGCGTCGTTTGGCTGTTCGTCGCCCGCATCGGCGCCGGCCTGGCCGGCGCGACGATTTCGACGGCCCACGCCTACATCGCCGACGTAACGACCAAGGAGACCCGCGCCAAAGGCATGGCCCTCGTCGGCGCTGCGTTCGGACTCGGCTTCACGTTCGGCCCGCTACTCGGCTATTTCGCCCTCTCCGGCAACGAGGCAACGCCCGGCCCCGGTCCGGGCTACGCCGCGGCCGCCCTCTCCGCGTCGGCGTTCCTGCTCGCACTTTTCAAGTTGCCCGAATCGCTTCGTCCCGGCCAAACGCCGTCCGCCCGCCGCGGCTGGTTCAATCTCACGTCGCTCCGCGAGGCTCTATCCGTACCGTCGCTTGCGGCGCTGCTGCTCACCACGTTCCTCTGCGTCTTCGCGTTCGCCAATTTCGAGTCCACGCTGTCGCTTCTCGTTAAAGATGAAAACGGCCCGTTTGCCTACAACTATTCCGACGTGTTACTCGTATTCGCATTCGTCGGCTTCGTCCTCACGCTCGCCCAGGGCTTTCTCGTGCGGCGACTGTCGGGACGGCTCTCGGAGGGAACGATGGCCACGATCGGTGCGGCGGCCGAAGTGGGCGGATTCGCCTGGCTGGCGACTTCGCTAGAGAATCCGTCGTTGACGACGCTCCTCTGCTCGCTCGGCGTCATCGTCACCGGCTTCGCCTTCATCACGCCTTCGATCAACGCCCTCATCTCGCGACGCAGCGACCCCGCGCGACAAGGCGGCGTTCTCGGCCTGGCGCAAAGCGTGAGTTCGCTCGCCCGAATTCTCGGGCCGTTGGCCGGATTGCCGCTCTATAAGTCGTCCGACCTGGCGTATCGCGTCGGCGTCGTACGCGGATCGACGCCCTTCTGGTTTGCCGCGGCGCTGATGTGCGTCGGCGTGCTGCTGGTCGCCGTTTCCGCACGCAGCGGCAGCGATTTCGACGCACCGACGTCGACCTAAGTCGCGATCGTCGAGCGCCGCGGCCCGGCTCGAGCCCAACGAATACCCGTCACGAGCCAAACGATGCCACCGCCTTGTCCGAAATATCCTTCCGGCACCAGGCCCCGTCCCAGCGAATGCACTTCACCGCCGTGTACGCCTGCCGCTTTGCCGCGGAGATTGTCGTCCCCACCGCCGTCACGCCCAGCACGCGCCCGCCATTGGCGACCACCTGTCCGTCCATCGTCGCCGTGCCGGCGTGAAACACTTTCACATCCGGCAGCTTGGCCGCTTCGTCCAATCCGCGAATCGGTTGGCCGCGCTTATACGCACCGGGATAGCCGTCGCTCGCCATAACCACGCACACCGACGGCCGCGGATCCCAAGCCGGCGGATCGATTTCCTCCAGCCGCCTATCGACGGTCGCCTCGAGCAAGTCCAGCAAGTCGCTCTCCAACCGCATCAACAGCGGCTGGCATTCCGGATCGCCAAACCGCACGTTGTACTCGAGCACCTTCGGCCCCTGGTTCGTCATCATCAATCCCGCGTACAGCACGCCGCGGAACGGCCGCCGCGAACGTTTCATCGCATGGATCGTCGGCACCAGTACCTGTTCCTCGATGACGCGCATCGTCCGTTCGTCGACGACCGGAGCCGGACAGTAAGCGCCCATGCCGCCCGTATTTGGGCCTTGATCGCCGTCGAAGGCGCGCTTGTGATCCTGACACGGCGGCAGCGTGACGATCGTCCGACCGTCCGTAATCGCCAACACGCTCACCTCCTCGCCATCCAGCCGTTCCTCGACGACAATCTGGCTGGCCGCTTCGCCGAATTCCGTTCCTTCGCCGATTCGTTCGATCGCCGCCACCGCTTCGGCCCGTTTGCCGCACACGAACACGCCCTTGCCGGCCGCCAGGCCATCGACCTTCACCACAACCGGCACATCCTCGCGGCTCATCAAGTACCTGGCGGCGGCGGCCGGATTGCGAAACGCCTGAGCGTCGGCCGTTGGCACGTCCGCCTGTCGAAGCAGGTTCTTGCAGAACACCTTGCTAGCTTCCAGTTCCGCCGCCAGCTTCGACGGCCCGAACGCCCGCAGCTTGGCGGCAGCGAATGCATCGACGATACCCGCCGCGAGCGGCACTTCCGGTCCGACGACCGTCAGCCCCACGTCGTTCTGTTGGGCGAACTTAATCAGCTTGGCGAAGTCATTCGCCGCGATATCGACGTTCTCCGCGTCGATCGCCGTACCGGCGTTACCCGGCGCAACGAACACCCTCTCCACGCGCGGACTCTTCGCCAGTTTCCAAGCCAAGGCGTGCTCGCGCCCGCCGTTTCCAACGACCAAGATGTTCATTTCAATCCGCCCAAACGCCGCGCCGTCGCAAACCGAATCAGCGCGGCCGATAATCCACAGAGTTCACGGAGGAGGAGCACGGAGTCGCGCAGAGAAAACGCTCTGATTCCGTCCAGCCAACTCCGAATACGCCTTTACGCCCCTCGATTGTACGCGCTGGACTGCTAATCCAAAAGGCGACGCACATCGCCGACAATCCTACATCTTAGGCATCGGCAACGCCCAAATCCCGCCACGCCGCCGGAAGCGGGGCCGTTACCGACACGACTTCCCGCGTCGTCGGATGACAAAACGCCAGCCGCCGAGCGTGCAGCGCAATGGCCCGCTCGCGAACATCGTCGAACTGTTCGCCGAACGCGATCCTCGACCCATATTGCGCGTCCCCCAACAGCGGAATCCCACGCGATGCCGCCTGCACCCTCACCTGATGCGTTCGGCCCGTCTCCAATGCGATCTCCAAAAGCGACCCGTGCGGCAACGAATCGTGCTGCAGCGCGCCGATCGTGCGGTAATGCAGCACTGCCAGCCGGGCGTCGGGATGATCCTCGCCGACGATCTCGGCCCGCGGCTCGTTCGGCACCTTCCGCACGTAGTCCCGCCACGTCCCCTCGGCCGGTTCGACCGTGCCCGGCACACACGCCCAATACATCTTCTCCACCGTGCGGGCCTCGAACTGATCGGCCATCCGCCGCGTCGCCCGCGGATGCCGTGAGAACACCATCGCTCCCGAGGCCGGCCGATCCAGCCGGTGCGGCACGCCAAGATACACCTTCCCCTGCAACTGCTCGCGCGCCAGAAGAAAATCCTTGATCCGCTGCTCCAAGCTATCGATCCCCGGCGGTGCCTGCGTCAACACGCCGGATGGCTTGTTGACGACCAGGCACGAGTCGGATTCGTACAACAGATCGATGGGGAGAGCGTTCAAGGTTCAAGTATCAAGTTTCAAGTTTCCGGACGTGCGGCGCGCCGGCGAGCGTCGCTTCGTGAAAGGTTGATTCCGACGGGCAATCTGTTTCAATGGTAGCGCATCGCGATTCGTCGACTCGAATTCAACTCATTGCTTGGAGCATTTACGCATGACCAGTGGATTCTTTCGTCGTAACGTCCCGACGTTGTTGGCGAGCGGCTTGTTCGCACTGCTAAGCATCTTGGCAATGGAACGGGCCGTGGGACAAGCCGCGGCCGACGAGCCCGTCGATCCGCGCCGACCTACCGCGATCCAGACGACCGGCGTCCCCGTGCTGCCCGACGAGCTGGTGACGCGTCTGGCCCAGTATCAGAACGTGCGGCCGACTGTGTTTCAAGGGTGGTCGCCCGACGGCAAGGGAATCCTAATCGGCACGCGGTTCGGCAATTCCGTGCAGCTTCATCGCGTGTTCGCACCCGGCGGCCGCCGCGAGCAGATCACGTTCTTCGAGGAACCGGCCGCCGGACGATTCGTGCCCGGCAAGAATGGCAAGGCCCTGCTGGTGTCGATGAGCGCCGGCGGCAACGAGGATTACCAGATTCACCGCGTCGATCTGGCCGAATTTCGTACGACGTTGCTCACCGACGGCAAATCGCGCAATCAGCTTGGCCCCGTCAGCGACGATGGAGAGCGAATGATCGTTCTCTCCAATCGTCGCAATGGAAAGGACACCGACGTCTACGTTGCCGATACGCGTAAGCCCGACAGCATGAAAATGCTATTCGAGACCGACAGCGAGTATTGGCGGCCGACCGACTGGTCGCCCGACGGCAAAACGCTGTTTCTCATTCAGTACGTGTCGATCAACGAGACCTACCCGGCGCTGCTCGACGTCGAATCCGGCAAGGTCGACAGACTGCCGCTGCCGGGCGAGAAACCTGTCGCCATCGGTTCTGGCAAGTTCTCCAAAGACGGCAAAACCGTCTACCTATCGACCGACGCCGGCGGAGAATTCCATCAGCTCACGGCCCTCGACGTGGCGACGCAAGAATACCGCACGCTCGTCGACGACATTCCCTGGGACATCCAATCGATCGAGGTATCGCGAGAATCGGGCCGCGTGGCATTCACCGTCAACGAAGACGGCGCGAGCCGGCTGTATCTCTACGCAGCGGACGGCAAGGCCCGAGCCGTCGACGTGCCGCTGGGCATCATCGGCTCGCTTGAGTTCTCGCCCGACGGCAGCCAGCTTGGTTTTACGCTTGCCCGGCCCGACGCTCCAGCCGACGCTTATTCCGTGGTCGTTGCCGACGGCGACAAGCATGCCGAAGTCACCCGTTGGACGTACAGCGAAGTCGGCGGTCTCGATCCCGATTCGTTCGTCAAGCCCGAGCGGATCGCCTTCGAGTCGTTCGACGATCGGAAGATACCGGCGTACTACTATCGGCCGCGCGGCGCTTCGGCCGACAAACCGGCGGCGGTCGTGATCCACATTCACGGCGGGCCGGAGTCTCAGTATCGCCCCTTATTCCGTGGCACGTCGCAGTATTATCTCAACGAGCTAGGCTTCGCCGTCATCTGTCCGAACGTCCGCGGCTCCGCCGGATACGGCAAGACGTACCTCAAGCTCGACAACGCCGAACGCCGCGAGGACAGCGTCAAGGACATCGGCGCGTTGCTCGATTGGGTCGCCCGGCAACCGGAACTCGACGCCAGCCGCGTCGCCGTCGAAGGCGGTTCCTACGGCGGCTACATGGTGCTCGCCTCGCTCACGCATTACGGCGACCGTCTCCGCGCCGGCACCGATGTCGTCGGCATCGCCAACTTCATCACGTTCCTCGAACGGACCGCCCCTTACCGCCGCGACCTTCGCCGCGCGGAATACGGCGACGAGCGCGACCCGGCCATGCGGGCCGTGTTCGAGCGCATCAACCCCACGGCCAACGCCGACAAGATACGCTCGTCGCTACTGGTCATCCACGGCAAGAACGACCCTCGCGTGCCGTTCTTCGAGGCCGAGCAGATCGCCGACATCGTCAAGAAACAAGACAAACCCGTCTGGACGGTCTATGCCGACAACGAAGGCCACGGCTTCGGCAAGAAAGACAACCGCGACTACATGGCGGCCGTGATGGCGCTGTTCCTCAGCGAACAGCTCAAGTCGGACTGATCCAACGAAGCGAGACCACCCGACGTCGCGCGAGCTTCAGTCCTCATCCGGCCGATCGAAGTCGAATCCCTTCCACTTCATCGCCCGCCGCATCGGTTCGATGCGTAGAAAGACTTCGCCGTTGTTGAAGATGCGCACCGTGCCGTTCGACTCGCTCACGGCGACGGCGACCGCGTTGGTCGCCCGCGTGATAGCGGCGGCGGCCCAATGCCGCGAACCGAGCCCTTTGGAAAGCGTAATGTTCGTGGCCGGTGCGTCGATGTACCGCGCGGCCGCTTCGACCGTGCCGTCGCCGGCGATCACGAACGCCCCGTCCATCTGCGCGATTTCCTTGATTCCTTCGCGAACCCGCGAGTCGCGTAGATTCCGCTCCTTGCGGCTATATCCCTTCATCGGATCGAAACCCGTGGGATGGCTGCTCGCCATCACCTTTCGCGCGTCGCCGACCACCATCAACGTCCCGACCGGCTTGCCTTCGCGCCCCTCGCGGCCGATGTCCACTGCCAGATCGACGACCGTCTTAAGCGTATCGAGCGGCACGCGCGTTTCGAGCTGCCGCAAATCGCGCGACGTCAGCCGCCCCAAATGCTCGTCGAGATGAATGACGCTCAGCGAGTCCGGCACATCGGCGTCGAAACCACTGTACAAAGCCACGACCGACGCGCCCGACGCTAGAAAGTCGTCGGCCACGGCCTCCAGCAGCGCTTGCCCGAGTTTCTCGTGTACCGGGCTCTCCGCCATTTCCAAAAGAACCACCGGAATGCCAGCTTCCTCCGCACCCGCGACCTGTTCGACCCGATCGGCCGCGGCGATCACCTTCTGCCCTTTGGCCAGCCGGCTCAGTTCCTCCCACTCCGTCGGCGCGTCGAACAGAACCAAGATCGCCTCGACCTGCATCGACGCCGCCAGTTCGACGGCCACGTTCATCAGCGTTCGCGATTGTTCGGTGAGCTTCTTTGGCGTCATCGGTGGCAAACGGTGAGGCGGGCCTTGCGCGTCGAGCGCGGAATGGTCGATCCAGTCTTCAGAATCCAGCGGCGTGGCAACCACGAGACGCGGCACGGGTGCGTCCACCGCGGCGGGCGGGGGCGATGGCGGCGCGCTCGACGACTCCGAAGAGGCGCTCCGCGGCGAACGTCGGCATCGTAAGGGTTTTGCCATCGTGAGGCAACTACACTCGAATTGGTTTCGCGAATCGCATTCTCACGAGGCCTGTCGAGCGTCGCGAAGGTCGACAGAAAATCGTCGCGACGCCGCTGAAGTTTCGCCCGCGGCTACGGCACCCGCTTCGTCGGCGATCTCCCAACCGCCGTTTTACCGCGCATGCGCCTACCGATTGTATCGACCGATCCGATTAGCCCGCCGCCAATTCCGCCAACATCGCCTCTAGCATTTCCATCGGCAGACCGACAACGTTGGATTCACTGCCAGAGCGAATATGGAGCCAACCGCGCCGATCTTGATACCCGAACGCACCGGCCTTTCCCTCCCACAGCCCGCTCCGTAGATACTCCTCGATGTCCGCGTCGTCAATCCGGTCCATCTCCAGCACGGTCGTGTCCACGCGTACCAATGTCCGGTCGTCCGGCCGCCGCCACAGGCAGACGCCGCTGTAAACGCGGTGCTCACGGCCTCGAAGCAACTCTAGCATTTCGCGGGCATGTGCAACGTCCGTCGGCTTTCCCAGAATTCGCCCGCCACATTCCGCCACCGTGTCGCAGCCCAGCACGACCCCCTCCGCGACGGCCGGGGCGACGTCCGCAGCTTTCTGCCTGGCCAGCCGCGCGACCAGTTCGGGCGGTGTCTCGCGACTGCATATCCCACATTCCGCCGATTCGCTCGCCGGCAAAACCTCAAACCGATACCCGGCCGCCGCCAACAATTCGCGCCGCCGCGGCGATCGGCTGGCAAGAATCAATCTGTCGCTCGGTATCGCCATCGAAGGAATTGCCGAGGAAATAGAAAAAGGGGAATCGAAAACGCCGGCGATTCAAGTAAACGCCGGTCGCAGCTAGCGGCCCACATTCTACCGGCCGGTACCGCGTCGGCGAATGCGGAGTCGCGAAACGCCGGCTCGCAGCGTCGTTGTGGCCAGTCTCCCGACGGCGTGGACACCGTGCCACGAATCGAACCAACGTTGACAATCCTGTCCAAGAGCAACCACAATACGGGGGGAAGCCGCGCGGCCCGGACGCCCGTTTGACGTCCGTTTTCCAGCTTTGCCGCGGCGAGTGTGCCCAAGATTACAGACATCTGCCCCCGGACACTCCGAATAATGGGATACGAATAGCAACCGCCGCCCATCGCGACACCGGTCGCACCACAAATCCCGCTCCCCAGCACCAAGCCACCCGCCGCACTACGCCAGGATTCGACATGCATTCGCCAGCATTTTCCGGTGCCAACTCGCAACTACGCCGAGCGATCGCCGCCGTTGCCGTCCTCCTCTCCCTCGCGGCTAGTGGCATCGCCCAAAACAACCCCGACGCCCCGCCGGGCCTAGACCTCGGCCTCGGCCAACCGTTCGGCAATCAGGGCGGATCGCAAAGCAACCGCGTTTCCGTCTCCGCCAAAGTCGTCGGCGGCCCAGGCGGCGGAACACTGCACGTCACGGCCACGGTCGAGGAAGGTTATCACATCTACTCGATCACGCAGAAAGCCGGCGGGCCAGAACGAACCGCGCTGAGCGTCGCCACCGGCAAAGGCTACAAGACGGCCGGCGAATTCGTCGCCCGCACCAAGCCCGACGTCCACGTCGATCAAGAAATCTGGGTCGGATTGCAAATCGAAGAACACCACGGCACGGTCACGTGGATCGCCCCGATCACCTACGAGAATGGCGCCAACCCCGAATCGACGCCCGTCGAAGGCACCTTCAAAGGACAAGTCTGCGACGCCAATAGCTGCTTGCCGTTTTCGATCCCCTTCACGGCGACCTACGAAAAACCATCGGAAACGCCCGGCGAGATCACGATTCAAAATGCGACGATCAAAGCCAACATTGGCGTCGCCGCGGCCGCGCCGGGCGACAAAGTGCCGCTTCGGCTAACGATCGAACCAATCTCCGGCTGGCACGCTTACGAATGGGCGCTGCTGCCACCAGACAAGGACGCCATCGGCAGCCATCCGACGCTCGTCGTCGTCAAAGCGCCGGAGGGCTACGAAGTCGGGCCAGTGACTGCCGGTTCACCGACCGTGTCCGGCGAAGGAATCGACCACTACGACGGTCCAATCACGTTCACCACTTTCATCGACGTGCCCAAGTCGGCGAGAACCGGCGAAACCGCGATCGTCGCCGGCATCGTCGGCTTCCAGGTCTGCAAGAGCAAGGCCACATGCAACCAACCGACGGGGGCGCGGTTCACGATCTCATTACCGATCGCATCGCAGGCCGCCGAAGGCGAAATCCCCGCCACTTTGGAAAAGGCCACCTACGGTGAAGCCGCCGACGACGCCAAGGCCAGCGCGGCCTTGCCACTCGACGTAAAGAAATTCCTTACCGCCATCGGTTTCAGCCTCCTCGGCGGGCTAATCCTCAATCTCATGCCGTGCGTGCTCCCGGTTATTGGCTTGAAGATCATGTCGTTCGTCCAGCAAGCGCACCACGGTCGCAAGCAGGTTCTCGCGCTCAATCTCTGGTATTCCGCCGGACTGATGCTGGTGTTCCTGGCCTTGGCGACGCTATCGGTCGTGCTCAACAAAGGATGGGGCGAGCAATTCACCTCGACGTGGTTCAACGTCGCGTTGTCGGGTCTCGTGTTCGCCATGGCCCTTAGCTTTCTCGGCGTGTGGGAAATTCCCATCCCCGGTTTCGTCGGTTCCGGTCGGGCCGGCGACCTCGCTCAGCAAGAAGGCGCGGCCGGTGCGTTCTCCAAAGGAATCCTAACCACGATCCTCGCCACGCCGTGTAGCGGACCGTTCCTCGGCTTCGTGTTCGGCTTCACGCTCAACCAGCCCGCCTACGTCGTCTACACGGTCTTCGCCAGCATCGGCCTCGGCATGGCGTCGCCGTACCTGCTCATCGGCGCGGTACCGGAATTGATCCGCTTTCTGCCCAAGCCAGGCGCGTGGATGGACACGTTCAAAGAAGCGATGGGCTTCGTCCTGCTCGGCACAGTCGTGTTCCTGTTCACGTTCATCGACAAGAACTATCTCGTGCCCACGTTCGCCCTGTTGATGGCGATTTGGGCCGGCTGTTGGTGGATCGGCCGCGTTCCGCTCACCGCCGAACTCGGCAAGAAAACAATCGGTTGGGCAACGGGCATTGCCGTGGCTGCGGTTCTGGGCGGCGGAGCATTCGCGGCCCTACGTCCCGTCGAACCTGTCTTGCCCTGGCAAGGCTTCACCGTCGCCGCCGTCGAAAAGGCTAAGAATGAAGGCAAGACCGTGATGATCGACTTCACGGCCGACTGGTGTTTGACGTGCAAGACCAACCTCAAGTTCGCCGTCGACACCAAGAAGACGCTCGAAGTCGTTGAGAAATACGACGTCGTGCCGTTTCTGGCCGATTGGACCAAACCGTCCGACGAAATCAAGAAAACGCTCAACGACCTGGGCAGCAACTCAATTCCCGTGCTGGCCATCTATCCCGCCGGCCAGCCGGACAAGCCGATCATCCTTCGCGACTTGCTAACGCAGCAGGACGTGATCGACGCCCTGGAACAGGCCGGCGCGTCGACACCGGCGGCGGCCTCATCGGCGGACGCGAGCGCGGCCCAACCGACGAGCACGGCGGCGAAGTAACGCCACGCATGTCGCCGCGCCCTCCGCACGTCTTCGCTCCGCACATCTTCACTCCGCGCGTCGAAACCGCAGCGCGTACAAGTCGGCGTCGCTGAGCACGAACCGCAGCCGCACCGTTCGTCCGGCGAGCGAGCCAACGTTGGCGTTCCCCTTCCACGTCGCCACGTGCGCGATCCGGTCGCCAATGATCGCGTCGGCGTCGGCAAGCGAGAACCCGTCGATCGGCTGGCCGGCTTCGTCTTGAATCTCCACCTTGATCGACCCGGCCGCGCTGGTGGCGAAGTTCAGTTCCAACTCGCGTTTGGCGTCGCCGCTTGCATCGGCCGACGGTTCTTGAGCATCTTCGACGGCGAACCGCAGCGGCTTCGTCACCATTTCCCCGCCCCCCGC
>JAJDEG010000503.1 GCA_029259895.1 Planctomycetota bacterium
GGCGCGATCCGCTGGACCTGGGACTTCGTCCGCGAGGTGCTCAAGTTCGACGGCGACCGCTGGAACGGCCAGGCCTGGGCCGCCCACAAGAAAGGCCGCGTCACGTGGCAGGATCAATTCTGCTGCTCGCGCGATTTGGCGGTTCACGCCAGCGCCGACAAGACGAACACCGTCGTCGTGCCTGCTGGCGGTTCGATCCTGTGGCTCGTCGACAACGGCGGCGACCATTGCACGCTCAAAGCCCGCTATGCACCCAAGGAAAGCCCCGCCACGCTCGGCATGAGCCTCGGCCCCGACGGCGCGGTCTATCGCCAGTGGTATCGCCGCGACAACGGCGGCTCGATCGAAGTCCTCCGCATCGCCGCCGACAAGATCGAACGCTCGGTCGTCGCCGGCACCGAATCGAATTACGACAGCCAATCGAGCATGGGCTTTTCCGCCGTGGCCTTGCGCGGCGAGGACGTCTTTCGCACGCGGCCCGAGGAAGGCTACGGCCTCGTCCGCCATCGCACCGGCTCCGAGCCGCAACGCCTCGGCGCATTCCCGTCGATCGCCCCGCCAATCGTCGTCGGCCGTCACGTCCTCTCTTGCTGTCTCGACGGCAAGCTGCACGTCGTCTCGCTCGCCAACAAGCCCACGCCGGGCGCTTCTCCAAACGCCGCCAGCGAAAACGAGAACTGGTCCTTCCGCACTCCCTTCGACAAACCGCTCACCGCTCCGCCTGCCGTCTGCGACGGCCGCATCTACTTCGGCGGCGAAGACGGCTATCTCTACGCTCTCGGTCCCGACGGTGGCGGCGAACTTCCAACCAAAGAACTCGGCCTCGACCGCGTTCGCAGCCCGCTCACCGGCAAACACACCGCCGAGCGTTTCAACTGGTTCACCAACTTCGGCGATCTGGCCAACACGAACCGCGTCGCCGAGCAAGACCTGCGGCCGCCGTTCAAGCTCCGCTGGATTCGCCGCATTGAAGGGACGATCAAACATCTCTCCGCCCACGGCGGCGGCCGCATGTTCACGCACACCGCCGAAGGCCAACTCTTCGCCGTCGAACAGGAAACCGGCCGCCTCCTCTGGCGTCGCTATTACCCCGGCGTCCACGTCTCTTACACCGCGCCGATCTACCACGACGGCCGCGTCCTCGTCGCTCAGGCAGGCTTCGACAACTCCCGCGTCCGCTGTTTCGACGCCGCCACCGGCCGCCTCCAATGGGAAGCCCCGTTCGCCGGCTCGCCAAGCTGGAACCGCCAACTCCCGCCGCTCGTCCACGAAGGCCGCGTCTACTACTGTTTCAGCACCGGCCGCTACACCGGCAAGAATTGGCTCTTCGAGCATCAAAACACCCACGGCTTTCCCGACGGTCACAAACCGCTCGTCAAATGTTGGGATCTCGCGACCGGCAAAGAAATCTGGTCGCTCGACTTCTCCGAGCACGGCGCAGGCGGAGACGACGCCGGACTCTGCTTGCTCGACGGCAAGCTGTATTACTCCTGCTACTTCGGCAACAAGAACCCGCCCGGCGTCACCGCCGCCATCGAACCGGCCAGCGGCAAAGTCCTCTGGAAGAACCTCGCCCACGCGGTCCACGGCGGTTGCACCATCTCGGCCAAGGACGGTCGCCTGTACCTCGGCGGCTACAACGCCGTCGGCGGCAAGGACAACCACATCTACTGCTTGAACGCCAGCGACGGCAAGCTCATCTGGCAGTCCGATCCAATCGGTTGGGCGATCCACGTCGTCACCCTCGCCGACACCTTCGCCTTCACCCACGCCCAATATCGCCAAGGCACGCTCCTCGACCTCGCCGCCGGCAAACAAATCTGCAACCTAACGAAAGGCTATAACTGCACCCGCTTCACCATGGCCGGCCGTTACCTCCTCGGCGCGAACATGGACATCTACGACACCGCCGACGAAAACCGCCTCATCGCCACCGGCCCGGCCGTCGACGTCCTCCTCTGCGTCGGTGCCCACGTCTCCAACGGCCGCATTTTCTTCACGGCCAACGGCGGCGGGTTGCAACTTTCGATGGCCTACGGCGAGGAAGCGGCGACGAAATGAACTCATCGACACCACCTTCGTTTGACGTCGCCTGTTCGCGAATCTCGACAGAAACATTCCGCTTTCGGCAATAGCGAACGGCTTGATACAATAGGAACGGCCCACGAAGTACGTCGGTGTGCGGCAAACGCCGCCACTCAACAATGCTCGAGCGAAGTCGCGTAATCCCATGCAGATCGACCCCCAACAACTCTTCGACGCGGCGCTGCAACTTCCCGAGGCCGAGCGGTACGCGCTCGTCTCTCGCCTGCTCGAATCCACGCCCGACGAATTGCCCGGCATCTCGCTCGACGATGAAGATCTGATCGCCGAACTCGACCGCCGATTCGCCGATCGCGCCGGAGCGGTTGACTGGAAGGATCTCCGAGCGGAAAGCTGACGTGGCCGTGCGAGTCCTATTTCACCGCTTGGCGGCGCACGAGTATCGCGAGGCGCGCGACTGGTACGCCGCCCGCTCCATTGCGGTGTCGCGCCGATTCTGCGACGCCGTTGATCGCTGCGTGCATCGAATCACCCAAAGCCCAGCGGCGCTGGCAACCCTGGACGATCGCTACCGCTGGGCGCGCGTGCGGCGATTTCCCTACGTCCTCATCGTTCGCACCGATGGCCCAGAGTCATCGATGATCGTCGCCCTCGCCCACACCAGTCGGCGGCCCGGCTATTGGCGACGACGAAAGTAGATGGCCGCCACGGCGACGAAGCGAAGAAAAATCGATAGCCGGCTACCGCCGCCAAGCGAGCCGAACGCCGCCACGCTAAAAAATCTAGACGACCGCCCCGTCCATCGCCGTGCGAATAGGGCGTCTACGCAACCCAGGCAACGCAAACCCGCCGCCGCCAGCTCGCCTTTATTGAACAAACGCCAGGGGGGCCCCAATACCTGCGTTCAATAATTCCCCTATCGCGCCACAGCCGCCGCAGCGCAACGAAAAACCGCGCCAATTCGCGCGATCCCCGAAAAACGAAAACAAATTGCCAAAGAGCAAAGCGACGCAAGCCGCAATTGACAACCGAGTCGCGCGCAGCATCCGCGCAAGCCTCACTCATACGAAAAAACTGGCCCAACTTCAACGGCCAAAATCTCGACAACGACGCGATGCCTACGCTTGCGGCTCCGTCATGCTCCACGGATCGAGCGCCGCGGTGAGCTGGTCTTCCGGCAGGATGTTCTTTTCGCGACAGAGTTCGCGGATCGTCCTGCCCGTCTTGAACGCCTCTTTGGCTAGCGCCGCCGCCTGTTCGTAGCCGATCAGCGGGTTGAGGCTGGTCACCATCGACAGGCTCTTTTCGACGCTCGCTTCGCACGACTCCTGGTTCGCCGCCATGCCGTCGAGGCAGAACTCGACGAACGCCCGGCAACTGCTGGCGAGCAGCCGGCTGCTCTCGAGCGTGGCGTGCCCCATCACCGGCATCATGATGTTGAGTTGGAACTGCCCGCCGGTCGCGCCGCTGAACGCCACGGTTTGATCGTTGCCCATCACCCGCGCCGCCACCTGCATCATGCTCTCGCACATCACCGGGTTCACCTTTCCTGGCATGATCGAGCTGCCGGGCTGGCGGTCGGGAATCGAAATCTCGTAGAACCCGCACCGCGGCCCGCTGCCCAACCAGCGGAGGTTGTTCGCCACATTGAACAGCGTCGTGGCGATGGCTCGCAACTGGCCGTGGCATTCGACCAGGCCGTCCCGCTGGGCATTGCCCTCGAAATGATTCTTGGCCTCGGCGAACTCGATACCGGTCTGATGGGCCAGCGACGCGGCCACGCGCTTGCCGAACTCCGGATGCGTGTTGATGCCCGAGCCAACCGCCGTTCCGCCCGCCGGCAATTCGAGCACCGCGTTCATCGCGGCCTCGGCCCGCGCGACCGAAAGCTCCAACTGCCGGGCGAATCCGCCGAACTCCTGCCCCAGCCGCAGCGGCGTGGCATCGGCCAGATGCGTGCGGCCAATCTTGATGATCTTGTCCCACGCCGCCGCCTTCTTCGCTAGGTCGGCCTGCATGGCCTTCAGCGCCGGCACCAGATGCACCTTAATCGCCACCGCCACGGCAACGTGAATCGCGGTGGGGAACATATCGTTTGTGCTCTGCCCCATGTTGACGTGATCGTTGGGATGGATCGGCTTGTCGGCAGCAAAGCGGTCGCCGCTGGCTAGCTCGATCGCCCGATTGGCGATCACTTCGTTGGCGTTCATGTTGCTCGACGTGCCGGAACCGGTTTGGAACACGTCGATGGGAAACTGGTCGTCGAGCTTCCCCTCGGCGACTTCGTGGCATGCGGCCAGCAGAAACTCGACCTGCTGCTTCGTCAGCGGCCGCTTGCCGGTGCCGGTCAATTTGCCCAGGTCGCGATTGGCGATGGCGGCCGCGTATTTGACCATGCCCAGGGCGCGAATCATCTCCGAAGAGAGCGGCCAGCCGGAAATCGGAAAATTCTCGACCGCTCGCTGGGTTTGAGCGCCGTAATAAGCCTTGGCGGGAACTTTAACGTCGCCCATCGAGTCGTGTTCGGTGCGAAACATGAGCGAGGATTGGGGGCTGGGGGTTTGGGACTGGGGTCTGGGTATGCTCCCTGATGTTCGTCGAACGCCCATCATACCTGGCGTCGCTACAACAGCAATGCTTGCGCCGCACTGCTATGGAGCGTCTCACGGAGTCTCGTTAAACTCCGCCACGCCCTGCCCCCTGCCCCCTGCCCCCTGCCCCCGTTCATGCGTCGTCTCCTTCTCCTACTGCTGTTGGCCGGCACCTGCGCCGGCGGTTGGTACGCCGCGACGAATTACGACGTTTCGTTCGGTCCGAACGGAATCGCATGGAAGCCGCGCGATCCCAACGCGAAACCA
>JAJDEG010000504.1 GCA_029259895.1 Planctomycetota bacterium
GAGTGGCCAACCAGGGTGGCGGGCTGACGACGACGCCGTCCTACCGGACGCCGCCAGCGCGGCGAATCACTTCGGCTTCCGCTTCGCCGGCCCCTTCGCCGCCTGCGGAAACAGCCAGCCGCGAACGTGATCGGCGACGGCGCGGAGCCGATCGTCGTCCACGCCCTCGCGATAGGCGTCAGACATGCTGTTGTCTGCATGGCCCATGATCGAGCGCGTCGCAATCGGGTCTTTCGCTCCGTCGCCAATCGTTTGGAAGACGTGTCGGAGCGCATAGAAGCTCAGCCCCTTGCGGTATAACCCCAGCTTGCGAAGTAGCTTACTGAATTCGGCGGACAGCGGACTGCATCGCAACCGCTGTAAGCGGCGCTTGTCCGCGGCTTCATCGCCACCGTCGCCACCCAGCAAAGAACCCGCGTCGTTGCGATACCACGACGCACCGTATTTCGTCATAAACACCAGCCTCGCGTCCCGGTCGTGCCGCGGCGTTGGGCGATTGGCGATCGCTTCTCGAAGCGCGTCGGCCGTTTCCTTCCAGAGCGGGCAGCGCCTTTCGATTCCGGTTTTTGGCCGCGGGTGTTCAATCCAGCCACTCGGCAAGTCGATCGACGTTTGGGCGAGCGTGCCCACGTCGGCGTTGCCGAAACCGCAGTTCAGCCCCAACAGCACCATTGCTCGCATTTGCGAATCGGCCGTGTCGAGAATCTTCCGCAGGTCAGCTGCGGCGAACATTTTCGAACCAGCGTCCTTTCGTAGCCGGCGCAGCACCTTTCTCGACGGCCGCTTGAACATCGGGCCATAGCGAATCGGAGCGTCAATCAGCCCGGCGTCGTACGCATACTTGAACAGCACGCGAACCCGTTGAACCTCGTTGCCGATGGTGGATGCCTGCCAATGCTTGGCCCAGCCGCCACGAAGCGACTCAAAATCGTCGGACCGCAGGTCCAGCACGAGCCGCGTCTTGCCAAACGTCGTCAGGATACGTTCGCACGTCGCGTGGTAATCGGCAAAGGAACGTGGTGTTAATTCCCGCGTTTCGACCTGATGTTTCTTGGCGGTGAGAAACCGATTGCAGAGTTCAAGCAGCGTCAGGCCGGCTGTCTTGTTCCGTGGCGTCCGCCCGGCCAGTAGGTCGTCCTTTTGGTCCAGCCAGCGGGCAAGCGCCCCCTGCGGGTCGTCCCACTTGCCGAAAAAAAGCACCTTGCCGCGGACTTTCTTGCACCAGCGGCCTGTCGGATGGGGCGTGAGAGGAAAATCCTTGTGCGGCTTAGCGGGCTTGCTTGGACGGGATGCGGTGTTAGACTTGGGCATGTTGCCACCTCACGTAAGAAGGTCGTGGCGACCGGCGCCCGGCGGCTACAATCCGCGCGGGCGTCATTTGCAGTGCCCTAATACTAGCGGTTGTCAAAACGGTTGTCTAGCAACAAGGAAAGGCGACCCGGGAGTCGACGCAAGTCTATACTTGACAACACTTATTCCCCTGTAGCTCAGTTGGTAGAGCAGCGGACTGTTAATCCGCGTGTCGCTGGTTCAAGTCCAGCCGGGGGAGCTAACCGGATTTCTACGAAATCCGACGCCACGCCAGTTAACGCCCGGCACCGAGAGATCGGCCGCCGGGCGTTTCGCGTTTAGGGCGTTATCCCGCAAGGGTTTACGCCGACTTGGCCGCCGTCCCGGCGCTCTCTGTTTCGACGGAGACGAACCAGGTTGCGAAAGGAACCCCCAAGGTTCCTTCCGTACCCCGGAATCTCGGTCCAAAACTCTCTAAACCTCTGGTTAACGACCCTCTCAGAGTTAACAACCCGGTCCCTTTCGAACGTTAGTTTCGTCACCTCGAACAGTCGCCGGGTAGGTTAACAGGTAGAGGCGTCGCATTCGCTCGCGACGCCAATTGTTTCCGCCAGACGGCGTGCCGGGCGCGAAGCGCAGGGCGCTGTGGGCAACTCCACGCAGGAGATGTCCTATGCGCCCGTCCGACGATCCCGTCCCTCTGACCGCCGACGAGCGGTTCCGCGAATTGGCCGGCATCTTGGCCGCCGCCGTGCTTCGGCTCAGCCTACGAGCGGCGCTCTCGGTCGATGATTCCGGCCGGGAAAACCCGGAAAATCTCGCTCGTTCATGCCTTGAGGTTTCGCCCGACACCGTGCTCAGTGTCCACGGTGGTTAACGGTTCCGAGACCCCAAGACCAAGGGAGATACGCATGGACCTGAACGTTGGAAAGGAATTCGCTGCTCTGCGGCGGATGACCGTGAACGAACTGCGGGCCAAGTACGCCGAGGTGTTCGGCGAAGAGACCAACGCCCGTCACAAACAGTGGCTCGAACGCCGGATCATCTGGCGTATGCAGGCACTGGCGGAGGGCGACATTTCGGAACGCGCCCGCCAACGGGCCGCCGAACTGGCCCGCGACGCCGATCTCCGCACGTCGGCCCCGAAGGCGATCAAACCCGCCGACACGAAGTTGCGTCCGGCGGCGACGACAACGATTCGCGTTTCGTCCGACGATCGCTTGCCGATGCCCGGCGCAGTCGTCACGCGCCAGTACAAGGGGCAGACGCTGGAAGTCCGCGTGCTGCCCCACGGCTTCGAGTTTGAGGGCGAGGTCTTCAAGTCGCTCAGCGCCGTCGCCAAGAAAATCACGGGCCAGCACTGCAACGGCTATTACTTCTTTCGGCTCGCCGGCCACGGGGGTGCGAAATGACCAAGTCCAAGACGCGAAACCAGCCGGCCGCCCAGATCATGCGGTGCGCCATCTACACCCGCAAGTCGACCGACGAGGGTCTCGACAAAGATTTCAATTCGCTCGACGCCCAACGGGAGTCGGGCGAAGCCTACGTTGCCAGCCAACAACACGAGGGGTGGACCTGCGTTCCCGACCGCTATGATGACGGCGGGTTTACCGGCGGCAACATGGACCGGCCGGCGTTGAAACGCCTGATGGCCGATATCGAGGCCGGCAAGATCGACAGCGTCATCGTGTACAAGGTGGACCGGCTCAGCCGATCGTTGCTCGATTTCGCCAAGATCGTAGAGGCGTTTGACCGGCACCACATTTCGTTTGTCAGCGTGACGCAGCTCATCAACACAGCCACGTCGATGGGAAGGCTGATGCTCAACGTCCTGCTCTCCTTTGCCCAGTTCGAGCGGGAGATCATCTCCGAGCGAACACGCGACAAGATCGCGGCCGCGCGTCGAAAGGGGAAATGGTCAGGCGGCATGCCGCTCCTCGGTTACGACGTCGACCCGCGAGGCGCACGTCTGATCGTCAACGAGGACGAGGCCGCTCGCGTGCGGACGATCTTCGAGTTGTACCTCGAACACCAGTCGATGATCGCCACGATTCAGGAAATTGACCGGCGCGGCTGGGCCAACAAGCGGTGGACGACACGCAAGGGCCACGAGCGGGGCGGCAAGCCGTTCACGAAGGTCAGCCTTCACAAGCTGCTCACCAACATCACGTACCTCGGCAAGCTCCGGTACAAGGACGAAGTCCACGACGGCGAGCACGACGGTATCATCAGCGGCGAAATCTGGCGGCGAGTTCAATCGCTTCTCCAGCGCAACGGCCGCACGGGCGGCGCTCCCGTCCGCAACCGATTTGGCGCGTTGCTCAAAGGAATCATCCGTTGTGTGCCGTGCGGATGCGGCATGTCGCCCACGCACGCCACGCGGAACGGCACCAAGCGGTATCGCTACTACGTCTGCAACCAGGCGCAGAAACGGGGTTGGCACAACTGTCCGTCGAAGTCCATTCCGGCCGCCGAGATCGAAAAGTTCGTCGTCGATCAGATCAAGTGCATCGGCAAAGACCCATCGCTGCTGAACGAGGTGATTGCCCAAGCCCGCAACCAAGGGCAAAGCCGCCTCGCGGAACTCGAGTCCGACCGCCGAGGCCTAGAACGCGAGTTGAAGCGTTGGAATATTGAGGTGCGGTCCCTCCTCGGTCAGATCATGCCGGGCGGCGGCGAATCGCCCGCCGCGGCACGACTTGCCGATCTCCAGGAACGCATTCGCAACGCGGAACGTCGGACGACCGAGATTCGCGAGGAGGTCATCGCGCTGAGCCGCGAACTCGTGGACCAGCGCGAGGTTGCCAATGCAATGTCGATCTTTGACCCGGTTTGGGATTCGCTGACGCCCCGCGAACAGGTCCGCGTCGTTCAATTACTCGTCGAGCGCGTCGACTTCGACGGGGCGAGCGGCAAGGTATCGATCACATTTCATCCCTGTGGCATCAAGACGCTGGCCGACGAACTGGCCAGCCGAGACGCGGAGCACGCAGCATGAGCCGACCAATCACGATCGAGTCCAATATCCATTTCCGCCGCCGCGGGCGTGGCAGCCGCAAGGAAATTTGTACTGGCGAAGCGCCGGTGCCCGCTGCCACGCCGAAAGGGCGAGTGCCTCGCATCGCTCGCTTCATGGCGTTGGCGATTCGCTTCGAGCAACTGATCCGCGCTGGGGAGGTGGCCGACTACGCCGAACTCGCTCGCCTGGGCCGCGTCACCCGTGCCCGGATCACGCAGATCATGAACTTGCGGCTCCTGGCACCGGACATCCAGGAGCGGATTCTCAACCTCCCCAGGACCGAACGCGGAACCGACCCCATCCATCTCCGGCAACTTCAGGCCGTCGCCGCCACGCCGGACTGGCGGAAGCAACGCCGGATGTGGGGCACCCTCCTTAGTGGGGCCTAGCAGCCCCAGGCTTGATCTGCATATTGTGTGCCCAGGTAATATTGGGTACAAAATGCGGGTCCGCTGTCAGGGTGGGATTTGTCCCCACGCCCGTCGTTTTGATTGTGTCCGTCTCTCGTGGCAAGGGAAAACTTGTCGACAAGCCAACGCCGTAATCTGTAGTGGAGGGCGGGCCTCGGTGGCCGCTAAGAATCCAGATGGTAAAGCACCGAACATTCAACGCGGATCGGTTCCTCGACAAATTCCAAGGCCACGAAGTCCTGCTTCGCGCCTACCTTCGACTTTGGCCAAGAAAGTTGGACAATCTAAAGGCAGCCACTCTCGACGTTCCGACGTTCAAACAGTGGCTCGTTGATGGAGACGGTAAGGACGGCGCGAAGGACGAGGTCGTGGAAGGGCTCTATCGCTGCTACGACCTGTCGAATGATCGCGGAAACGAGAACTTGCGAAAGGCAGCGGAAGATTCTGGTTACGAACCTGACGCCGAGCACCTTTTGCCTGTGGAATGCCTAGCGCTGAAGGTTCGCACGAATCGGGAAGATGTTTTTGCCCTCGCGTATGATCGTCACGCGTTTGAGCAAGCCGAAAAGTTCTCGATTTACAGAGGCGTGCGACCTTGCGCAATCACCAATTTCAAAAAGCGCAAGGCGGCATTCGCCCAGAGACTCCGAAAGGAGTTTCACGACCACAAAAAAAGCGAGCGAGTGTTGGTTCGCACGTATCGAGAAGGCGACTACACGCATTTCGTCGTCTACCACGAGAAGCGAGTCAAGTCCGTGCTCATCTTCAAAGGCACGAAGACACGACCAAAGGTCGCGCCAACGGTCTTTCGTCCGGCCCAGCAGGACTTCCTGAGCTACAACGAGAAGACCGGGCAGGTCGAAATCGAAGCAGGCTACGAGAACGAGGAATCGAAGGTCCGACGGGCGTTTGCGAATTGCTTCTTCGATGACGCCGATTTCTTCGACGGCGACGGCGCAGCAAAGCGACTATCCCTTGGCGAGATTGCGGACGCCGCGTTCAACCTCGATAATTCTCTTGGGTTGGTGGCGAAGCTCGTCGAGTTGCGATTTGCATTGGACCAGGTAGAGAGTCCGACGTTTGATGTCAAATCGAAGGACGTGCTTCGGTCGCTTTCAATCAATGGTATGCGCACCAAACTGGATGAAGAGTTGATTGCAATGGTCGCGATCAAGGTATTCTTTCCTGACGACAAACGCGGCAAGCGAGTCGAAATTGTCGGTGAAAACAAGGTCAAGTTCAATCGCGCAACACATGCTGACGACGTATTTGCACTCCTGGCGGAATGGGGATTGAGGATTGTCGATGAAGTCGAGAGCGAAGAAGCGAAGCCCGCAGACTTTACTGAGCGCCATACTGGAGCGTCTGCACACGACGGCCGACCCCGTGCTGCGACTAAGGGAAATCGAGTCGCATCCCCAGGTCGAGCAACGAAGAGAGTTCGACGCGGGCGTCCTCGTTGAGGAGCAGACCCCTGCGCACGTACCTAATCCACGGAAATCCGGCGCAGGAGAGTTTGTTGGTGTGCGCCCAACGGCCGATGGATTCGAGGCCGTCGCTCTTGGGGATGAGTACTTTGATCCCTTTCTGTTGGACGATCGTGACGTTCGCCAGTTTCGCATTTCTTTACCTGCACTTATCGACCGACTGCGAAGCGAGAACGCCATCGATGGCACCGAGGCGTCCGCTGACCGTGGTCTAATCACGGTCGGCCAAAAGGAATTGGAGGGCTATGGCACCATCGAGGTCTACTGCGCACTGCCAAACGATGACCCCGCCGAATTCGCATCGCGATGCCGGGGAATCCGGCAACTGAGGGGCATCAAGAAAGTTGCCGTCTTGGTGCCGCGATTGGCCGCGTTAACTCATTCGCAACGGCAGATTCTGGATAATAACAACGTGGTTCTAGTCCCGCTCCTCCCGCTAGCCGACCGTGGGACGCTGGCCATCGACTGGAACATGGTCATCGCGGGTACCGACGCGAGGCTAACGAATGGTATCTGTGCCCCAAACAGGCTTGTGTGGGAAGGACGCGAGCATGAATTCGCAATGACCACGTTGGACCAGCGTTTTCTCGCTCTGGCGATCGACGAGCAATACCTTGATGTTGCCCGCCTCATGAACGAAAGCAAAGACGCGCTGTGGAGCGAGCACTTCCGCAACAAGAAAAGCCAGCGAGACAAGATCAGCCAGTTCCTGCTTCGCGTAAACAACAAGCTGGCAAGGGCGAAGCCGCCTGTTCCCATGTGTTTCTCTCTCAAGCGGGGAGACAAATACATCCAACGCCAGATTCTCAACATCTCTATTCCTTCCCCCCGCTGACATCCTGCTGACATTTCGATTGCAGATTCTGTCAGCCGGCGAAAGGGAAGCTGCCTTCTGTGTCGTCCATCATGTCGATGGCGGCGATTCTCAACAGAAGGAGCATCGTGATGGTTACGAAAGTTGGGGTGCGTCAGCACCCGCCCGACGCCGCCTTGCCGGTGGCAAAACGCTCGCTCTCTCCGAACGAACGGCGTCTGCTCGAGCGGATGCAACGGCTCGGTTTCGGAACGATCCGCGGATTACACGTCCGCGCTGGCGAGCCGCAATTCGATCCGCCATTTAAGGTGTCGCGCACATGGCTAGCGCGTGGCCGCAACGCACCGCGTCTGGAGTCAGACTTGGCGGATTTCATCTTGAAGGATGAACAAGCCAGCTTTTTCCGTGAACTTCACGCCATCGGTGACGGGATCATCGACATTTTGAAAGTTCACGACGGCCTCCCGATCGCGTCTGAGATGTGGGAGTCCATGTAGTCGCGTTCGTTTCATTTTTTCCAAATTCAACCAGACAACAGGCCGGCCGCGAAGCGGAGGCTGTTGTGGGTGACGCCGTGTACGGCATTGCTCGCAACGCCCCACTTTGTGGCCGGCCTGCTTTTTCTGCCGCCGTTCGTCGTCGCCCACGCAGGCCCTTCCGGTCGGAAGGAGCAATTATTCATGCGTTACGACGATCAATCACAAATCGACCGTTTCACCCGCGGCATCATCCGCCGCAAGATCAAGCAGCTTATCGGCCGAGCCGGTTTCACCAAGCAAGACTGGGAAGACCTCGAACAGGACATGGTCGTGCGAGTCCTCCAGGCTCTCAAGTCCTTTGACCCGGATCATGCGCATCGCAACAAGTTCGTCACGGCGGTCGTCGAGCGGTACGTCGCTAACATCCTGCGCGATAAACAGGCTCGCAAACGCGACCACCGGCGGATCACGTCGATCAACGTGACGATCAGCATCCGGGATGAGGGCCCAACCGAGTTGACCCAGACCATCGGCCAGCGCGAACTCGACGCCCGGCGTGGGCGCCACCCGCGTAGCAGCGACGAACTTGCCCAACTCGCGCGCGACGTGGCCGAGGTAATCGGCAAGCTGCCTGCCGAGCTGCGCGAGCTAGCGGAACGTCTCAAGAGCGAGAGCGTTTCCGACATCGCTCGCGACATGGGAGTTCCGCGCACGACGCTCAACGAGATCGTGCGCCGTCTTCGTCGGCGTTTCGAGAACGGTGGCCTGAAGGATTACATGTAGTCGATTTTCGTCACCTCGCGTCGGAACCGGGTAGGTCTACAAGTAGAAGCCCGTTTTCCGACGCGAGGGACGAAACCATGAACAGCGACTTTTATCGCTACACGTTCGACGCGGAGGTGCCAATCGAGGAGATCGAGTCCTCCTTGCTCTTGGCTGTCCTGGCGGCGGAAAGTCTCCACGGTGAAGCCCAAGTCCGCCTTGATGCGTCGCATTACTTCGATTACGAATCCCGCGCGTGTGTCATCGACGCAAATACTGCCGTCGGTCGCGACGTGAATCGATTGTTCGTAGGCTTTTTTCGCCGTGAATTCGGTGAAGACGCATTCGTCGTCGAGCGCGTTGATTCCATTCCCAATCGTGAAACCGAGGCGGTGCCCGCATGACGTTATCGTCACGAGTTCAATCCGGACGGTTAATCAAGCCGCGCCGGGCGTTGATGTACGGCGTTCAAGGTGTCGGCAAGTCATCGTTCGCCGCGTCGAGCGATCGGCCGATCTTCATTCCAATCGAAGACGGATTGGCGAACATTGATTGTGACCGGTTTCCGCTGGCGCGATCGACCAAGGATCTGATGGACGCTGTTGCGGCGCTATATTCGGAACAGCACGAGTATCGCACGGTGGTCGTCGATTCGCTCGACTGGTTGGAGCGGATGATTTGGGACGACGTGTCCGCCGAATTCGGCGTCAAGTATCTGGAAAAGGCCGACGGCGGTTACGGCAAGGGTTACTCGTACACGATCCCGCGCTGGCGAACGATCCTCGAAGGCCTCGATGCGCTCCGCGAGCATCGCAACATGTCCGTGATTCTCACGGCGCACGCTCGCGCCGAGAAGTTCCAGACGCCGGAGAACACGGCGCATGATCGGTTCGCACCGCGACTGCACAAGCTGGCATCGGCCTTGGTCCAGGAATGGACCGACGAAGTTTTTTTCGCCACTTACACGGCGATCACCGATCCGGCGCGGGTCAAGACCGACGCGCCGCAGCGCGTGATGCGAACGTGCGAAGGACCGACGCACGTCGCCAAGAATCGTCTCGGCATGCCGCCTGAACTGCCGCTGGATTGGGTGGCCTACGACTACTACACGAAACTCGCCACTCAACCGCAAACCGAAGGAGCTAATCCCGATGGCTGATTTACGAGGTTTTGATGCGAGCCAGGTCGAACCGTCCGCCGATTTCGAGCCGATCCCCGCTGGCAAATACCCAGCGATGATCACCGAGTCGGAGATGAAGCCCAACAAGGCCGGCACCGGCGCGTACCTGCAACTCACGTTTCAGGTGCTCGACGGGCCGTACAAAAACCGCTTCTTGTGGGCGCGATTGAATCTCGACAACCCGAACGCGACTGCGGTGCAGATCGCCCGCGCGGAACTGAGCGCCATTTGTCGGGCGGTCGGCGTGCTCGCTCCCAACGACTCGACCGACCTTCACAGCCTACCGCTTACGATCCACGTGAAGTGCGTGAAGCGGGCGGATACCGGCGAACTGTCGAACGAGCTCAAGGGGTTCAGCAAAAAGGACTCGTCGCCACCGCCGGCGACGGCTGCCGCCGCGACGAACGGCACGCCACCTTGGAAGCGCTCGTAATGATCGAATTCGTGCTCCCTTACCCGCCGTCGATCAACCATTACTGGCGACGGGTTGGGCCGCGCACGCTCATCAGCCGCGAGGGTCGCCGGTTCCGCGAACGCGTGCTGGCGATTCTCGCGGCACGGCGAGTAGAGCCTCTCGACGGTCCTCTCGAGGTGCAAGTCGAAATTCACCCGCCCGACAATCGCCGCCGCGACATCGACAACGTCCAAAAGGCGCTGCTCGACGCGCTCCAACACGGTCGAGCCTATGTCGACGACAGCCAGATCGTGAAGCTGTCGATCGAGAAACGTGAGCCAATCGACGGCGGCAGAACGTTCGTTCGCATTTGGAACGCATGAATGTTGCACCTGCGACCCTACCAGGAAGACGCCAAGGCCGCCGTATATGAGCATTTGCGCACACGGGACGACAATCCGTGCGTCGTGATTCCGACGGCCGGCGGCAAGACGCCGGTCATGGCCAGCATCTGCAAGGACGCTGTCGGGCAGTGGAACGGCCGCGTGCTGATCCTCGCGCACGTCAAGGAACTCCTCGAGCAGGCTGCCGACAAGTTGCAGCGTATCTGTCCGGAGGTGCAATTCGGCGTCTATTCCGCCGGCCTTAAACGCCGGGACACGGCCAACCGGGTAATCATCGCTGGAATTCAGTCCGTCTACCGCCGCGCCTGCGAACTGGACTCCTTCGACCTCGTCGTGATCGACGAGGCCCACATGATCCCGCTCGACGGCGACGGGATGTACCGACAGTTTCTGGCCGACGCGCGCGTGGTGAATCCCAACCTGCGGATCGTTGGCTTCACGGCCACGCCGTTTCGCATGAAGACCGGGACGATTTGCACGCCGGACGGATTTCTCAATCACGTCTGTTACGAGATCGGCGTCCGCGAGTTGATCCGCGACGGGTTTCTGTGTCCGCTCGTCACAAAGGCCGGCAAGACCAAAATCGACACCAGCGGTCTGCACGTGCGCGGCGGTGAATTCGTCGCCGGCGAGGTCGAAGACTTGATGGACCAGGAAGACTTGGTCCGCGCCGCCTGCGCCGAGATTATCGAACAGACGGTGCAGCGCCGTGCATGCCTCGTGTTCGCTTCCGGGGTGAAACATGGCGAGCACGTCGTTGACGTCTTGACCAACAAGCACGGCGTCGAGTGCGGATTCGTCACCGGCGAAACGCCAATTGCCGAACGCGACGAACTTTTGGGCCGATTCCGCGCCGGCGGGCTGAAGTATCTGGTCAACGTCAACGTGCTGACGACTGGATTCGACGCGCCGAACATCGATTGCGTGGCGCTCGTGCGGCCGACCCTCTCGCCTGGTTTGTACTATCAAATGGTCGGGCGCGGCTTTCGGCTGCACGCCGGCAAGCAGGACTGTCTTGTCCTCGACTTCGGCGGCAACGTGCTGCGGCACGGGCCCGTCGATCAGATCAACGTCAAACCCGTCGGCGGCGCTGGCGGCGAAGCGCCTGCGAAGGAATGTCCCGAATGCCAAGCGGTGATCGCCGCCGGCTATGCGATCTGTCCGCAATGCGGTTACGAGTTCCCGCCGCCCGAGCGCCGCAAGCACGAAGCAAAGGCCACCGAGGCCGGCATCTTGTCGGGGCAAGTCACGACCACGAAGTACACGGTCCAGGACGCGTTCTACAGCGTTCACGTGAAGCGCGGCGCGGCCGAGGGCGACCCGAACACGATGCGTGTCGACTACAAGGTCGGCTGGCACGATCACAAGAGCGAATGGGTCTGCTTCGAGCACACCGGCTACGCACGGCAGAAGGCCGTGGCGTGGTGGCGGCGGCGCTCGCCCGATCCGGTGCCCGAAAGCGCCGATCGCGCGGTTGAGCTTTGCCAGAACGGGGCGCTGGCCACGACGCAGTCGATCACCATCCGCAGCGTCACCGGTGATAAGTATGAACGCATCATCGACTACGAGATCGGTCCGCTTCCGGAAGCGTTGCCCACCGAACTGTTGGAATTCTACGAGGAAGAAGTTCCGTTCTGACGCCCATGACGATCGCCACGACCAGCGCGCTTCTAGAAACCGCTTTGCGATACGCCGAACTCGGCTATCCGGTGTTCCCGTGCGCGCCCGGCACTAAGACGCCGCTTACCGAACATGGCTTCCACGACGCAACGACCGACGCTGACCAGATCGAAGCGTGGTGGGCGCAGCACCCCAGCGCCAACATCGGCGTGGCGACGCAGGGGCTCGCGGTCATCGATATCGACGGCACGGGCAATCCGTGGCTGGCCGGCGATCACGACCGCATGTTCGACCTGGCCGCCGCACCGATGGCGATCACACCGCGCGGCGGCAGCCACCGAGTTTTCCGCCAACCCGCTGGAAAGAACTGGCGCTGTACCGAGGGCCGGCTCGCCGCCAAGGTCGACACGCGCGCCGACGGCGGCTACATCGTCGCCCCACCGTCGGTCGTCGAAGGCGGCAAGGCGTACCGCTGGGCACCGGGTCTGGAACTGGACGATTCGCCGGAAAACCTGCCCGAGCCGCCGCCGTGGCTAGCCGCCGAACTCGACCGGTTGGCCACGTCGTCGCCCACGTTGGCGCACGTTGCGGCCGGTTCCGCCGGGGCGAATCAAATTCCCAGCGGCCAACGCAACGCCACGCTTGCGCGACTGGCGGGCACGATGCGCCGCGTCGGCATGTCGCGGGGCGAGATTTCGGCGGCGTTGCTCCAGGTCAACCGCGATCGCTGCGCGCCCCCCATGTCGCCAGCGGAGGTCGAGAGAATCGCAGCGAGCGTCGCGCGGTACGAGCCTGATCATGTCGCCGTCGCCCTGGCCGAGAATCACTGGGATCAGATGTACGCCGAGCAGCCGGCGGACGAAGAGTCTCCGGTCAACGCCGATCCCGGTCCGATCCCGGAACAACTGCTGGGCGTGCCCGGATTTGTCGACGGCGTGATGGCGTACACGCTTGAAACCGCGCCGTACCCGGAACGCACGCTGGCATTCTGCGGTGCGCTCGCGCTGCAGGCGCTGCTCGCCGGCCGCAAAGTCCGCGACGAAGCCGACAACCGCACGAACCTCTATATCCTCGGGTTGGCGAACTCCGGTGCCGGGAAAGATCACCCCCGGAAGGTCAACCAGCGCATCCTGCTCGAGGCCGGACTGGCCGAGTGCCTGGGCAACTCGTTCGCCAGCGGCGAAGGGATCGAGGACCGGCTGTTCGTGAACCCGGCGTCGCTGTTCCAAGTGGACGAAGTGGACGGCCTGCTCTTGAAGGTCAACCAGGCGCGCGACGCTCGGCATGAGCAGATCGTCAACATCCTGCTCCAGATGTACAGCAGCGCGACGAGCGTCTACGTGATGCGAGCGAAGGCCGGAAAAGAGCGCGCAGTGATCGATCAGCCATGCCTCTGCATCTTCGGCACCGCGATCCCGAAGCATTTCTACGAGTCGATTTCACCGCGCATGATGACCAACGGCTTCCTGGCCCGGATGCTGATCCTCGAGTCGCAGCGACGCGGCCAGGGGCGGGAGGCCATGGTGACGCCCGTCCCCACGCCGATTATTGAGGCTGCCCGCTGGTGGGCTGATTTTCAGCCGAGCGCGAAGGCTGGCAATCTCAGCAACTGGCACCCCGTGCCGAAGCTGATCGAGCAAACGGCCGAGGCGGCCGGCGAGTTGAGAGTCTGCCGCGAGCAGGCCGACCAGGAATACTCGCGTGCCGAACTTCGCAATGACTCGGTGGCGATGGCGATCTGGGCGCGGGCCTACGAGAAGGCTCGACGGCTGGCGCTAATCTACGCCTGCAGCGCCAACCACCTCGATCCGCAGATCACCACGGACGCCGCTCGTTGGGCGTGCGCGTTTGTCGAACACCAGACGCGGCGGATGTTGTTCATGGCCGGCTGCCACGCCAGCGAAAGCGATTTCGACGCCAAGCGGAAGCGGATGCTGGACGTGCTGATCAAGTGGCGCGACCAACATGGCGATCGGGGCATGCCGTTCTGGATGATCAACCGCAAGCTGCCGTGGACCACCCGCGAGCACGAGGAGGTCCGTGATACGCTGATCGCCCAGCGGCTGATTGAATTGCAGGTCAACCATACCGGCGGTCGTCCGGCGACGGTGTATCGCCTCGCGCCGAGCGGTGCAGGAAGTCCGGAGGAAAGGGCTTCTTGATTCGGTGGAAAGGGTCTGTTGGCGGGGGCGAAAAACAGCAAAGCGCCGCAGCCAGACCGGAATCGGGTTTTTGTGGGGAGTAATAAGCCATGTTGTTGCGGGTCCGAAAAACGGCGCAAGTCCAAGGGAGTAGAAGAGATAGAGATATACACACTACTTATTGCGCTTATTGCTACCCTCTCGCGTCTTTCATGCGTCTTCACGCGAGTGCGAGGGCGCGCGCGAGACCCAAGCAAAAAGCGCAAGAAGTCGAAAAACCCCAGCGGCCAGCGGTTCCTTCCCGGCGCGGATCGTCAGGTGAGGGCGGCGGGAACAGTCGCCGTCTTAGAGACAGTTTGTTTTGCAAGTCCGAACTCGAATGGAGCTTACCCATGTCACCACGAAACGAAGCCGAACTTACACACGACCGCTGGAACCGCATCGTCGTGCCGACGGCCAAGGGGCTCGAACGGTTCTTCTGGCACGTCGCCTGGTTCACGTTGCTGCTCGCATTGCTGTTCGGCGGAACATGCATTCCGGCTCAACGACCAGATCATCGCGACGCACCGCCGGCGTTCGCTTCCAGCCGCTGAGGAACTCGACAACCGCCCGGAACCTAATGTGGAGATCATGAGATGAAGATCGTGCTTCGCCCCCTGGCTGAGATTCAGCCGTACGACAAGAACCCGCGCATCAACGACGCGGCCGTTGATGCGGTCGCGGCGTCAATCCGAGAGTTCGGTTTCCGCCAGCCGATCGTCGTCGACGCCGACGGCGTGATTATCTGCGGGCACACTCGCTACAAGGCGGCACAGAAGCTGGGCCTGGAGAAGGTGCCGGTTCACGTCGCCACCGACCTGACGCCGGAGCAGATCAAGGCGTACCGCATCGCGGACAACCAGACGGCGTCGCTGGCCGAATGGAATTACGATCTTCTGCCGATCGAGATCGGCGAGCTGCAAGCGGCGAACTACGACCTCGGCCTGCTGGGATTCGATCGGGACGAACTCGCGAAGCTGCTCGGTGGCGATTTGCAGGAAGGTCTGACCGACCCGGATGACGTGCCGGAGCCGCCCGACGCAGCGGTTACGCAGCCGGGCGATCTGTGGATTCTTGGTGATCACCGATTGCTGTGCGGCGACAGCGCGAACGCGGGCGACGTAGACCGCTTGTTGGACGGCGCAACGATCCATCTGGTCTCGACAGACCCTCCGTACAACGTCAAGGTCGAGCCGCGATCGAACAACGCCATCGCCGCCGGCAACAGCAGCTTCGCCAACCCCAACAAGCACCACCAGAAGTTCGACCTAGAGCGACACCCCGAGAAGGCCAAAGCGACGCACAAGAAGATGCGAGCGAAGGATCGGCCGCTGGCCAACGACTTCGTGACCGACGAGGCGTTTGACGAATTGCTCGATGCGTGGTTCGGCAACATGGCGCGTGTGCTGGAGGCCGGTCGTGCGTTCTATATCTGGGGCGGGTACGCCAACCTCGGCAACTACCCGCCGTTCCTCAAGAAGCACGATCTCTACTTCAGCCAAGGCATCGTGTGGGACAAGCAGCATCCCGTTTTGACGCGAAAAGATTTCATGGGTGCGTTTGAGATCTGCTTTTACGGGTGGCGGCTGGGGGCGGGGCACAAGTTTTTCGGACCGAATAACGCCACCGATCTGTGGCACGTGAAGAAGGTCAATCCGCAATCGATGGTCCATCTCACGGAGAAGCCGGTCGAACTCGCCGTGCGGGCGATGCAGTACTCGTCGCGCATCGGCGAGAACGTCCTCGATCTGTTCGGCGGCAGCGGTTCGACGCTGATCGCGTGTGAACAGACGAGCCGGAAGGCGTTTCTGATGGAACTCGATCCGCCCTACTGCGACGTCATCGTCCAGCGCTGGGAAAACTTCACCGGACGCAAGGCCCGGCGTGTCGCCGCCAACGAGAACACCCCGGCGTTGGCCGGGGTGTAGGGAGGAATCCGGTCGATGCGATTAGCGTTCTGCGAAATACTCTTCGATCTGCCGTTCGGCGTCGGCCGCGTCGAACTCATATTCGGCGGCCCACGTTTCGATCTGTCGTCGCGCGGCGGCGCGCTCGGCCAGAACATGGGCGTCGTGCCCGTACCCGTTCTCGTCGATGACGTGCATCAAGTCGTCGGTAATCTCGATCGCGTGCTTCATCTTGGCATCCCCGATTGTTCGTGGCATCGCGGCCCGTCGAACGCCGGCGGGCACCGCACCACACACAAGCAGTGCGGGCGCGAAAACATCAAGCGGGCCGACGGAAGATTCGGCGAGAAACTTTGCCGAGAAACCGGCGGAAACGCCTTAGCTTCGTGGCGTTGGTTCGCGTCCGGCGGTGCGGCGAATGGGCCGGGTTCGCGCGACGCCGCGACGTTTGCGCCGTGTTGCGGCCGGTCGGGCGGGTTGGCGAACGACGCCAACCACGAGAAAACGCCCCGACGTGCGGCACGTGGGGCGTTGGGTTGGGGTACAAAGCGGGCGTCACTTCTTGGCGGCGAACTTGCCGCGTTCCGCTTTGACGAACCGAGCGTCATTGCCCTTGTCGTTGATCTCCCGCGCGATTGCGGAATAGAGCGTCGCGTGCGGGGTCTTGCCGCCGGGGCTGGTCCACAAGCCCTTCGTCGCCATTGCTTCGATCAACTGCTTTGTCGTCATCGGTTCGCTCGAACCGGCCAGCACCTTCGCCGCCGCGTCGAGCGCGCTCATCTTGCCGTCGGCCTTCGGCTTCTTGGACTTCGTCGTCTTCGTTGCGGGCTTGGCGGCCTTTGCCTTCGGTTTCGCGGACGGTTTCTTGGCGGCGGTCTTCGTCGTCGTTTTCTTCGCGGACATGGTTCGTTCTCCTGCGGTTTGGTTTCGCGTCGCGGAAGTCGCTTCGCTCGACACACACAGAGCCATGCGGGCGGAACGTCATCAAGCGTCGTGCGCGCCACATCGCCGAGAATTCCAAGAATCGTTTCCGAGGCGTTTTAGGGCGACCGAAATCATGTCGAGTCCGTCGCGATCACCGCTGAATCCCACGGCATTGGCCTTAGCAGACGCGGCGCGTGCGCTGTCGCAGGTTGGCGGCGAACCGATCACCGAAGCGATGCTTCGCGCGGACATCGACGCCGGCGCACCGACGAATCCGGACGGCACGCTAAGCCTGGTTCACTATGGTGCGTGGCTCGCCAAGCAGATGGGCCGTAGCGCGGGAGGCACGCATGGCGAGTGACCCGCGACAACTGCGACCGACCGAACTCTGCCGGTTGCTCAATAGCACACCGCTGGGCGAGGTGATCAACGAGCGGCAGTTGCACCGCCACCGCACGCGCGCCGGCCTGCGCATCGGCGACGCTCGGCACGTCGATCTGCTGCGATATGTCGCATGGATGGTCCACGAGCGCCACGCGCCAAAGCCGGAACCGGACGGCGATCCCTACGAGCGTCTGAAGGACCGCGCCCGCGCTCGCAACATTGCGATGGCGATCGCCGGGCGCGACATCGGCGACCTGCCGGAAGTCGTAAACCGGGCGCGGAAGGAGAAGGCCACGTCGGATTTTCGCTTCTTCTGCGAGTCGTACTTCCCGCTCACGTTTCACCTTCCCTGGTCGCCCGATCACTTGAAGGTTATCGCCAAGATCGAACGCGCGGTTATCCACGGCGGATTGTTCGCGATGGCCATGCCCCGCGGGTCTGGCAAGACGACGATCTGCGAATGCGCCTGCATCTGGGCTGTGCTGTACGGGCACCGCGACTTCGTCTGCCTGATCGGCAGCGACGAAGGCCACGCAATGGACATGCTCGACTCAATCAAGATGGAACTCGACGGCAGCGACTATCTGCTCGACGACTTCCCCGAGGTCGCGTATCCAATCCAAGCCCTCGACGGGATCGCCAACCGAGCGAACGGCCAACTGTTCAAAGGCGAGCGTACCCACATCGGTTGGACGGCTCGCGAGATCGTGCTGCCAACGATGCCCGGCAGTGTGGCCAGCGGTGCGATCATCAAGGTCGCCGGCATCACCGGGCGCATCCGTGGCATGAAGTACAAGCGAGCCGACGGACAGACCGTGCGTCCCACGCTCGTCATTCTCGACGATCCTCAGACGGACGAATCGGCACGTAGCCTTTCCCAGTGCGCCACGCGCGAGGGCATCCTCGCCGGCGCGGTGCTCGGCCTCGGCGGACCTGGCAAGAAGATCTCCGGCATCATGCCCTGCACGGTGATCCGCCCCAGCGACATGGCGGACAACATTCTTAGCCGCGACAAACATCCGGAGTGGAACGGCGAGCGAACGAAGATGGTTTACTCGTTTCCGACCGACGAAAAGAAGTGGCAACGGTACGGCGAGCTCCGGGCCGAAAGCCTCCGCGGCCACGGTGACATCCATATGGCGACCGAGTTCTACGTCGCTGACCGTGTTGCGATGGATGAGGGTGCGATTATCGCTTGGCCGGAGCGTTTCAATCACGACGAAGCCTCGGCGATCCAACACGCGATGAATCTCAGGCTTCAGGACGAAGCGGCGTTCTTCGCCGAGTACCAGAACGAACCGTTGCCCGTCGACGCCGGCACCGACGATGAGCTAACCGCCGATCAGATCGCCGGCAAGGTGAACCGGATGCAGTGCGGCGAACTACCGATCGGGTGCAATCACCTGACGATGTTCGTCGACGTGCAAGCGTCGCTGTTGTTCTACATCGTCGCCGCATGGGAAGATGATTTCACTGGGTACGTCGTCGATTACGGCACGTTCCCCGACCAACACCGGCCCTACTTCACGCTCCGCGACGCCCGACAGACACTTGCCATCGCAACCAAGGCGAGCGGCCTAGAAGGGGCGATCTACGCTGGCCTCGAATCGCTCACCGCCACGTTTCTTGGACGCGAGTGGCGGCGCGATGACGGCGCAATGCTGCGGATCGAACGCTGCTTGATCGACGCCAACTGGGGCTCGTCGACCGACGTGGTCTACCAGTTTTGCCGGCAATCGGCCCACGCGGGAATCGTGATCCCCAGCCACGGCCGGTTCGTCGGCGCTTCGAGTCAACCGTTCTCGGAATACAAACGCAAGCCCGGCGACCGCATCGGCCACAACTGGCGGATGCCCAACGTCAACGGCAAGCGCGCGGTGCGGCATGTCGTCTACGACACCAACTTCTGGAAATCCTTCACGCACGCTCGGCTGGCCGTGCCGATGGGCGACCGCGGCTGCCTGTCCCTCTTCGGCGACGGCCCCGACCAACATCGACTCCTCGCCGAGCATATTACTGCTGAGTACCGAATCAAAACCGAAGGCCGAGGTCGGACGGTCGATGAATGGAAACTGCGTCCGGAACGGAGCGACAATCATTGGTTGGACTGCCTAGTGGGCAGCGCCGTTGCCGCCTCGATTCAGGGTTCAACGTTGGCTGGCACCGGCGGCAGCGTCGCGCCGGCCAAACGCGAACGTGTCAGCTTCGCGGAGCTACAGCGGAGAAAACGGGCATGAAAACGGATGGATCGAAAACGAACGCAGACGATCGCGGTCTGCGGTGCCGGAACTGTGGATGCCAGCACTTCCGGGTCGTCTATACACGTCCGGCCCACGGCAGCAAAGTGGTTCGACGACGGCAATGTCGGCACTGCGGATCACGAGTTACAACATGGGAGCGAGCCGTCGGAGGTGGCGGATAAGCGGTCCGAATCCCAGGTTTCGACCAGCATGGAGAGCCTTCGACGGTCGTTCAAGAGACCCTTTCAGCGTAAGTCGCTCATGCGTAAGGGGTTGCGACGTGGGGCGCGAGGGGTTCGGATAGCGTGCTGGGGGCGAGGTAGCGGGGATGAGACATAAGCTACCCAATCGAGTAATGCATGACCGAACCCGACGACGAAGGCGGCCGTCTGCTCGACCCCCTCGTGATTGCCTTCAGTCGTGGGGGCAACTATGCTCAAAACAATTGGCCGCGGCCACCGGGGGGAATGTCAATCGACGTTCATTTACTTCTATGCGGCAATCTCAATGTGATGCGGAGAGTACAAATGCGTCGGTCACTAGTCTTGACGAATGCGTTGCTTCTCGTGCTTTGCCTCTCATCAGACGGTCGTTCGGCAATCGAGACGGAAATCGACCCTGACCTTGGTCTCACGTTTTCTGCCATCGGCACTAGCCTGCTGACAGATGAGTTGCACGGAATTCCGGCCAACGGTCAAACTATTGAGTTGATTGTTCGAGTCAGCGGGAACAACGCCATACGGGTTGGTAATGACTTTCGGATGTGGTTTCACACCTACTGGCCCGGCGGTGAGGAACTCGTTGAATCTCACGTTCTCGCCACGGAAATGTTCTTAGCCGATGAAAACGGTTTGGCAATCGTATATGGAACGCTAGCTGCCGGCGAAACGACGCCTTCAAACGTCATCGATCCCTCGTTCCTCGATCAAGCCGAATACGAAACGTACTTCCGTTCGGGAGACTTCCCTGATGGTCTCCTTGTGTTCCACGAAATCCACATAAATCTCGAAATGCCACTCGCCGATGCAACCTCATTGGCTACTGCCGGCCTAGGATTTCACGGCTTTGAGGGTGGAGAGCAAATATTCACAGTCGTCGCATCAGCCACCGTCCCCGAACCCGCCTCCCTCATCATCTGGTCGCTTCTTGGCTTTGTCGGTACTGGTGTTGCGTGGCGACGATCTCGGCGAGCCTCGATAGCTTGACTTTCGCTGAAGCCGAGATGCTTTCTTCTCGCGGATCATTGGCGGTGTGCTTCGCTACGTCCTCGAGTGCCCGCCATGCCGGCGTTCTCGCTTGCAAGGTCCAACCGACACGTCCACTCGTGATGGCGGGGTGTTTCGGCGAACGCAGGTTTATATGTGGAACAGAATAGTCGCCGCAGCAGTTTTCTCATTCCCATCGGCTCCTCCGTCAGTATAAATAGGTTAAGACAACTTGATCGGGCGACGTCGGTGACTAGCTATCGCCGGTGAATCCAGCCAGCGCCAAAGGCCATGCGGGGCCGCATCCCCGCGTGGCCTTTTTTCGTTGGCTCGCCCGGTTGGTTGTCGCTGTGGGAACAAACGCAATGGCCGAACTCGACGACACGATCCGCGACAACGCTCAGGGGCCGGCGAAGGCGTCGGGCGACACCGGTTCGGTCGAGCAGCACAAGCTGCCCGACCAAATCGCCGCCGACCGTTATCTCGCGTCGAAGGACGCCGCCAAATCCAAGTCGCGTGGCCTCGTGCTCAACAAGTTCGTGCCGCCGGGGACGACGTAGTGCTCAGGTGGATCGCCAATTCGTTCCGTCGCTCCAAGCCGCTGGCCGCGCCGCCGACGCACGGCTTGCGGGTTGTTCGCGCCCGCTACGACGCCGCCGTCACGAACGACGAGAACCGCCGGCACTGGGCGAATGCCGACGGGCTGTCGGCGAACGCTGCCAACAGTCCTGAAGTCCGCCGCCAGTTGCGGAACCGGTCTCGCTACGAGGTCGCCAACAACTCCTATGCTCGCGGGATCGTGCTCACCCTGGCCAACGACGTGGTCGGCACGGGGCCCCGTTTGCAAATGCTCACCGAGGACGCTGATGCCAACCGGCGGATCGAGTTGGCGTTCATGGCGTGGGCCAAGACGATCGGCTTGGCCGAGAAACT
>JAJDEG010000505.1 GCA_029259895.1 Planctomycetota bacterium
GGGCGTGGCGGAGTTTGAAGACCCTGAAACGCAAGAGGCGCTGGCACCGGTCGACGCGACGGGGATTCGCGACGACTATCTCGCCGAGATGAATGACTTTCGCGAGACGTATCGCCGCGAGTGCTTTCAGAGCGGCATCGACTACGTTCCGCTGGACACGAGCATGCAGTTCGACCGGGCGCTGGTGGAATACTTGGTGATGCGGCGGGCGAGAGGATGAGCGTGGAATGCTCAATGACCAAGTCGCAATGCTCAATCAATGAGCAAGTCCGAATGTTCGAATGAGAATGCCGGGATACGCTTGGGAATTCGAAATAGGGAATTGATTGAGCATTGGTCTTTGATAATTGAGCATTCACCGCAATGTCTTTCGCCAACGCCATCCTGCTTGCCGGTGCCGCGCTGATTAGCGTGCCGATCTTGCTGCATCTGTTGATGCGGCAACAGCCTAAGCGGATTGTGTTTCCGGCGGTGCGGTTCATCAAGCAGCGGCAGCAGTCGAATCGGCGGCGGCTGCGGTTTCGGCATTTGTTGTTGCTCACGGCGCGGTGTCTGGCGATTTTGCTGTTGGTGCTGGCGGTGGCGCGGCCGAGCGTTCCGCCGGAATTGGTCGATCGGTTCGTGGCTTCGGCCGTTGTCGGCGGATTGGCGATCGCGGCGTTGTTGGGCGTGGCCGCGGCGTATTGGCTGCAATCGCGGCGGTGGGTGTTTGTGGCGGCGTCGATCGTGGCTGGAATTTTGGTGGCCAGCGGAGCGGCGTTGGCCGTTTCTTGGGTCGGCGAGCGGCAATCGTCGAACGTTTCCGGCGGAGTCGAATCGCCTGTGGCGGCGGCGCTGGTGTTCGACACGTCGCCGCGGCTGACGTATCGGCACGAAGACAAGGAGCGGCTAGAGGCGGCGCGCGAAATGGCGTTGTGGTTGGTGGGGGAACTGCCGAGCGAGAGCGAGATCGCCGTGCTCAATTCGCGCAGCGACAGTTCGGCGTTCGCCATCGATCGCGGCGCGGCACAGAAGAAGATCGAATCGCTCGGGGCGACAGCGGCCGGTCTGGCGTTGCCGCAGGTGGTTGCCGAGGCCGTGATTCGCGTGCGGGAAAGTGAGTTGGAGCAGCGCGAAGTGTACGTGTTCACGGACCTGGCGGCGGTGGCGTGGTCGATCGACGAGACGAGGCGGCTGGCCGACGTGTTGCGCGAGGGGGCCGACGTGCGGCTCTATCTCGTCGACGTCGGCGTCGAAAAGCCGATGAATTTCACGCTAGGCGATTTGGGCCGGCTTGCGGATTCGATGCCCGTGGGCGGGTCGCTCGTGCTGCGGACGGACGTGTCGGCAATCGGCACGGGCGGCGAGCGGGCGGTCGAGCTGCACGAGTTCATCACCGGTGCGAACGACGCGATTGCCGAGCGACCGAACGAACGGCCAACCCGTATCCGCCAGCGCCGCACTGTGTCCGTCACGACCGACGGCGCGCAGCAAGTCGAACTGTCTGTGAGCGGATTCGCTGAAGGAACGACGCAAGGTTATCTGCAACTAATCGGCGGAGACGGGCTAGCGGCGGACGACCGGCGGTACTTCACCGTGACGGTCGCGCCGGCGAAGCGGGTGCTGGTGGCTTCGCCGAAGCCGGTCGAGAACTACGTGGTGTTCATGGCCGAGGCGATTTCGCCAAGCGGCGAAGCGGCGGGACGGCAATACACGTGCGACGTGGTCGATTTGAATGAGTTGACGGCGACGCGGCTGGAGGATTTGCAGGCTTATTCCGCGGTGTGCGTACTCGATCCGACGCCGGGCACGACGAAGCTGTGGGCGCTACTTTCGGACTACGCCAAGTTGGGCGGCGGCGTGGGTGTGTTCCTGGGCAGCAATGCAGGTGGGAATATTCGCGTGCCGGTCAAAGCAATCAACGAAGCGGCGGGCGAATTCTTGCCTGCCCCGTTGGTGCGGATCCAAACGAGCACGTCGCCGCCGTTCCAACTCGTCACGGACAACAAGAGCGATGCGATTCTGTCGCGTTTGGCCGATTACGATGTGCCGTGGAGCGCGTACCCTGTCTACAAATACTGGGAATTGGGCGAACTGCCGCGCGGCATCCGCGTCGTCGCGCGGTTCAGCGACCGAGCGCCGGCCATTCTCGATCAGTCGCTCGGTCAGGGACGGGTCGTTTGGATGACGACGCCGCTTTCCGACCCGGCGTCGATTTTGGGGTATTGGAATCTGCTGCCGACGGCCGATCCGCCGTGGCCGTTTTTGGCGCTCGTCGACGGGATGATGGCGCATTTGACGGGGAGCGGCTCGCAGCGATTCAACTACGCGACGGGCGAGACGGCGGTGCTTGAAGTTCCGCCGCGATACGGCAGCGTGGTCGTAACGACGCCACGCGGCGACGACTTGACGCTCGAGCCAGACGCCAAGCAGCAGCGGTTATTCTTCCGGGGCACCGATTGGCCGGGGAGCTATTTGGCTCGGGCGGGCGGAACGCTGGAACGGTGGCAGCGCGGCTTTTCGGCGAATGCACCGGCGGCGGAGAGCAATCTAACGCGGATCGACGCGGCGGCGCTGCGTGAGGCGATTGGAATCGAGAATCTGGAGATCGCCCGCAGTCGCGAGGAGATCAACCGCGACGTGAGCCGCGGTCGCGTGGGCGTGAAATTGTTTCCGTGGATCATGCTAGTGCTGGCCGGCATGATGGCGGCGGAGTTCGTGCTGGCGACATTCTTTTATCGGTCGCGGGCTGTGGAGCGTGACGGCGCGAGCGCGTTGAAACGAGCAGCCTGATTGCACGATGAGCTCGGCGGTCGCTTGCGTTCCATGCTTCGCCGCGTCGGACTCGCGATACGGATGCTTTCGGAGGGCACGAACGATTGCCGAGACGCGTCGTGGGCGGTCCCGCCGGGCGGGCAGATCGGCGGCGCTATCGCCTGCGCAAGCCGTTACTGCACAACAACTTACGTTGTACACTTGTTTTCTATAGGGGCGCTTGTCTAGCATAGATATGGCGGCTTTGGGCTGGGACTTGCTCGGCTGGAGTCGCCCGCTGAAAGCAGACCGTGATTTGCCGGCAAGACCCGCTGCCGGCGCGTTATCGGGCGGCGCGAACGAGTACCTATTTGGCGATGTCGAGGGCCAGTGGCCTTCTCCCGTCTTCATCGCCGGCGACGCCCAGCGCGGAAAGTCACGATTTGCGAATCGCTCGACGAGCGCTGTGCGTAGTTGCGCGCTGCTTGGGGGCGGTGGCGGGCGTTCTAGCGAGACCCGATCGGCTCGCCGCGTCGAAGGAGCGGCCCTGGCGAAGGATGCGTCAGGCGTTGGTTGGAAGCGCCGGCTCGAACCCTCAGGGTGCGAGATCGGCGATACCGGTCGATCCACGACGACGGTTTACGACGAGGGTTTACGACAAGGGTTTACATCCATGCGCGCGCGTCACGTTCAGTCTCACCGCTTCCCCCTCGCCGGCACGAAGCAACTCCGCAAGTCTAGCTCGCCGCAATCGGCGCTGAGGGCGATCAAGCATAGCCGCCGCTCCAAGAAGGGGCAGCGGAATGCAAAGCTGCCGTATTCGCCGCCTGAGGATTGGCACGAGCCGGGCGAAACCGAGCGCGACGGATATCGTTTCGTGGTCCGGCAGCCGGGCGTTGGGTTTCGGCACGTGCTGACAACCGAGGAAATTCGCGAGCGGCTCTCGGAAATGCCCGCGCGATTCGTTGCTCCGCTGGAAGTGGTTCAACTGAGCCAAATGACGCGGAAGAAGCTGTACTGTCCGTGCTACGGCATGCAGTGGGGCACGTCGCTGTACCTGTATCCGATCGAAGAGAGTCTGGTCGAGAACTTTCATCGTCCGCCGAAGCCGCAGGTGTATCAGGAATGCCTCCTGTACGGTGGCCGCTGGTTCGAGGACTCGCAGGGCCGCTGGCGGTTGGAATGGACCGAACGAGCGATCAAGGACTTCTTTCTGCATAACATCCTGGTCCACGAACTCGGCCATTTGCTCGACGAGCGCAACAGCAACTACGCCGA
>JAJDEG010000506.1 GCA_029259895.1 Planctomycetota bacterium
GGCATCGTCCTCGACGCCGGCACGTCGATGTTCCGCGCGCGAGATCATCTGGCGACCGACGAACTGGATTTCTTCATCTCGCACGCGCATCTCGACCACGTCATCGGTCTGACCTATCTGCTCGACGTGCTGTATCAACGACCGCTGCGCCGCGTCACGGTCCACGCACAGCAGAGCACGCTATCGGCGATTGAGAACCATCTGCTCAGCGCGCCGTTGTTTCCCGTGCAGTTGCCCTGCGAATTTCGGCCCCTCGCCGTGGATGCGATGGCCCAGCCCGCCGGCAAAGCCGCTACAGCGGACCGCGGAGTTCCCATCGCCGGCGGCGGACGCGTGACGTGGTTTCCGCTGCAACACCCTGGCGGTTCGACCGGTTTCCGGCTGGATTGGCCCGCACGAAGCCTGGCCTACGTGACCGACACGACGGCCGACGCGCAGGCCGACTACGTCGAGCTCGTCCGCGGCGTGGACGTATTGCTCCACGAGTGTAACTTTCGCGACGGCCAAGAAGCCTTCGCGCTAAAAACCGGCCACAGCTCGGCGACGTCGGTGGCGCGCGTGGCCAAAGCGGCCGACGTCGGCCGATTGGTGCTGTTGCACTTCAATCCGCTGGAAGAAGGCGACGACCCCGTGGGCTTGTCGGCGATGCGGACCATCTTTCCGGCCACGGAGTTGGGCACGGATGAAATGGAATTGGAGTTCTAGGCCCTGACGCACGGCGTCCGTGCGCGCGTTGAATCGCAGGCCGCCCATGCCAATCGCGAGCCCCATCGCGAACATTCTGCCGCCACATCCCTGCTCAGCGTGCGCGAACTCGGCCCAGCAATGCCGCCAGGCAGCCTTCGAGTTGCTTATCCAGCCACTGCTGAACCTCTAGCTCAGCCACGTCGTCGATGCGAACGATCCGTTCGGCATTGAACACGTCCACGTCGGCAAGCTCGCACGTCACGCGCAGATCGAGACTCGGCTCGCTCCCGCCGGTCACGCGGATCATCAGCATCGCCAGGCTGCCGTCGTATTTGTGTAACGCCCTCGCGAAATAGCAGACGACCTTGCCGTCGCGACTCTCTTCTCGAAACGCGTGCCGCCAACCGAGCGAATCGGTCGCCTTCCGCAACAGCGGTATCGCCGTATCGCAAAGTGCCGCGGCTGCCGCCGCCGAGCGCTCTGCGGCCACATGGGTCGGCTCACCCTCAGCCATGGTTACCACCTACTGAGCCAATGGAACACCGGCCGTGCCATTACGTCACTTCCTCGTTAGTCGAAGGCGATTGACCCGAAGAACTAGCCCTACAGATTGACGCCACTCCACGTCATTGTACAGCCGTCGCGGTACAGCAGTCGCGTCGTCGCCTCCCGGCGACGCAGCACCGGCCCGCCGACGCTCCTTCTACAATCGCTGGCGGGATTTCAACCAACATTCCGGCCGCAATGTTCGCCCGCTCACAGAACTCGATCGCCGCCGCGACAACAATAGGGCACGGAAATCCCTAAGCGAGCAGCAGCGAGGAAAAACCATCGCGGTTCGACCGTCGCGGCTCGCTTGCGATTCGGACGCGATTTCTGCGTCCGATTCCGGGCTTGACCTAGCCGCCCCGTAACAAGCGATAATGGGCCGCCCGCCATGCCTCGCCAAGAAAACACACGAATCAACGCGCCGAAGCGCGATTGTCGTTCGTTCGTACCAAAAGGAAGCATCTTCATGACCGCACGAAACCCGCTCTACTGGAAACTCGCGGCCCTCGCGCTGCTCGTCGCCGCCGTCGCCCCGATCGGCTGCGGAAAGTCCGACGAGAACGCCGCGAAAGACGCAAAGAAAGACGCCGCCGCGGACCCGGCCAAAATCGACCCGGCCACCACCGAACAGGTCACCGTGGCCGTCACCGGCATGACGTGACCGAAGGGCTGACCACCGGGAGTGCAAAAGGCACTTTCGTCCGTACCGGGTGTACGGCAAGTTGAGATCAAGTTCGCCGAGCAGCAAGCGATCGTCACCGTCGACAAAGGCAAATCCGATCCCGCCGCGATGTCCGCCGCCCTCAAAGATGCCGGGTTCGGCGGCGAAGTCGCACCGTAAGTCGCACCGTACGAAACGCCGTAGAAACGCAGCCGGCAACCGCAGCCGCACCGACGCGCGCTGCGAGTTTGCCGGCCGTTGTATCGAGCGATCCGCACGTTCGCGGCAATGTTTTGTCGCCAATGTGCTTTTCGTCGACGTTCCGACTGTGCCGTTGCCGGACATGGGCATGCCAGAACGGCGCTGTCCTATTGGCGTGGCCGCCCGATAACCTAGTTGGGACGCCGCATGGACATTTCCGCCGAATTCATCGCCGCCGCCGTCAACGCATTCGAGGCCAACAAGCAGCTTGCCGATCGGGCGATCGCCCAAGTGCCGGACGAGCGCCTTCGCGACGCGCTCGACGAGCATACGAACTCGATCGCGGTGATCGTGAAGCACGTCGCCGGCAATTTGCTATCGCGATGGACTGATTTTCTCACCACCGACGGCGAAAAGCCCGACCGCGACCGCGATGGCGAATTCGTCGACACGTTCGGCTCGCGGACGGAGATGTTGGAGCATTGGGAACGCGGCTGGGCGCAATTGTTTACGACGCTAGCCAGCCTTACGTCCCACGATCTCGGCAAGACGGTCCTCATCCGCGGCCAACCGCACAGCGTGCCGCTTGCCTTGCAGCGGTCGCTGGGACACACTTGCTACCACGTTGGACAAATCGTCCAAATCGCCCGCGTTCAGGCCGGCGAGCAGTGGCAAACGTTGACAATTCCCAAAGGCGGATCGCAGCAATTCAACGAGAATAACTGGGGGCAGGCCGGAAAATCGCATTCTTAATTCGCCGCTGGCGAAATCCGGTTGGTCCGCCACGTTCTCCTCGTGCCACTCTTCACTTTCGCTGCGCCCGACCGACTCGCTCAGAGCGTCGCCATTTCGACGTTGTCGAAGTTCCGGCGATAGTATGACATGTACTGCACCTTGCGTTCCAGGGCGTCGATGACGACGTTCGTGAAGTTCACGCCGGTAAAAGTTTGGGCAATTCCCAAGCCGCCGGGGCTGAACACGTTGATCTCCATCAGCTTGTCGCCCACGATGTCCAAACCGACGAGGAACATGCCGTCTTGCACGAGCTTGGGCCGCACGATCTCGGCAATCCGTATGGCGGTGTCGTCGATCTTCGCCTCGCGGAGTTTGCCGCCGGCGTGAATGTTCGACCGCATGTCTCCGCCGCTGCGGACCCGTCGGAATGCCGCGTACTTTCCTTTGTCCCGCAAGGGCTGACCGTTCATCAGGAACAATCGCGTGTCGCCTTCGGAGGTGGAATACTTTTTCTTCGGAACGGAGCGGGCACGCGCCGAGATGGAATCGTCCGGATCGTACGCCAAATCGCCGACGCCAATCGTCCAAACTTTGTGGCCCATGTTAACGGCAGCGACGCCCATACGACTGGTCGTATAGCGGGATTCTTCCGTCTAGATGTCGTTGACCACAAAACCGATATTCACCGGGATCTCCCATCGATAAGGTCTATCGCGGTCATGCCCTTGCGGACGTCTTCCAGCCTCGACAACGCGTCGGGCGATTCCATATAACGTGGTCGCAGCGGCGGATCGCACAGTACCTTGCGCCACTGCAACTCGCGGACGATCGGCACGTGGTCGGCGGCGATCTTGCCCACCAGCAGCGGCCCGATATCGCCCTTGTTTGCGAAGTATTCCAGCATCTGACAAAGCCCGCGCAAGTATACGGCGTCTTTGGTTAGCCCGCCGCCACGGTAAATTCGCATGGCCACGGTGAACGCCGTGCGGGGGTCGAAACCGTACAAGCCGTGTAGCTCCCGGTACGTGTCGACGAAAGTCGCGCCGTCGGTCATGTGCCGCGTCGCCAGCACGCGCGCCGCCAACAGCCGCAATCGCGGCCGGCTCAGGCCGCCCACCAGATATTCGGACAACACTGCGAGGCCTTCTTGAAAGGCCTCGTAACCGGCCAATCCGGAATAGAGCTGTCGAAACGGCTGGGCACGCCCGTTGAAGTAGGTCAAGACGTGCGTTCCGACTTCGTGTTGCAACAGCGGCTCGACGCGCGACGCGGGAATCCGCGTGTGCTTGCCAATCAGCAGCGAGCCGCGCGAAACCATCAGACCGCTGGCAATGTCGTCGCGCACCTGCACGCCGGCGTCGAACTGCGGACAGCGACTCTTGTAATACGCGACTTCCTCTCTAGCCCGCTCGGCAAAAGCCTCGGCGTTGAGGTGCCCGCTCTTCGATTCCTCGCGCATCCGCGGCGGCAACCGGTACAGCAACTGATCGGCCAACCGTTTGAGATCGTCCTCCACACCGCCGAAAAGCTGCAAACTGCCGTAGGCGAAACGCCGCGTGTTGACGTCGCTGAGCATCGTGATCTGGCGATCGAGTTCATCCTGCTTCTGCCGCAACAGCAGCGACAACGCCGGGTCTTCGACTCGCTCGACCGGAGCGCCGAAGAGCCGACGTTTGAGCACGACCGGGTCGGCGGGAAACGGCCGGTACTGAAACACCGGCGGCACTTCACACCGGTTCTTTTGGAATTCGCGGCGAGCTTCCTCGGAGTTCGTCGGCGTTACCTGAAGCAGAAAATCGAAGCTGTCCGACACTTCCGCCAGTTGTCGATCCACCTCCCACACGGCCTTGACCACCGCCCGCCGCCCCAACACACGGTAGTGCCCGGGCCGATGCGTCGTCTGCGTCCGCGCAAACTTGTAGAACGTCTGCCCCAGGGCTTGGCTCAATCCGTGTCGCAGTTCGCGGAGTACCGCCGGAAAGACCTCGCCGCTCTCTCCCCGGTACACTGGGCGAACCTCCAACCCCAGCGTCCGGCAGCCCAATTTCCGCGCCACGTCCTCCGGCAAGATCGGCGCGTAATTCTTCGGGCAGCAACGCTGCGTTCGGCGAATGATCGCCTCGGCCGTGCGTTTGCTCACCGCGATGCGCGACAGCGCCTCATCGAACGTATTGACGAGCGCCCCGACGTTCTTGTCTTTGGGAGCGACGATCCGAAAGCGCGGCGTATGAGTATCGTCGGCATTCTCGGAATCGCTGTCGCTCGCGTCGCCCGACCACACTTCGAGGAGCAGGAATGCGCCGTACTGCGCGACCATCGACTCGGCGATTGAGCGCACCAACTTCGTCAGGCCCTCTTGCAGGCTGCCGGTTCCCGCAGCGGTCAGATACGCGGCCTCGCTGGTCACGAGCCGCTCGGCACCGGCATCGCTGCCGCGCACTGGCCGACGATATACGCAAAGAAACGGCAATTGCCGGTCGATGTGAATGCGGCCCCAAGTCGGCATTGCGCGCCGGACGCGCTTATTCTGTTCGAGTCGCTCGCAGACCGCGCGGATTAGGCGGTCCGTAATTGCCGGCGGTCGGGTCGCATTTCCTTTCTTCATACGTTTTGCAACTGCTCCAACACGCCGCGCGTCGTGCTACTTAAGGCTTCTCCAATGGCGCGGACGTTTTCGCGCACGTCCAGCCGGCCACCCGCAAAGTCATGCCCGCGCAAGTCGGCAATGAATCGGTCCACGATAGCCGCCCAACGCGTCCGATCCATCGTGCCCGTCCCGATGTTGACCTGCGGATTCTCTGCCTCATCGGCGGGCGGGCCGTCCGGGCGGTTGCGTCGGTGATTGTAGTTGTGCAGGTCGAAAACAAAGAAGCGGCCGTGCTCTCGCTCGACTTCCTTGAGCAAAGCGTGCATCTGGGCGTAGAACGCATCGTAGTTCGCCAGCGACTTGGCGAATGCCGCCTCTGGCAGTTCGCCTTTCCAGACGTTCAGCCCCCAAGCGTCCGCCGGGCGTCGATAGACGGCATTCTCCCGCGGCCGGTTGAGATCGACCTCGAACCGCGATCGCCGGTCAACGACGCGCGTCGGCGCGATCTCCGTCCAGATGTCCGTAAAGGGATCCTCTTCGCGCAAACGCCCCGGTTCATCCAGCGAAAAATGGTCGGCCAACTCGTCCCGGACCGCGTGGCCAGCATGAACGGCCACGGCGACGAGCGGTCCCACGCCACGCACCATCCGCCAAATTGGTCCATCCATATCCGCGATTCCCGCGAAAAACACAATTGTTATTTTTACAGTCTTGCCTTCATTTTAGGGTTGCGGCTCCAAATAGTCGACCGGCCCAACGCTCTTCCCGCCATCGCGAGATAGCCGCTCGGCGGGTCGAACTCGACCACCGCTGCGACCGTGCCGATCGAATTGGCGTCGATCGGCACGCCCTACTGCGGCAACTCGCTCCAGCCCATGTGCATCGAAAAAATGCGAATCCAAGGATGCGACCACGGATTGCTCGGATACGAAGCCGACAGTGCCGACAGCGCCAGCAACACGGCCGCCGCGATCCGCCAACCGCGCGACCGGGCGGTTGCGTCCGCCGCCGGCAGCATCGTGACGATCCATAGCGGCGCGAGCCAGAACACCCAGCGAAACGCGCTCGTCATGCCGCCGTAGTTGCGGTCTTCCAGCGGCCGCATCAAAAAGAACGCGATGCACACCACCGACACGCTGCCGACCAGCAGCGCGATCGCCCGCCGATCGATCAATTCGTCGGCGACCACTTGGCCGCCAGGTGTTGCGACCAGTCCACGATGCGGACTTCTCCGCGGGACCGCCCACATTGCCATGCCGGCAAACGACAGCAGCCACACCGGCGTGAGCGAAAAAATGCCGTGCTGGCCAATCAGCACGTTCAATGCATAGACTCGCCGGGACGGTTCGCCCTTGTCGATTCCCTTGGGATCGTTCCAGTAACTCGTCAAATTCTTCCGCGCGCCGCGGTCGTAGGTGTAGCGATACCAATCGTCCTGGGGATCGGTCTTGCTCCGGTGCGCGTACGGCGGTCGCCAACTATTGTGGGCGACGTAGTTCGTCCCAAAATACGCCGCCGCCACGATCATCACCGCCGGCGCGAACGCGATCAACGTTTGCCGCGGCGACTTCCAAACCATCGCCACGGCCACGGCGGCAAAAAACGCCATGGCCGGCAACTCGTTCACCACGCACATCGCGCCGAAGAATCCGGCCACGGCGAAATACTTCGCCTCGCGCTTTCCGTCGTACCAAATCCGCAGCGCCGCATAAAACGTCACGACCACGCAAATCGCCGCCGGAATGTGATTGTTCAGCACGACGGCGAACGTATTGATAAACGTCCCCAGCGTCGCGGCGGCCATCGCCAGTACGCGGCCCCAGTCCGTTCGCCCATACTGCTCGACCAGGCGGGCCAGCAACACGAGGTAGAACATCAGCGGGATCACATTGAACAACACCAACAACCCGCGGCCGATCTCGTAAGGATGCTCGCCGAGCGTGTAGCCGGTCGTGCGATGAATCACCCAATACGGAACGGCGTAGATCGTCGCCAGCAGCGGCGGCTTGCTCGAATACAGATGCCACTGGCCGTCGCGATCGCGATGCTTGACCATATCGATCGTATCCCAGCCCGGCTGCGACTGGATGTCGTCAATCGCATACGTCCCCTGCTCGACGAGCGACCGGATCGTGTCCCAGCGGCTACGGTCGTTGGCGCTTAGGAAGGGACGCTGGTACTGGAGATGGAGCTTGCCGCGCACTTCGGCTTCGCGCTTGGCAAGCTTTTCGGCCAATTCCTCGCCGTCGATTCCCTGGGCGCGAAGAATCTTTTCTGTCTTGGCCTTCTCGGCTTTGACCTTTGAGTCTTCTAGCTTGACGAACTCGGTCGAATTGACCGCGAAAATGCCGCCGGTCATCTGTCCGACGGCCACGGCGATCAGCACGAGATAAACCATCCAACGCAGCGCGGCGCGTGAGTCGGCGTCAGAGTTCTGCATGACGAATCCGGAGTGAGCGATGGGGGTCGATCGTTTGCAATCGGGCAATTCGACTGCGGCGGGTTTGCCGAACAGTATACCCGGCCCAAAGTTTCCATAGCAGCCGGCGCCTGAAACGTTTCCCCGGCGACATCATCGCGGCGTCATCGCGCCGAATTCACGCTCCTCTCTCGCGAAACAACCACCGCAACAACAGCGGCAACAAGAACAAATTGCCGAACAGCCCGCCCACGAGCGCCAGCGCCACGAGCGAGCCAAAATAAACTGTCGGCACGAACTCGCTCGGCAACAGCGCGGCGAAACCGACGACGAGCGCCAGCGTGGCGAACGTCATCGCCCGGCCGGCTCCCTGATGGGCAGCGCGAAGCGACGCCGACACGCTATCCCCAGAGCGAAGGCGGCGGCGAAACTCCGAAAGATAATGAATCGACGAATCGACCGACAAGCCCATCGACACGGCCGCGATCATCGCCGTCCCCAGGTTGACTTTCAAGTCCAGCCAACCCCAAATGCCCAGCGCCACAACGACCGGCATCAAATTCGCCGCCATCGCCGCGGCGGCCATCCGCAAGCTGCGAAACGCCACGGCGATCGCCAGCGCGATTCCGCCGCTGGCCAGCGCGAACATCCGCCACTGATCGGCGAGGATGCTGTCGATCAGGCG
>JAJDEG010000507.1 GCA_029259895.1 Planctomycetota bacterium
GGGACAACGAAGATGCATCGCGGCGGCTCACCGCGTCCTTGCGAAAGTGCACCAGAACTAACGGAAAACTCTCAAATATCCAGGATAATCGACGTTGGACTCCACTGCAAACCTGAGTACCCAGATTGCCTACTCGCCGCGATCTTACAGGTGGAGCTACGCCGGTGTTGGGACGGATCGATTGCCCCGCATTTCGAGGAGGAGGCTCTCGGCTTAACCCCTTCGACAAGCGTAAAGCAATCAAACCCTTCGCAACGCGTCTGGTTGCGTCACGGCCGACGAGGCCCTGACAGCGCGGCGCGCCCGCAGTGCCGAGAGCGGCGATTGTCCGTCGAAATTGCCATCAACGCCCGAACGGACAGTCCCCTCCGAGAGCGACCCGGCGGAAAGGACTCGGTCGACCGCGGCGGTGCGAGCAATGGCCCGCAGCGGAGCGGCGGCGATGCGGCGGACGGTTCGATCCGATTGTGCGACGATCGCGGCAGCGGCTTCGGGCGCGGCGGCCGGGCTGTTCGGCGTGCCCGCCGGGAGCGACTGGCCGGTCTTGTTGCGGGCCACGATCCAGTCGCCAACCGCGATCTTGCCGGACGTATCCAGATCGCGGCGAACGTCGTAGGGACCGACGCCCGGCGACGAGAACATGACGGCACGAACGCTGACGAAGTCGTCGTTGTTGACGGTGCCGTTGCCGTCGGCATCGCCGGGCAGAACGTTCATGCGGAAGCGGAAGTCGCCGCCGGCCGAGCCGTTCCCGGAACTGCCGGTCGAGACGTTATCGGTCCACTCGCCGTCGAGCATAGCGCCAGCGGCGTTCACCTTGGCGTCGTCTAATTCAAGAATCAAACGATCGCCGTTGATCGGCGTGTTGACGGTCCAGGTGTACGTGAAACCTGCGGGATTAGACGGCGTCGGCGAGACCGAGTAATTCGTCGTGTTGATGCCGCGAACCTGCAGGGCGTTCGACGAAATCGCCACGGCTCGGTCGAACGTGATGCTGATTTGGTTGACGCCTCCCCATGGGACGGCGGTCGCTTGTTGCGACCCCTTGAGGGCCGTGTAGCCCTGCACCGGCGAACCGGGACTCGTAACGGCGCTCTTGAACGCGGCGTTCCAAGTCGTTCCGGAGACGATGACGTCCGTCACCCGCGGTGCCGCGGCAGGTTGGGTGATCGAGCCGGGCGATGGATTCGAGCCGTTCCAACTCGCGGCGAGATCGCCGTAGGCGGACGAACCGACGCGGGTGAGCGATTGCCCCGTTCCGTCTGGCGACGTCGGCCAGGGAGCGGAGTCAAAGTAAGTCACACGGTCGACGAGCACGTTCGGCGTGAATTCCTTACCCTCGGCAACGGTCGTCGGCGAGAAGTCCGGTTTCTCCAAGCGGATTATGCCGCTGTCGTCGGGAATCGTGCGATTGAGGTTAAAGGGACCAACGAGTTGGACGCCGGCGCCGATGCTGTACCGCGAACGAAAGGCCGTGGCTTTGGCGGGAAATGCGACGGGGTCGAAGCTGACCATCACCATCGTGCCGAGGGCCGGAATCGTATGCGCCGACGTGAAGTCGAAGTCGACGGAACCGCGGATACGCCATCCCTCCGGCTGGTTCTCGACCCAACAGGTGGCCCGCCCCGGGGCACACGGCGTCGTATTCTCCCTCGGACCGAGCAAAGCCGGCGACGCAAACCGGTTCTGCAGTTCGATGTACTCGAAATCATTGGGATTCGGACCCAGCGGGTTGTACATTACCTCGGAAATCACGACCTGATCGAACCTCGGTCCACTGTTCGCGCCGTCCGTGTACACGTTTCCTGGAATTGGAAACGTATCGAATTGGCTGAGCGTCCGCGAACTCATCGGGAACATTTCGCCCGTTCCATTGGGCCAACGCCCGAGCGAAACGTCGCTGAAAGTCGCCGGGAACTCGACGACGTCGGCAAAATACGCGTCACCACTGCCGGCATCGAACGCGATGAGATACACCTGTTCGCCCTCGGCGGCGTTGAGGTTGAACAACGTGTTGAAACCGGCGGGGCTGGCGTCGAACGTTACGTATTCGCCCGGGTTGAGCGTGACGGATGGCAGGAAGTACCACGTCGTCAGTGGGTCTTTCGTCGTATCGTCCGTGAGAATCCAACTGCTGAGGTCGACTGGTGCGCCCGACACGTTAAGCAATTCGATGGCGTCCGTGCTGGGCAGGTCCGTGTGCGAATTCACTTCGTTGATGACGATCGCCGGAGCGATGGGACCGATCCCCGCCGTACCTGCCGAACCTTTCAACTCGGTACTGGCACGCCAATTCGTGGGCACGTTCAAATAAGCCGCCGCGGCCTCGACACCGACGGGAATCGCCGCGGGATTGATCAACTCCAGCGATGAGCCTTTGCCGGCGGCGCGGTCTGGCCAGCCACCGCGATCGTTGTACGTGAATTCGAGGAACGTGTTTTGCACGTTGTCGACGAGCGCGACGGACTCACCGCCATTGTTGAGGCTGCCGACCCACGGCCCGAACATCTGCACATCGCCAAGCGCCAATCCGTAGTAATTGAGAAACTTGGTGCGATGCCCCGCGACGTCGTCGATAGCCGGATTGATCGAAACGACCAATACCCGTTCGCCGGGAGCGATCGTCGTACCGGTCAAGAACGTGTACTCGACGGCCTGCCGGACGCCGGCGTTCGACAAATTGAGCGTGGAACCGGTCGTATTGAGAATCTCGATGAATTCAAGATGGTTGTTGGGGACGGGAGTGCTGCCGTCGAATTCGTTCGGGAGCGGATTGTACGACAACTCGCTAATCGCGAGTCCGGCCAATGGGGACGTCGTCGACGGCAACGAACTCACCGATCCGGGCGTCGGGGCCGCGGAACGCCAAGAGTGCGGCGAATCGCCAACGCTGTTGAGCGCGACGCGCGTAAGCGCGTAGTTGACGCCCGCGATGCCGCCAGCCGGTCCCTCGGGCCACGGCGAATCGTCGTCGAAGTTGACGGAATCGACCAGGACGTCGCGCGTTTCCACTGGCGGTCCGGGGTCGGCGTAAAACTGCGTCAGGCGAAGGCGCTCGCCGTTGGTACTGAGACTGGCCGTCGACGGGGGCGTCGGAAATGGGCCGAACATCTGTACGGCGGCGGAAATGCCGTACGCGGAGCGGAAGGCGTTTGCTTTGGCGGCCTCTGTGACCGGATTGAAGGGCACCACCAGGAAAGTCGTATTCGCGGGCACCGTCGTATTGGGCGGAAACGAGTAACCGATGCCGTCGATCTTCCAGCGATCGTTGACTCCGGCACCACCAAGAAGAACCGACGCGCCGGAGCGATTGTGCAGTTCGATGTAGCTGAGGTCCGGATTCGGCGTCCAGCGGCTGTACACGATCTCGGTAATCACGATCGGCGAAAGCGCATGGCTCGAATTTGCCCCGACAGTCGTGGGCGTCAGCGGCGTGCCGAACGTCTGGGATTGCATCGGCAGGAAACTGCCGGTCTTATTCGGCGCGCGGCCAATCGACTCCGACTGGCGGGTCGAATCGTAGTCGATGATGTCCTCGAACAAGCGCAGTCCGTCGGCTTCCAACGACGTCAGGTAGACGCGCTCGCCGCCCGACGATAGGGCGAACGAATTGTTCCCGGCGGCGGGATTGAACTGTGCTTCGGTCAACGTCAAGTATTCGCCGGGCTGTAGAATCGTGCCATTGGGTATTTTATATCCGCCGAGGAATTGCATGGTCGGCGTCGGATCGTTATCGCTCATGTCGGTGACGATCCAACCGCTCAAGTCGACCGGGTTGTTGGTGACGTTGGCCAACTCGATCTTGTCGACTTCACCGATGCCGTTATTCGAGTTGGCGAGAATCTCGTTGATCACCACGCGCTTATCGATCTCTTCGAGTCCTGCGCGGCCGGGGCTGCCGAGATACTCGCGGCTGTTTTCCCAATTGGCGGCATTCGCGTAGTACGCGGCGTCCGCGGACTTGCTCGGACTACGGAGTTGTAACGAAGATCCATCGCCGTCGGCGCGGCCCGGAAACAATTCGCCCGAACCCCCGTCGTCGTACGTGAAGTTGATCGTCACGTTTTCGTTCACGGACGACGTGAGAATGATCGTGTTGCCGCTGTTCTGCAGGTTATTGCCGGCAGGAAATTGGCCAACGACTTGCGACACGATTCCCGCACCGTATCGCTCCTGCATCGCGGCCGTGTTGCGCACGACGAGCGCGTACTGCCCTGGGCCGAGCGTGTAGCCCGCGGGGAACGTGAAGTTTACGTTGTTGGTGATACCCGCGCGGGCCGTGAATTGCGTCCCTGCCAGCGTGAGGGCCGTATTGCCAGCGTTGAGGAATTCCACGTATTCATATTCGTCCTCAAGGAACGCGCCCGAATGCGACGGACCGGGGTGATAATTGATTTCGGTAATCACCAGCGGGTTGTTGGCGAGCATCTGGCGATCTTCGAGCTGCTCCATCTTGAGACTTCGCCGCGACGCGGTTCGCCCGCGCGGATGCTTGCCCTCTCGAAGCGTCTTGCCGCTTAACGAAAACTTCCTCATCGCTTATCACCGCATCTTTTCGTTGATTTGCAAAACAAGCGCGACGCGCACCGTGCGCACCCGCATCGTCGAATAACGAATCGTTTCCGCGCGAATCGTTCAGCCGACCCTCATCGAACGCTAACCGACTTCAAAAATAAGCTTTTTGCTCGGATCGCCCCCACACGAATTCGACGCCGCGCAAAACGGGGCGAAGGCGAACGAACGGCGGCGTAAGCATCGAAATCCATGGACGGCATATAACGATAGCGACGACACACGCGGACCGTGCAACGCCGGCCCGCGGCAACGAAACCTCAATGCTTGGCACCAATGGCCAATAGACGTGGTTTCCCGTCCGGCAACGATACGGAAGCGCGCTGGCGAAGCGGCGTGCCCGCAGTCCGCGCCAACGCGGATAACGAAGCCGAAGGGTAATAGTCATCGTGCCTGGAAAAATCGTCAAAGTCAAGCATTTCGTCGCGTTTGCTCGCGAAACGCGGTCAGGTCTATACCCCGCAGAGGGGGCGTTTCGGCGTGCGTCGCGATGCGGTCCTGCCGATTTGATGCGGCATGCCGACGACGTCGAATTTGCCGACGCGGCGACCCGCAGGTCGCCCGGTGGACGCTACGTTTGGGGGCGGCACAGTGCCTATCTTACCGAATAGGAATGTGTAACCCCGTGGATTGCGCAAAGTTTCAACCAGGCTCCGCAGCACCGACCGATGACGACACCGCTTGCGACCGAAACCGTGTACGCCGTTGGCGAGGCCTGCCGTCGGCAGTTGCACGCCGATGCCGGTCGAGTCTGGCAGGGGTATTCGGTGCTAGGCGTGTCCAGTTCGGCCGAATTGACGGCGGCCGATGAGATCGAACTGCCGGCCGTCGCGATCGTCGAATTCTCGGCCGATTCCGATGAGACCGCGGAGTCGATCGCACGCCTCAAGCGGCGCTGGCCCGCGCTGGGCGTAATCGTGCGAATCGCCGGCGATAGCATGACGACGGCGGTAGAGGCGATCGAGGCCGGCGCGACCGACGCGGTCGCGCCGTCGTGCGAAGAGCGTCAACTAGCCCGGATCGTCGCCGCGGCGATCGACCGCAGCCGCTCGCTGCTGGCGATCGAACGCGACGCCCGACACCGACTGGCGTCACTAACGCCGCCGGAGCGCGAAGTTCTGAATATGGTGGTGGCAGGTTGCGAAATCAAGGAGATTGCTGCGCGGCTGAGCGCCAGCCTCAAAACGGTCGAGCTTCACCGATCGCGGATACTCCACAAGACGGGCGCGCGGACCGTCGTCGAATTGGTCAACGCGGTAAAGCAAGCCGAAACGCGGACGTCATCGCCACTGGCGACGCTGCGCGGTGAAACGTGCGATCTAATCGACGACATTCGCATCCCGACTCTGGTGTGAGGCCTGGCGCGACGCGAACTGGCCAAGCATGTCGCCATTGCCCACCGACGAAAGCCCACCGACGAATGACGGATATCTAACCCGTCCCACCAGGGCGTTTAGAATCTCATTCTCTGCCGCCGACGGGACGCTAGGGCGCGACGGACTCTGAGTCTTCATCGGCGGCGCGGCGCGTCGTTGTGTTGGCGTCGTTCGTTTCGCTGGGCAGGGCCGGCCATTCGAGAATGAAGCGGCTGCCGCGGCCGACTTCGCTTTCCACGCGGATGTCGCCGCCGTGCTCGCGGAGAATCTTCTTGCTCACCGGCAAGCCCAGACCGGTGCCGCGGCCGCCCTTACGCGAAACGAACAGGCCGAACATCTTGTCGACGTCTTCGCTGGGAATGCCGCGGCCGTTGTCTTCGACGATAACGCGGATCAGCTCTTCGGCTTCGTCGAGTTCGGTCGAGACGACGACGCAGCCGTTCTCCACGCAGTCGCAGGCGTCGATGGCGTTGGTGACGACGTTCAGCACGGCCCGATGCAGCCCGTCGGGATCGAACTTGAGTTGCGGTATCGTCTCGGCCGGTTTGAAGGCGAGCGCCACATCCAAGTCTTTCGCCCGCCCTTGCATCAACTCGACGATGTCGGCGGCCAGCGCGTTGATGTCCGACGGGGCCAGGTCCGGCTCGCGTTCCTTGCTGAACGTGAGCATGTCCATTACGAGGTGGGAAATCTTTTGCTGATTCTTTTCGACGATGTTCCAGCCCTTGGCAATGACGTCGTTCTCGCTGCTCTTCAGGCCTTCCTCGATCAAGTAGCTGCCGCCGTTGATGCCTTGCAGGATGTTCTTGATATGGTGCGAAAGCGTCGCGATCATCTGGCCGACCGCCGCCAGCCGCTCGGCCTGGACCATCGCCGAGTAGTAGCTCGTGTCCTCGACGGCCAGCGCGGCTTGATGGGCGATGGCGATCATCAGCTTGAGGTGCTCTTCGGTGAACGTCTTCGTGCGCGTGGCCGCCAACAGCCGATCGGCCGGAATCGTGGTGTCGATGTAGATCACGCCCACCACATCGTAACGGCCTTGCATGGGGACGCAGATCGCCTCGCGGATGCCCATGTGCAAGATGCTGCGGGTCGAGTCCCACCGCTCATCCTCGCGGGCGTTACTCGTCAACACGCCTTCGTTGTGCTGGCGAACGTAGTCGAGAATCGTGCGGCTGATCGAGATTTTTTCCCGCGAGCTGACGCCCTTGCGCGTGCGGTGAGACCGCGGCGCCAGCTCCTTCGTGTGCGGATCGACGAGCATAATGCAGCCGCGGCTGGCTTCGACCCACTCGAAGATAAGGTCGAGAATGCGGGCGAGAAGCTGGTCGATGTCGAGCGTATGGCTGACGGCCAGGGCCGTGCGGTACATGACCTGCAAATTACTCCGCGCGCGGGCGATCCACGGGCTTTCGTCCGCGCCCAACACCGGCGGCGAGAGGAAGCTGCTCCCTTCCTCCTGCGTCATCGAGCGGACAATCTGCGATTCGTGCTCGGCGGTGAGCGGGCCGACGATGTCGATCTTCGCCGTCAAATCGCCGCTCGATTCGGTGGGCGCGGTGAACAACAGCGTCGTCGCGCCGATTTGCACCTGATCGCCGGTGGCTAGGTCCTGAGAATCGACGCGGCGGCCGTTGACGAACGTGCCGTTCGAGCTGCCCGCGTCGGTGAGCACGAAGCGGTCCTCTTGACCGCGAACCTCGGCGTGGCGACGCGAGACTTCGCTATCGTGCAATTGAACGGTGGCGGTCGTGTCGCGACCGAGGACCACAATGCCCTGGTCCAACTCGAACCGCATCCCTTGGTCGGCGCCTTTGATTACGAATAGCGAAGCCACGGCGCTGTGTGAAGTTTCAAGTTTTGAGTTTCAAGGCTCAAATGAGGCCGACAAGTATTCGCTAACTTGTAGGGTGGGTCGAACGAAGGTGAGGCCCACCATGCGACGCTAATAGTTCCAGATTTCCTATTGCCGCTCGCTAAGCTGCCCGCCGCGATGCCAGCAACTCTTCGATTGTATGAATCAACGGCGCGTAGTCATAGGGTTTTTGCAAATAGCGGGCCGATCCAGCGTTGATCGCTTGCCGGGCGCTGCCGATCAGCACCAGCGACGGCGGATGATCGGGCGCTGCCGATCCGAACGACTGTCCGGCGTCGGCCGTGCTGTCGCCGTTGTCGCTCGGCTCCACGACTGG
>JAJDEG010000508.1 GCA_029259895.1 Planctomycetota bacterium
ACTCGCCTCGTGGTCTCGCACCGCCCTCGAAGTCATCCCCGGCTCCGAGGCCGACGCCGCCCTCCGCGATGCCGTCGCCAAGCTCGAAGGCCGCCTGCTCATCGGCACGATCAACTCCATCGGCGTCCGCCGCGATACCAAATCGGTCGACGCACTCGCCGGACGCTTGACCGACAGCAACGCTGATGTCGCTTCGGCCGCCGCCGTCGCCCTTGGCCGTATCGGCAACTCGGCCGCGACCAAAATCCTCCGCGCCGCGCTGTCTGACGTCGCCGACGGTGCCCGCTCCGCGGTCGCCGAGGGCTGCATCCTCTGCGCCGAGCGACTCATGAACGACGGCCACGGCGACGAAGCCGCGAAAGTCTACGACCAGGTCCGCACCGCCAAAGTTCCCAAGCCGCGCGTTCTCGAAGCCACCCGCGGCGCGATCCTTGCCCGCAAATCCGGCGGCGTCGACTTGCTCATCGAACAAATCCGCTCGCCCGACAAGGCGTTCTACTACATCGGCCTCAGCACCGCGCGCGAGCTGCCCGGCCGCAAAGCGACCGAAGCCATCGCCGCCGAACTTGCCAACGTCAGCGACGATCACGCCGCCGTGCTGTTGATGGTCCTCGGCGACCGCAACGACCCAGCCGCTGCGCCGGCGGTCCTCGAAGCGGTCAAGTCGAGCCCCAAAGCCGTCCGTATCGCGGCGATCGGCGTGCTTGGCCGTTTTGCCGACGCTTCGACGGTTCCTGCCCTGCTCGACATTACCGGCGAGGACGACGCCGAACTCTCCGCCGCCGCCAAGGAGGCGCTAGCCGGATTGAAAGGCGAAAAGATCGACGACCAGATCGCCGCTCGCCTCGCCAAGGCCGACGGCAAGATGCTCGTCGCGCTCATCGAACTCGCCGGCGCTCGCCGCATTGAAGCAACGAGCGACCTCATCGCGGCGCTCAAGCACGACGATGCAAAAACGCGTTCGGCCGCGCTCGCCGCGCTGGGCGAGACCGTCGCCGCCAAGGATCTCGGCGTGCTGATCGCGCAAACCGTTTCGCCCACCCATCCCGAAGACGCCGCCGCGGCCCAAAGTGCGCTACGCGCCGCGGCCGTCCGCATGCCCGATCGCGAACGGTGCGCCGCCGAGCTGGCCGCCGCCATGGAACAGGCCCAGCCGGCCACCAAGAGCGTGCTGCTCGAAACGCTCGGTGCCGTCGGCGGTACAAAGTCGCTCGCTACGATCGGCGCGGCCGCCAAGGGAACCGACCCGCAGCTTCAAGACGCCGCCACGCGTCTGCTTGGACAGTGGATGAGCGTCGACGCCGGCCCGGTGTTGTTGGACCTGGCCAAGAACATGAAAGAGGAAAAGTACCAGGTCCGCGCCATGCGTGGATACATCCGCCTCGCCCGGCAGTTCGCCAAGTCCCACGCCCAACGGGCCGAGATGTGCGACAAGGCCCTGGCCACCGCTAATCGCGCCGCCGAGCAACAGCTCGTCCTGCAAGTCCTCGAGCTCTATCCCAGCGTCGACGCCCTCAAGGTCGCGGTCAAAGCGACCGAAACGAAAGAACTCAAAAACGATGCCACCCGCGTCGCGCTCGCCATCGCGCAAAAAGTCGGCGGCAAGGACGCCAGCGCTAAAGACTTACTCGCTAAAATCGGCCTCGAACCGGTTAAGCTCGAAATCATTGAGGCCCAATACGGCGCAGGCGATGCAAAGAAGGACGTCACCGCCATCATCCGCAAACAGGCCGGCGACCTCCCTCTCGTCGGTCTGCCATCGGAAAGCTACAACGCCAGCTTCGGTGGCGATCCTGCGCCGGGCGTCGTCAAGCAATTGCGAATCCGCTACCGCATCAACGGCGACGAAGGCGAGGCCACCTTTGCCGAAAACGCGCCGATCCTGCTGCCAACGCCGAAGCCATAAGCCGCATTGGCGTTTCGGCGGAATCGCGTTTCGATCGCCTCGGGTGCGGAGAACATCCGACTGGGTATATCATGTGCGCGAATGCTAGCTTCGGAATCCCTAATGTTCCGGGGTTGACAAATGCACTCAGGCGCAGGTACAACAGACGGCACAAGAAGGCGGTCGCGAGGGCATTTCTATCTCGAGTGACCCCCTGCTTGTAGGTATCACCGCGGCAAAGGCAGGACGGATATCGCCAGACTCCGTGGATCGCCACGCCCGCAAATTGGCTGGGCGGTGGTCTGTTTTTCAACATGTGAAGTTCGCGCGCCACGGGATGTTCTTGGCGATCGGTTTTGACCGTTGCTAGCCGCTCTTGATGGGCGGCACATCGGTCGCATTGCCCGGATTCTTACGATCCGGCAACGCCGTCTGATCGCGTCGCGGCTACGCTTGGGAAAAAGAGTTTCCCAATCGCAGCGGGAACAAGGACGTTCTTCCCTCGCCGAGCTTGTACGGCCGGAATCAACGCCGGTCAGCTTCGACCGAACAAGGAGGAACTCTTTATGTCCGACGTACATCTCTTGACGGCGTCCTATGAAGCCGAGACCGAGACGCCTGCCGCGCGCGAAACGGCGGTCTGCGAATCGCGAACCGCCGCCAATGCGATTGCTCAGGCGGTCGAGCGCGCCATTCGACGCGACGCCCGCCGCGGTGTGTCCAACCTAGAAGTCCACATCGCCTCCGACGGCATTCACCTCCGCGGCCGCTGTTCGACCTTCTACTGCAAGCAGCTTGCACAGCATGCAGCGGCCTCGGTCGTCAGTGGAACGCGATTGCACAACGACATCGAAGTTTGGTAAAAGCCACGCCGCTGGGATGTCTCGCGCTCGCTGCCGCAACGTAGGATGGATTCGACATCCGCCCTACTCAACGGCGGTGTGAGATTTCCCTGAAAACATTCGGCCGCAAGGACGCGGTTGATGCATCGCTCGCTTTGCGGTCGAGGTTCACCCGCGGCCCAACGTCGAACATTCATCGTGCGATAGGACAAGGATGTCCAAGTTCATCGTCATCGATCATTCGCTCAAAGGCGTCGGCGGACACCACTACGAGTACGCCGCCCACGTTCTCGCCGCCGCCGAGCGCGCCGGCTACGAACCGGCGCTGGCGACCCATCGGCGTTTTCGCGGCGGTGCCGATTATCCGCGGCACTGGCCCACATGGCCGGTCTTCCGCTACACGACCTACTCGCGCTACACCGTCTACCGCAGCCGCCCTCAACACCAGCGCGCCGCCGCAGCCGCAGACAACCGGTCGGGCGAGCACAATTCTTCCGTCGGAGATAGGTCATTTCGCCCGCGGACGTTGCGTGGCCTCTGGCAGCAGCTTACCGACCATTGGCATCGCGGCGGTCGCGAACGCCGCATCGCCGCATTCGCCGCATCGCTCGCTCGCTTGTTCGCTCGACATCCTCTCGTGCCGGGCGATCAGGCCTTCGTCCCCACGCTCAGCGAACTCGATCTCGCCGGCCTCGTCCGCTATCTCGAAGCGTCCGGCCATGCGAGCGATGTCGCCGACTGGCACTTGCAGTTTCACTACAACATCTTCGACGGCCGCGAACCGGAATTCGAGTCGCAAGACGAGAAGCTCGACGCCATGCGCTGCGCCTTTGCCGACGCCACGGCCCGCACGCCCCGTCATCGCCTCTTTTTCTACAACACGACCGAGCCTCTCGCCGAGCAGTACCGGCGGATGAATCTCGCGCCATTTCGCGCGCTGCCGTATCCGGTGAATGAATCCCTCGCCGGCGACGTAGCAGGCGACGAAGCAAATGATGATGACAACGCCAATCGCGAAACAATCTATCGCAGCCCGCAGACGCCATCGCCGACTCCGACGCCGCTCCGCGTTGCCTGCCTCGGCGCGATCCGCCCGGAAAAAGGCGCGGCCGAACTCGCCAGCGTTGTGGCCGAACTCTGGGACAGCCATTTCCTGCCCGGCCGCTGCCAATTGGTCGTGCAGTCGAACAAGAAACGTTTCCGCCTGCCGCTTCCCGTCGACGACGAATCCGAACTTCCCGACGATGTCGAGCCGGTCGTCTACGCGCCCCATCCGCTGCCGATGGACGACTACGTCGATCTGATTCGCTCGGCCGACATCGGGTTGTTGATGTACGACAGCCGTCGCTATTACGCCCGGTGCAGTGGCGTGCTGGTCGAACTGCTTAGCGTCGGCACGCCCGTCGTCGTTTCGGCCGGCTGTTGGATGGCCGAGCAGATCGCCGAGGCGAACTTCGCCCACCTCGATCGAGCGGCCACCGAACTCCGCGTCGTCGCCCGCCACGCGGCAATCGATTTGTCGCCCGTCGTCGAAACGGACACCAACCATGATGGCATGCACGGTCACTCGACGCGACCAGGCACAGCCGCCATCGATGGCCGTCTCGTGCTCCCCGCCGGCGCGCACGCCATCGTTGCCGAAGTCGACGTCCCCGCGCCAACGACCCACGTCCTCTGCTCATTCCGCTGGCGTCATCCAACCGAAGCTGGCACGTACGCACGGGTCTCGCTCGAAGCCACCGACAACGACGCCGACATCGACGCCGACATCGACGCCGACTCTGAAGAAAGTAACGAGGAACAAGACAATGGCCGCCGCGCGTTCGTCGTCGGCCGCCGCCACGGCGACGCCCCGGTGCGAGTCATGTTCGCCGTCCCGCCGGATGCCGGCCGCGTGCGATTGCGCTGGGAAAACGAATACGACAGCGGCCCCATTGCGCTCGAAGACGTGCAGATCGAATTGCTCTCCGCTGGGCACCTACCCCGAGCATCCTATCCGCTCGGCGGGGTCGGACTCATCGCCGCCGACGATGGCGAAGTCGCGGCGCTGCTGGACGAGATCGTCACGCACTGGCCGCACTATCGAAAAACGGCGGCCGAGTTTTCGCGCGATTGGTCCGCCTTCCACAACGCAGGGCGAATCGTGGCGGAACTCACGGCACGATCGGCCAAAGAATCGACCGCGAAGCGTGCCGCTTGAATTGAGCGGCTGCGTTGTTGCTATTCCGGCGCAACCGTGACAAGCTCTTCCGAAACGGCCTCGACGTGCTCCGCCGTGATTTGCTGCTGTTCCTCGGCGTAGCCGATCAGCAGCGACAGATCGCACAGCCGGTTGATCTCCCGCGGCACGCCGTGGGTAAGGTGATAGATCGCTTCCATCGCCGCGGAGTCAAAGATCGGCGCTTGGGCTTCGGCGGCCGTGAGCCGGTGGCTGATATAGCTCACCGTTTCTTCGAGATTGAACGGCCGCAGCAGACACTTCACGCCCAGCCGCTGTTCCAGGCCGGGCATCCGATCGAGTTGCGGTAGCAAACCGGTCTGCCCGGCCACCAGCAGCGTCAACCCCGGCTGCGAATCGGTCTCGAAGTTGAGCAACAGACGTAGCGTCTCGAATCCCTCGCGGCCGGAGAGCAAATGCGCCTCGTCGACGACCACCACGGCGTGTCGACCCGCCCGCGTGTTCTCAGCCAGCACGTTTGAAATTCCCCGCACGCTTTCCTGCAACGAACTTGTCGCGACCGCCGTATTCGTGGCCGCGCCTAGTTCGCCGGCCAGATACGCCAACAACTGATCGGCCGGCATCTGCGGAAACACGAGATGCACGAACGGCGCGATCGTTTCCGGCGCTTGCCGCCGCAACGATTCGACGAGCAATGTCTTGCCCAGCCCGGCCGCGCCGCTAAGCAGCACGGCACCGCGCTTGTTCTCGATCCCGTAGCGCAGCTTCAATAGCGCGCCCTGATGCACTTCGCTCGGATAGTACGATCGGGCGTCGAAGCCATTCTCGAACGGTTTGCGACTGATCCGCCAATAAGATTCATACATGATTGCGATTCTCGAATGTGTTCTGCGAATCTCAACGAGTGGGCATAGCCTTCGCACGGCGAACGGCAGCGCAACCTATTTGCTGGTCGTTCTCGTTTCGCCGACGAAGTTCTCGACGACACCGATGGCCGGCAACGCCCCGGCACGCGGAGCGTGAGTACGTCCGCCCGGCCGTTGGCCGGCATCGACCCGCACGTCGCGAACGACGATGCCGCAATCGACGGTTTCCTCGGGCGCACGATCCAACCACGCCTCGGCTTCGGCAAGCGGACCGCCGTCGATGACCACGAGCGCGAAGTGTTGTCGCAATGCGGCCAGATCGGCCGCGATCTGCGCCGCCTTCGCGCCGTCGACATGCGTCGTCGGATGGCGTAGCGGCAACACCGTCACGCCGTCGTCGAGCGAAGCAATCAGCGCCGCCGCAAAATCACTGCCAGCCTCGAGCGCTTCGTCCCAGCCGTGATCGACCGCGACGCCCAACGACCGCGCTAGCGTCGGCTGGGCGAAGTCGGCATCGACCAGCGCCACGGAAAGTCCCAACTCCGCCAATCGTCGCGCGGCATACGCGGCCAGCGTCGTCGTGCCTGCTCCTCGGCGTTCGCCGGCGAACATCACGACGCCCCGGCCGCTGCTGCTTGCATCGACCAGTTCGTCGACCAGCGTCGACAGAGCGGTCGTCGCGCGGCCCGCCAGTCCGGAAACGATCGGCGGCCACCGAAATGCGTCGACTTCGTATCCGCAGCGCACCGTCGATGCCGGCCGAGCCGACATGCGATGATAGGCCACGCCGTCTACGCGCGGGGACGTCGAACTCGTTGCCGCGGTCGCTGCCATTCCGTCGGCCAATTCGTCGCCCGGCGCATGTCTCGAATCGTGTCGACCGTCGAGATTCCGATCGTTCGACTCGAACTCACTGTCGTCGAATTCACCGCCATCGAACTCACGGCCATCGAACTTGTTTTCATTCGACGCGACGTCGACCGTCGTCGAAAACTGCACGGTGCAAGCGCGATGGCTAAAGTTCGCGCGGTCGGCTTGAGGCGGCGCGGCCGCAGTCGTCGGGCGGGCCGCATTCGGCCCCGTCGTTGGCCGACGCACGGCAAGCGTCGGCCGCTGCGTAACAGTCTTTGAAGCATTCGATCGTGTGGGATGAACCGCTTCGCCGGCGACCGCGAACGTGTCGACGGAATACGCCGATGCGCCACGCGGAAAAGTGTTCTCGGCCACGTCCGCCGATGGCGCTTCGCGCGTCTTTCGCTCGACCGGCGCTGTTCGCCGAAAGTGCGGACGCGGCGGCGCGGATTGATCGACCGCAGTCTCGGCATCGCGACGATCCGCGGCGTTCTCCGCATCGCAAGCACGGGCCAACGGCGCGTCGATCGCGAACGCCCCGGCGTCGACGATGATTGGCGAGGCCGACAACAGTGGCAACGCAGCCGATGCCGCGCCGGTCGACGTCGGCTTAGCGCCGCCCGCATGCGACGCGGTCGCTCGTGCGCCAACGTGGCCGTACGCTTTGATGAACGATTGGTCTAGTCTTGCCATAGGAATGATCTCACGATACTAACGGCGGTAAGTTTCTGATTCGTAGTGCGGCTCGGCGTGCGCGCGATCGCGGCTGACGCGATAGGCCCGAGCGCGTTCGTCGTCGTACGCGCGGCGTTCGGCTTCCGCTCGCTCGGCCGATTCGCGAGGCGAATGCCGGTCGTCTGCAAAGCGACGATCGGCGAACCGATCGTTCGTCGTGCGGTGGATCGACGCACCGTCGTCCGTCAGGCGGTTTTCCGGGCGGTCGTACCCCGGCCTGGCGTCGATCGTTCGACGCGGCGTGCGTGCTACGGCCGTGTCGGCGTAATACGGATTGACTTGAACCGGCGAGTATTCCGACGTATGCGTCGGTTGCGAACGCTCGGCCCAACGCCTCGGCATATCGGCCGGCGGCTGCGGACCCGCGTCAATCTGCCGAGCGTTGCCGTCGACCTCGCGGCCAACCACGCCGCCACGGGGCGTCGCGTCGATCGGCATTTCGTCGCGCGAATACGGCTCTCTGTGCGACGGAATCGGCCGCACGTTCGCCACGGCGACTCGCTCGTCGTTGGCAATCTCGTCCGGCCAGCGATCGTCGAACTTCCCGGACGTGCGAGCAGCCCCGGCGGCCTCTTGGATTTCTCGCATCGAGGGTCCGGTGCTTCGAGCGTGATCGTGTGCGACGTGCGACGCATCGGCCGGCATCTCTCCCCTGCCGGCGACGGCGGAGAACTTCGGTGCCTCGTCGCCGTCCTTCGCGGCGGAATACTGGGTGAAGGTTTCGCCGTCTTGATGCCAGGCGGGCGGTGAAGTTTCGACCGGCGCATCGGAATCGCCGCCGCTGAACATCCACAGCGACATCACCAGCGACGCCATCACCGTGCCGAGCTTGACGATCGGCGGCAAGCTAACCGCCCACGCCCAACAAGCGGCCAGATCGATGTTCACCAACGCGGCGGCGGCCTTGACGTAGACCATGCGGAACTTGGGAAGCGGCGACTTCCAGTTGGGATTCCAATGAGGCTTCCAGCTTCGCGACGACGTAGAAGAAGACGACGTAGAATCCGTCGCCAATCCCACCGTTGAGTTCTGCGACGCCGGCGGCGCGTCCATATCAGGCACTTGGGCCACCACGGCGAGCGCCGGTGCTGCCGGTTCGGCCACAGCCGGCGCGCCGTCGGTGTGGCGCGGCGAAACGAGGCAATCGCCTTGGGCGGAGTCCGTCGACTCGTCCACGCGACGCGGACTTACTAAGGCCAACGCCGACGACATCCGTGTACCGCGATTCATGGTCGACCACCTGATGGGCGAGCGAAAATGCAGGCAAGTGCCGCCGAGTCTCGGCGGTCCTTTTCGGGGACGCAACGGCTTGCATGCCGCGCGGCAATTCCCCGGCCTCTACATCGGTAGCGGTTGTGCCGATCTTGAGACTTAACGCGGATTTACCGGTTAGCGAAACTGCGCACCTTGGCGAATCCGCCGCTGGCACGCAGCCACTTCGCCGTTGCCGCCGCGCGAACCTTCGGCCGCAAGCCGTTGTCCCGCAACGACATACGCTCCACCGGCGGAGTCGATCGGCCTTGCCCAGGCCGTTTTTCCATGCGATACTCGCAACATGGCTACCGCAGAATCGATCGAAATAGACCCCAGCACGTCCGCCGCCATCGCCGAATTGCTCGAACAGCGGATTCTGCTGCTTGACGGCGCGATGGGGACGATGATCCAGCCCCTCAATTTGAGCGAGGCCGATTATCGCGGCGAAAAGTTCGCCGACCATTCGCGCGACCTCAAAGGCTGTAACGACCTGCTCGTCGTCACGCGGCCGCAGGCGATCGTCGACATTCACCGGGCGTATCTCGAGGCCGGCGCGGACATCGTCGAAACCAACACATTCAATGCCCAATCGATTTCGATGGCCGACTACGGCCTAGAAAGCTTCGTCCGCGAGATCAACCTCGCTGCCGTCGATTGCGCACGCCAGGCGATCGCCGCCGTGGCGCCGCACACGCCCGACCGTCCGCGGTTCATCGCCGGTTCGATCGGCCCGGCCAACCGCACGGCGTCGATCTCGCCAGACGTGAACGACCCAGCGTTTCGCAGCGTGACGTTCGATGAACTCGTCGCGGCTTACTACGAGCAAATCGACGCACTGATCGAAGGCGGCGTCGATCTGCTGTTGGCCGAAACATCATTCGACACGCTCAATCTCAAGGCGTGTCTGTTCGCCATTGAAAAATGTTTCGAGGACCGCCAGACGCGGCTGCCGATCATGGCGTCGGTGACGATCACCGATCGCAGCGGTCGCACGCTCTCTGGCCAAACCCTCGAAGCGTTCTGGGTCTCGATTTCGCACGCCGATCTGCTCTCGGTCGGCATCAACTGTGCCTTTGGGCCGGACTTAATGCGGCCCTACGTCGAGGAACTTTCCGGCATCGCGCCGGCGTTCATCTCGTGTCATCCGAACGCTGGCTTGCCCAACGAATTCGGCGGTTACGACCTGTCGCCGCACGAGATGGCCCGCACGCTGGCCGAGTTTGCCGATAACGGCTGGCTGAACGTCGTCGGCGGCTGCTGCGGCACGACGCCCGAGCATATCCGCGTGATCGGTGAAGCATTGCGCAACAAGCCGCCGCGAGTCCGCCCCGCGCCGCCGCGTTACACGCGGCTTTGCGGTCTCGAACCGCTCGTGCTGCGCCCCGATAGCAACTTCACGATGATCGGCGAGCGCACGAACGTCACGGGCTCGAAGGCGTTCGCCCGCATGATCCGCGAGGAGCGCTACGACGACGCCCTGGCCGTCGCGCTCAGCCAGGTCGAAGCCGGCGCGAATGTGATTGACATCAATATGGATGAGGGCCTGCTCGACAGCGAAGCCGTGATGACGCGGTTCTTGAACCTCGTCGCGTCCGAACCGGACATTTCCCGCGTGCCGATCATGATCGACAGCTCGAAGTGGTCGGTCCTCGAGGCCGGCCTCAAGTGCGTGCAAGGCAAATCGATCGTCAACTCGATCAGCCTCAAGGAAGGCGAAGCGACGTTCCTGAAGCAAGCGCGATTGGCCCGCTGGTACGGCGCGGCCGTCGTCGTGATGGCCTTCGACGAGCAAGGCCAGGCCGTTTCCGTCGAAGACAAAGTCCGCATTTGCAAGCGCGCGTACGACCTGCTCACCGACGTCGTCGGCATGCCGGGCGAGGACATTATCTTCGACCCGAACATCCTTACCGTCGCCACGGGCATCGAGGAACACAATCCTTACGCCGTCAATTTCATCGAGGCCGTGCGGCAGATCAAATCCGTCTGCCCCGGCGCGAAGGTCTCCGGCGGCGTGAGCAACATTTCGTTCTCCTTCCGCGGCAACGAAGTTGTTCGCCGCGCGATGCACGCGGCGTTCCTGTCCCACGCGATCCGCGCCGGCCTCGACATGGGCATTGTCAATGCCGGTCAGCTCGACGTGTACGAAGATATCCCGTCCGACGTGCTGGAGCTCGTCGAAGACGTGTTGCTCAACCGCCGCGACG
>JAJDEG010000509.1 GCA_029259895.1 Planctomycetota bacterium
CGGCGGCGGCTTCCGGTGCGAATCCTTGTCCCCAGAACGGCTCGGCGAGCCGATAGCCGATTTCCGCTTCGGGCGTGCCGTCGACCGTTTGGTCCAACAGGCCGCACGAACCGATGGCAACGCCGTCTGACTTGCGGAGGATGCACCACGGGCCGTACTCGTGCGCCTCGTAGGCGATCGTCGCGCGCTCGATCCATTCGCGCGTCTGCTCGTGCGTTCGCACGCCTAAGGAAAACTGCATCACTTTGGCATCGGCGAACAAGGCGGCGAAGAAATCGAAGTCGTCGATATTGATGCGCCGCAAGAGGAGGCGGTTCGTTTCGGCGACGACGAGGGGGTGGCCCGACGGTTCGTCTCGTGGCGCGGTGTTGGCGTCGGAGTTGGGATCGGGGGTGGCGTCGGTGTTGGTGTGGGGAGTGGTCAAGTGGTGGGCGCGGGTAAGCGGGGAGGAGACAGGGGGCAGGGTGCAGGGGGTAGGAAATCGTTGATTGGGGGCGGCGGCGTGCTTTTTGCGACGCGCGGTTGTGTTTTACATTTCTATGCCGCGGAGTCTGGCGATTTCGGCGGCGTCTTTGTCGCCGCGGCCGGAGAGGCAGACGACGACCGCTTCGCTGGGCGGGCGCTGGGCGGCTAGTTCCATGGCCTTGGCTACGGCGTGCGAGCTTTCGAGCGCGGGGAGGATGCCTTCGCAGCGGGCGAGTTCGGCGAATGCGGAGAGGGCGTCGCCGTCGCGGCAGCAGGTGTATTCTACGCGGCCGGTGTCTTTCCAGTAGCTGTGTTCGGGGCCGACGCCGGGATAGTCGAGGCCGGCGGAGATTGAATGGACGTCGCAGGTTTGGCCGTCGTCGTCTTGCATGACGTAGCTGAAACTGCCGTGGAGGACGCCGGGCGAACCGTAAGTGAGCGGCGAGGCGTGCTCGCCGGGCTGGTCGGAGCGGCCGCCGGCTTCGACGCCGACGAGTTTCACAGCTTCGTGCTCGACGAACGGATAGAACATGCCGGCCGCGTTGCTGCCGCCGCCGACGCAGGCGACGACCAGATCGGGCAGGCGACCAAGTTGTTGGCGCGACTGGTCGACGGTTTCGCGGCCGATGACCGATTGAAAGTCGCGAACGATGCGCGGGAAGGGATGGGGACCGACGACCGAGCCGAGGATGTAGTGCGTCGTTTCGACGGAGCTCATCCAGTCGCGCATGGCTTCGTTGATCGCGTCGCGGAGGGTACGCGAGCCGCTGGTGACCGGGCGGACCTCTGCGCCGAGCAGCCGCATGCTGAAAACGTTGGGCTTTTGGCGACGGATGTCTTCCTCGCCCATGTAGACGATGCATTCGAGACCGAAGCGGGCGCAGGCGGTGGCGGTGGCGACGCCGTGTTGGCCGGCACCCGTTTCGGCGATGACGCGGCGCTTGCCCATGCGGAGCGTTAGCAGGGCCTGGCCGAGTGTGTTGTTGATCTTGTGGGCACCGGTGTGGTTGAGGTCTTCGCGTTTGAGGTAAATCTGCGCGCCGCCGCATTTTTCGCTCAGGCGGCGGGCGTGGTAGAGCGGCGAAGGGCGGCCGACGTAGTTCTTCCAAAGGTCGGCGAGTTCATCCGCAAACGCCTTGTCTTTCTTGGCGCGGTCGTACTCGACGGCGAGTTCGTCGAGGGCGCGGGTGAGGGTTTCGGGGACGTAGCGGCCGCCGAACGTGCCGAAGCGGCCAGCGGCGTCGGGAACGGACATGGTTGCGGGCATGGGAGGCTTTCGATTGCGGCTGGCGGAGGAGGTGATTCGGTCGGGTGATTTGGTCGATGGACTGGGCGTTGGGCGGAATTGGGTTGGATTGCGTGGCGATGATGGTTTTTAACCACGGAGATCACGGAGGGCACGGAGAGGGAGCACGAAGGGACGCGGCGGGATTTCGAGATTGGTGCGTTGGCAGAACTTGGGCAGTGGGTGGGCGGCTTATTCGATTCTCAGTGGCGGTTGGCATTCGGTCAAGGGAAGCGGTGCGCGATGGTGAGGATCAAAATGGCCGGAATTGTTGTGGATATTGGGCCACTAATCGGGTAGGTTCGGTGGGGTCGTGCGACGGTCTGGCCTTTGGCTGCGGCCGGTCGTTTTTGGATGAGATTTCGGCGGACGGAATCGCTGGAGGAAACTTGGAGCCGTCGTTGGCCGCGAGTGAATAACACGCTGGTACTTTTCTAACGCAGAGGCGGCAGAGGTTTCGCAGAGGACGCAGAGAAGAAGGCGCGTTTGCGGCATCACGGTGCTTTGGCGAGCGCGGCGACGATACGTTCTCCGCGACTTCGGCACGCCCTCCGCGTGGTCTGCGTTGGAGAAACAACGGGCCCAGTTTTTTGCAGGCGAGCTAGACGTTCGTGACTCGTCGTACGGAAGGAATCGCGGCCGAATTGGGGCCGAATAGGGGAATTATTGAACGCAAGTACTGGGGCCCCCCTAGCGTTTGTTCAATAAGTCGGGCGCTACGCGGGCAAGGAAATGTTTGGGGGAATGCTGGGGAATTGGGGATGGACGGGTTTTTGATGATGGTCAGGCACGAGGATCGTTGCCAAAGCGTTAGCTGAAACGCCTTGATTCGGCACGCCGTGTCCGTGCGAGCGGCGTTGCGGAATGACTCGAAATTGAGCGACTATGCCATGCGCGTTCGCGTCGTTATGCGATTCTTGGCGTTGGCCTTTGCCATTGCGGCCGTCTATTTGCTTACTGAATCGCAATCGACGACCGAATGGACAACGCGTCGTTTATGGGAGTTGAGATACAATCACGTTGCGCCTGACGGAAAACGCGAATGGCGCTGGCGGCAGTACGACATCGAGATGAAGTATCCTGAACCAATGTTCGTCGGCGAGCCGGTCACCGTGTTCTTGGAGGCAAGCGCTGGTCGCGCGTGGCGAATGCGGCTTGACGATGAGGGGAGAGGCGTTGCGGCGCCTACGCCTTTGGATGAGAGTAGCGAGACGCAATGCCCGATGGCGTTTCGCCTGAAAGCTACGTGTTGTGACATCGATAGCGGCGATTCGCGATCGGTCGACGAGCACGCAAAGGCTACAATGCGCTTGACCGCTAGATCGTCGAGCGAACAGTCGATGCGACTCACGATGGACGACGCGCAGACGCGCTTGCGGATCGCGGCGATCGAAACCGGATTCGATGGGTTTTCCGATAGCCACGGCACGTTTAATCATCCCTTGGCAGTTTCGATTCGAGCAACGGATCGGTATTGGAATCGGCACGTTATCGGTGGACTTGGGCTCTTGGTCGTTAGTCTTGCGTTCGTTATCGGTCCAGGCATGTTGAACCTTAGCCGAATGAGTGGAGACGATCACTCGCCCGCGGCAGGAACGTAGAGTGTCAAAACGCTTGGATTCCTTGGACGAATTGCGGTTTCATTCCCAGCTATTGACTGCGGTCGTCAAGTATTCAAGGAGTTCGATTTATGCGGACAATTGCTCTATCGGCCGTGTTGACGTGTTCGCTGCTTGCTCCGGCGAATGCGGTTTCGGCCGCGCCGCGGGTTGGTGAGCGGTATGCGGATTTTACTTTGGCGGATATTGCTACCGGCGAGGCGGTTTCACTGTCGGATTTTCGTGGGAAGCGGGTGTTGTTGATTCAGTTTGCCAGTTGGTGAGCGGGCTGTCGGCAGCACGTGCCGGTCTGGCACGCATCGACGCGCGAGGCGGTGAAGGCGGGGAAGTTGGTCGTGCTCGGCGTGACGCAGGAGCAGCATGCCGAGCGGTGCCGGTTGTTTGCGCAGTGGAAAGAGTTCGATTGGCCGATTCTGCACGACCCGATCAATTTGCTGGAATCTTCGGCGGTGCCGATCGTGGTGGCGATCGACGAGTTTGGGATCGTGCGCGATACGCGGCCGCAGCCGGGGACGTTTGCGGAGAAGTTTTTGGAGCGGTCGTTCGCGGATGACGCGGCGGGGGATGTGCCGGCGCGGATTGGGCCGGTGACGCCGATCGATGCCGAGGCGTTGGAAGCGGAAGCGAAGCGGGAAAAGTCGGCAGCGGCTTGGCGGCGGTATGGCGATGCGGTGGCGCTGTGGGGCGGCGATGCGAAGGTTTCCGCGGCGATCGGTGCGTATGGCGAGGCGATTGAGTTGGATGCCAAGGATGCGCGCGCTTACTTTCGCCGGGGCGTTGCGATGCGGCGGCGGTACGAGTCGACGGATCGGCGCGACGGCGATTTTCAGCGGGCGATCGGCGATTGGGGCGCGGCGTTGGCGCTCGATCCGAATCAATACATCTGGCGGCGGCGGATTCAGCAGTATGGCCCTCGGTTGGATAAGCCGTATCCGTTTTACGATTGGGTCGGCGAGGCGGAAGCGGCGATTCGCGCGCGAGGCGAAACGCCGATCGAGCTGACGGTTCGTCCGGGCGGGGCGGAGATCGCGCGGCCTGCGCGGGAGTTTGCCGCGGAGAAGGGGGCCGCGGTGAATCCGGACGCCGAGGGGAAGATTACGCGCGACGCGGCGGGGATGATTCGTGCGGAGGTGATCGTGGTTCCGCGGAAGGTGAAGCCGGGCGAGTCGGCGCGGGTGCATGTCGTGTTGCGGCCGAGTGCGGAGCTGGCGGGCCAGGAACTGGCGGGACAGAAACTTGCGGCGCATTGGAACAACGAGGCGGAGCGGCTAAGGCTGTGGATCGATCCGCCGACGGGAACGGCGGTGAGCGCGCGGCTTGTGGAGGCAGGCGATCCGCCGGCGATGGCCGTTAGCGACGAAGAGCGGACGGTCGATTTCGAGGTGAAGATTGCCGGCGATGCGCGGGAGGACGTGCGGTTTGGCGCGTATGCCCTATATCACGTTTGCGACGACGTGGGTGGGGAGTGTCGGTTCTTGCGGCTGGATATTGAGGTGGTGGTGCCGGTGGGGAAGT
>JAJDEG010000510.1 GCA_029259895.1 Planctomycetota bacterium
CGTCCGGTAGGACGGCGTCGTCGTCAGCCCGCCACCCTGGTTGGCCACTCGTCGGCTCGGCGCTAGTCGTCGGACGCTTCGGCAGCCTCGATTCGCAGAGCCGACCCACACCTCGGGCGGCCGTGCGTTCACGAGGCTTGCGTTCTTGCCGGTTTTTTGGTTCCATCGAATTAGCCGCAGGGACGCCTGCGGCATTCTAGGTCCGCTTTGGCGGCGGCTGGCTGACTTGCCCTTTTGCCGACCGCCGACGAAGTGCCATTCTTCGTGTGAGGGCTAATATGATGGGCGCGTCGCGTCGTAAGAAGGAGACCGTCGATGTCGAAGGACTGATGCCACGGTTCTTAAAGTTCGCGCGGCGTTGGCGATCGAACCGATTGGTATTCAACGTTCACAGCGAAGCCAGCCGAACCGAGTGTACGGAACGGGTGCGCCAAAGGATCGTCGATTTGTTTGTCGGTGAATTTGTACCGCTTGCTCGCGATATCGTGAACATCGGCGGTGCCCATCGCTTCAAGGTCGGCGAAGAGCCGCCGGAACGCAGTGGCCCCGACGACGCGAAGTATGCGTGGTGGCTGACGAATTCGCATGACACACGCGAGGCCGCTCGACGCATCCTTTCCTGGGCGGCGAATGCCCAAATCCCTGCTCTCGCACATCGAGGTCCACAGGAAGGAGACCGAATGGGTCGCTGGGCGCGGAACATGTTTCTGTGCGCCGTTCAGCCCGGCGAGCCGGATGTGGTAAGGGGCATCAATCAATGGCTCCACTCGGTGCGAACGCTTTTGAACGGTTTGCTGGATGAATGTGGTGCCGTCCGTTACGTGGTGAACATGCCGGGTAGCCTGCTAACATCGAAGCAAGCCTATCGGTCGTGGCAACTTCATCAAGATGGAGCACAGTCGCCAACTGCAATTCGGTTGGCCGAAGTTCCAAAGCCCTGCGAAGTCCTTGTCAACCTGATGTGGGAATCTGACGTGATTCCCGTGAACCTTAGCGTGGCGGCAGTTACCCAGTGGTTCGATTTCTACATCTCGATTCCAAAGACCCATTTTGGTGGTGGAAGGCTCCACGAATGGCAATCCAGCAATTGGCCTCAGGATGCCGCCGCCGAGTTGCATGATGCATTTCGCCTGCTCGACGCTCTGGTCGATCAGCATGGCTGGAACGATGCGCCAGTCGAACCTGCGATGTCTTGTCGCGAGATTTCAGCGCGCGATGCATTGATCGAGTTCAAAAAAGTATGGAAGTTCGCCCGGACTAAGATTGACGACGGCAAATGGTTACGGAGTGATGCCAAATCGGCGTCGACCGTCCGTCGCGCCGGCATCGACGATTCCACGCGGCAACAACATGGTGACCATGCTGCCAGCGCCGGGAAGGCGTCGGAATTGAATAGCGGCTTTCCGCCCGACGATAGTTGGCACTTTGAAGCCGCATCGTTTTGGTATCGAAAGAAGCAGTACGACCTAAATCCGATGCCACTGGCGCTATTGCGGCACATGATCAAATCGCCGCTCCGTGATTTCTCTCGGGAACACCTCAAGGACAACGTGTGGGGGGAGGAACGACCTATCGGCGACGACAACGTGCGAAAAACCGTTGGTTCCGTGCGGACTGTCTTGCGGCAAGTAGCCCGTAGTATCGGTGCCTCGAGAGAAACGATTAAAGATCCGCTGCCAGCGATACGCGGCGGAGTCTGGTCATTCATTTTGCCGAAAGCCTGATTTCAGTTCGGACATCGTGAATTCTCTAATTCACGGATAACTCACGCTCAAGTATCGGGATGATTCACGGTCACGCCATATCGTTTGGATATGGAAGACAAGAACAATCCTGTTACCGTGCCGCCACCGGGCGTCATAGCTGAGCGGATTCAAAGCTGTCGCGACGAAATCGCCGAGCTCAAGAAACTGCTGCGCATAGCGACGGCGGCAAAGAAAGCCGACTCGCTTCGCCGAGGTCGTGTTTCTGCCGCGGAGGGCGTCGCAAAATGACAGCCATCCGCGCATTCACTACCGTTCCCGAAATCGCCGTCAGTTACGGCGTCAGTCAGCACAGCGTCCTTGGGTGGATTGCCCACGGCGAATTGGCGGCCATCAGCGTAGCGCGGCGGGCCGGAGGGCGGCCTTCGTGGCGGATCAGCCGCGAGGCAGTGGAGCGTTTCGAGGCGGCACGCGCAGCAACGCCGAAGCTTTCGACTACCAAAACACGGCGGACAAAGTCGCCAGATGTGATCGAGTTTTTCTAGTGGTATGCGCACACGCCGAGTCGAGAGCGTATCGCCTCAACGGCTGCGACTTGAGAATCCGAGAAGCCGGAATCGAAGAACAAAAAGTGGAATTCACGATGACCGCGTCCGCCAACTTAAGTCGCACCGCCTTTCGCACCAGCCGGCTGCTGGACTTCCTTTCGGAAAAGGAGCTTACGGCGCAGATCGGCCACTCGAAGGCAGCTTGGCCGCTGGTGACGGTCAAGGAGTTGCTGGACAACGCGCTCGACGCCTGTGAAGAGGCTGGTATTCAACCCGAGATCGAAGTCGTGGTCGACGACGAGGGGATCGTCGTGACCGACAATGGCCCAGGAATCGCTCCCGCCGTCGTCGAGGCCGTGCTCGACTTCTCCACACGGGTTTCGAGCCGCGAAGCCTACGTGGCCCCCGACCGCGGCGCCCAGGGCAATGCTCTCAAGACGCTGTTGGCCATGCCGTTCGTGCTCGGCGGCGAGGAGGGGGGCGTCCAAATCATTTCGCACGGCGTCGGCCACGAGATTCAGATTCGCGTCGACCGCATCCGCCAAACGCCGGAGATCGACCATCAACAGCACGCTCACAATGGCCAATTTGTAAAAAACGGCACTTCGGTGCGATTGCGATGGCCGAATTCACCTAGCTCAGAATCGAACGAACTGTCGACGACCGACGATGAGGACGATTTGGAAGAAATCGACCTGCCGGAAACCGATTCAGCTAGCTCAATTCTCTCTCGTGCCAAATCGCGTTTTTTACAATTTGCCGACGACTTCACGTTTCTCAACCCGCACCTCGCGCTCGGCGCCGACTGGCACGGCGAGCGAATGGTCGTCCAGGCCACCAATCCGCAGCATTCCAAGTGGCGTCCTAGCCAACCGACGTGTGCCCATTGGTATGAACCCGAACATCTGGAGCGGTTGGCGGCCGCCTATATCGCCCACGACCACGCGACGGGCCGGGAGCGTACCGTGCGCGAGTTCGTCACCGAATTCGCGGGCCTGACGTCGTCGGCCAAACAGCGCGCGGTGCTCGACGCGACCGGTATGGCGAGGAAGAAGCTGGCAGATTTGGTGAACAACCAAGGGTTGGATCGCTCTCGGATCGAACAACTCCTGGCCGCCATGCGGGCGCACAGCAAGCCGGTCAAGCCGGCCGCGCTAGGCATTATCGGCCGGGATCATCTCCGCGCTCGCTTTGCGGCGATCGATTGTGAGATGGAGACCTTTGAATATCGCAAGGTTTGCAGCGCGGGCGACGGTCTACCGTGGATTATCGAAACGGCGTTCGCCTGGTGCCCGACGCTGGAACGCCGCCGCATCATCACGGGCGTCAACTGGTCGCCCGGTATCGTCAACCCGTTTCGTGAACTGGGCGCGTTCGGCGAGAGTCTCGACAGCGTTCTCGAGCGGCAACGAGCGGGTCGCGACGAACCCGTCGTGCTACTGCTGCACATCGCCTGTCCGCGCGTGGCGTTTGCCGATCGCGGCAAGTCGTCGGTCGTAGTGGAGGATTAGCCGCGATGGATAGCGCGTCAATCATCGCGGCGGTCACGGGCGTCACGAAGCGGTGGACCAAACAACGCAAGGCCGAGGAGCGCGATGCGTCGCGCACGGTTCGTCGCGGCGAAGCAATGATTCGCTCCTGCCGCGTGACGCTGAAGGACGCCTCCTTCGACGCTATTCCGGAGGCGTATCGCAAGGCGAGCAGCGACGGGCGGTTGCCCGCCCACGCCCGGCAGATCATGTACGCCGCCCGCGGCGCGATTCAAGAACGTACGGGCGAACGACTGGACGATCGCTACTTCACGCAGAGCCTGTTGCCCGAGTACCTGCGTGTTTACCGCGCGAAAACCGCGGATTGGGACGTCGTGTTCGACGCTCGCGGGCATTTCTGCGAACCACATACGGGTCGTGTCGTGCCGCTGGGAACGTTGGAGGTGCGGGCGCACTTGCACTCACAGAGGAGCGCTCAGCAATCGGAGTCGCGGGTCGTCACACGAACGCTGTTTCCGACGCGCGGGCCTGAGCATCGATACGGTGCGGTCCTGTTTATCGAGAAGGAAGGATTTCTGCCGATTTTCGAGCGAGCCCAACTCGCCAAGCGCTACGACGTCGCCATTATGAGCACCAAGGGCATCTCGGTCGTAGCCGCCCGCCAATTGGTCGACGAGTTGTGCGGAAAGCATCAAATCCCGTTGCTCGTGCTGCACGACCTCGACAAGGCAGGGTTTTCGATCCTCGGCACATTGCGGCGCGATACGGCGCGGTACAAGTTCCGCAACAAGTTCGACGTCGTCGACCTTGGATTGCGCCTCAGCGACGTTGAAGAGCATGGCCTCGACGCCGAGGACTTCTATCTCAAGGCCAAACGTACATCCGTCCGTAGCAACCTGCTTCGCAACGGCGCGACCGCGGAGGAAGCGGACTTCATTTGCAACGGCCAGCGCGTCGAACTGAACGCCTTTGGCAGCGCTGAGCTTATCGCCTGGATCGAGTCCAAGCTGGCCGCCCACGGCATCCGCAAAGTTGTGCCCGATACCGCCGCGCTCGAACAAGCGTATCGCCGAGCCGTCCACGACGAATACGTGAGCCGCCGCGTCGCCGACCTAAATCGGGAAGCCGCGCAGTTTGCCGCGGAGGCGACCATTCCCAAGTCGCTTACCGCGAAGGTCCGCACGGCGCTGACCCAGGCACCGGCCGACGCCTGGGACATCGCGGTGCGGCGAACAGCCGGTCGCTACGTGGCACGCACCTTAGAAAGAAACAAGTCAAAGAACGACGACAACAAACAGCAAGGGGAGGTGAATGACAACATATGACGTCGGCGCGATCAGCGGCGGCGGTTAATTGCAGAGGACCGTTTGGCGTGGGGCTGCTTGCGTCGTCGCTGGCGGCCGGGCGTTGTGTTTCCTGGAACCTTGTTCGCCCAAACCAAAAAGGACACCAGGTGAAAGATGGGACCGCGGTTAAAACCTCCCGCGGTTGGTGGAGCCGATGAAATCGATCTCTAGCAAGATCGAGCCTGACCAAGGCAGAAGGATCGGCGAACTGAAGGCCGAAAGAGCGTTCTCCCCAGCGGGGAGTTTGGCCGGGCAACGGGCCGGTACTTGATCCGGCATTGCGGCATACGTCCCGGTCGTACATGTGACGAGAGCAAAACAGCTCGTATAAGGCCGACAGACACCAAGAATTCCCAAACAGCACGCCGAACACGAATGCATCGCAGACCTTCAGGACTCCAATTCTCTCGGAGTCACGAAGGGAATGGCCGCGTTACGCATTCTCGACGTAGCCAGCGTCGACGGGCAGCGCCGTTCGTCAGGCACGGATGACGTGCTAGCCGACAAGGCACACTACGAACTTGTCAGTGTCCACGAGATTCGCTGCGCTGCCGCGAACGAGCGCGATTTCAGTCACATAACTTCGTCCCAGACGCTTGGGGAGCCGTATAATGAGAACTACGCAACCAGCAATGGAGTTGGGACGTGCGTGCATTCATCTATGCGACCGAGCGGGACGGACAGACGGTCGAACTGCCGAAGCTAATCGCCTACGCGCGCGCCCAGTTGCCCTCCGCGCTCATCAAGGGCGTCTGGCTCGACGAATGCGACGACCTCACGATGCTACGACGGAAAGGCGGGGCCGAGTTATTCAAGCGAACTCGGAAAGAACGCGGCGACCACTTGATCGTCCCCAACGTCGGCACGCTGGCCCACTCGATCAACGTCCTCACTGAAACGATCGAATGCCTCGTCGATCGGAGGCGACTGACGATCCACTTCATCGACGAACGCTTCGTATTCGCCTGGGACGGAAATGCGAAAAGAATTCCGCGATGTAATGCGTACAATGCAATTGCTCTGCCTGCTCGCGCGGCCACGGTGCCGCAAGGGCGAAGCGAACCACATTCCGATCCAAGAGAGACAGAGGTGGTGGCATGGAAGCCGAAATCCCAACCTTGCCCTGTACGGTTTGCTACCAACGCAAACCCCTCGACCAATTCCGCAGGCGGAGCCGCGGCGACGACCGAATGCACCACGAGTGCCGGGATTGCGCCAATCGCTATATGCGCGCATGGCGGGCTCGTCGGCGACGGGATAGGCTCGATGACGCCCTGGTCCGCCTCCGTCGCCATCGGGAATCGCCAGGACAGCTAGAGCATCTCGCCTCGGTCTTGATTGCCGCGTTTCACGGAGCGGCCGGTGTGGCGATCGAGTACGTCAATGCCTTCGAGGCCGCGCGAGAGGCCGGCGACCACAAAGCGACGGCGCGATATTTGATCGGCCTAGCAGACTGCATGTTCGTGGCCGAGCAAGCCAGGACTCGGCGGAAGCTGACCGAAGAGAAGCGCAAACGCGAGCGGGAGGCCCTGCGGCGCGCCGAACGGAGAAAGTACGACTTTGAGGACGACCTGTTGCCGTGACGGCCGTCGAGCAATGGTCGCCGGAGATATGGCGAAAAGTCATGGTTCTGGCTCGTAGACGCGATTTGGCGCTGACAGCACAACGCCTCAACAAGCCGGCGCAAGTCGTGGGGGAGAACGGCGTTGCCGCTGTATCTGGCGGTTCGGACCCACGTCAATGGCCCAAGGCGAGCGGCACGTCCATTCAGCTGACATGCATGCAGGAATGCCGAAGCCAACTACGACCGCGTTCCGTCGGCACCGCGCCTACGTCGACGAGGGGCCGGACGTTTGGCCCACGACGGAATGAACCACTGGCGGCCCGATAAATACGCGCCGGGAACGCGGCCGGCGTGCAGCCATTCCCAGGCGGTTGGCCGAGAGACGCCACAGGCACGGGCGAAGTCGGAGAGCGAGAAGTAGGGGCGGCGGATGGTCATGGATGGCTAACCTGCGTTCGGTAATGGCGGTGCCGGCGGTGCGGGGCGGTGAGGCGGGAACGCGGCGGGCGGGGACGCCCATGCGTCGCCTTTGTGCGAATGGGAGAAACGACGCTGTCAACATTATAGGATTCGTCCGGCGGCGACGAGATCGGTGACAGCGATACACAAAGCTTGGCGCGAAGGCCGAGATACTTGGAAGTTCGGTCCGCTTTGCATTAAGAGTTGGTCGCCGCGTATCTCGCCCGCCGAAGTTCGTCTGCGATGTCGCGTCTCGCGAGACGTGCCCGTCTGTAATCGGATGTGCTACGTGCCGTGGCTAAATTGGGCGGTGGATCGTCGGCGAACCGGCGACGCACGAAGCTTGCAATCGGCTCTTGGCGCAGTTTCGGGGGCTGCGGGACTGTATCCGGGGAACGTGGTCGTGGGGAAGTGCGGGGCAGTGGCGGTGGCGGATTTTGAGGTTCGCGGTTCATAGACGCCAGCACATGAAGAAAGCAACGCACGACTGGCCGGTTCAACGCTGCGATGTCTTTGAAACCAAAGGCGAAAGCTACGGCCTGCAAGACGTCAAACACCGTCGACGTCGATTTCGCAGAATCGTGACAACGGTTGAGGCAAAGAGGCTAACTCCGCGACGCGACTCAAAGGAGTTCCGTTCACCATCCAGCGCTGGCATTCCTTTTCCGCCCGGCGCCGCCGACCCTATTACCGTCAACGAAAAGTCGTCAGAGAAAATCGCACGCACCGTGTATGAGCGGATCAATCGGACCCAAGGTGGTTCTCGCGCTGGTTTAGCTACGGTCGCCGTGACGTTGGACTCGTTCTTCGCCCATTCGCGTCGGCTCGCGACGCGGCGCGGAACTCCGCAGGCGTCATGTTCATTTCTCGTTTGAACATCGTTCCCATGTATGCCGGATAGTTGAAGCCCGCCTTGTACGCGATCGCCTCGATACTCAAGTCGGTTTCCGTCAACAATTCTTTGATGCGCTGCAATTGAACGCGGCAGATTTGGGCGTGCGGCGAAATTCCTAGCTGGGCAGCGAATGCTCTTTCCAATGCTCGCCGCGAAAGGCCCGCTTGAACGGCAACGTCTTCCACCCGAATTCCCTGGCAGGCATGTTCGCGGATGAACCGCATCGCCGCGGCCACTTGCGGATCGGCGATCGCCATGCTGTCGGTCGACCGTCTCGCCACAACCGATAGCGGCTTGACGAGCAGCGGTTCCTCCGGCGGCGCTTCGCCTTGCATCAGCCGGCCGAGCAGCGACGCTGCCTCCGTGCCGATCCGTTCGAGATCGTGCGGCACACTCGACAGCGGCGGATCGGCCAATCGACACAACACTTCGTCGTCGTCGACTCCAACGATGGCCACCTGCTCCGGCACCGCGATGCTCATCCGCCGGCAGGCGTCCAGCACGCACAACGCCCGCAGATCGTGCGCCGCCATTACGCCGACCGGCTTCGGCAGATCGCAGAGCCATTCGGCCAGATCGTCCTGCCCGCCTTCCCAACTGGCCCGAAACCGCCGCCGCGACAATGGCTCGTAAATGTGACAATCAAAGTCCTTCGCGGCTACTGCGAAAGCTGCGCTACGAAGGTCCGACCAATATGCGCCCTCGACTCCCACGAACGCGAAATGCCGATAACGCCGCTCGATTAGGTGTTCCGCCGCCGCCGCCGCGATCGCCCGATCGTCGGCATAAACGGCAGGCACGTTCAAGTCCTCGAACTGCCGCAGTGTGTCGAGCACCGGCACGTTCAACTTCCGAACGACGTCGGCCACTTCGGTGGTCTGCGCGCGGACGATCACGCCATGCCCGTCCCACTTCGCGAGCCAATCCGGCGGCGGGTCCGCCGGGCCGCGTTCGTCGATGTAGATCGACCACGGGCCATGTGCATTCGCCCAACGCGAGATTCCCAGCAGAATGCCGCGGCCAAACGTCTTCGACGTTTCAATGATCAGGGCAACGTGAGGGCGTGGCGACATGCAGGCTCCGCAAATCGTTCCCGGCAGGTGATCGAGGCCAGGCGGTTCAAACCGTCTGTCCGTCGGCCAATTCTAGGTTACACCGCCGTGTCGTAAATGTGATACGTCTTTGCCGCATTTTTGAATAGACAGACGTTTTTTTGTCTCTAGTCTGAATATGTACAACCTTTCGCGTGCTGCGTCACGCCGTCCCCCGTGGCGGAAAAACGCCGCATTTTGATCGGTCCCTCGCGTCAACAACCCCAAGTACTCTTCTTTGTTTGGAGGTCGTGGCTAATGCCTCGTTCAACCCGCTCCACGCCGCTGACCGTTCGCCGGGACAAAACCTTCCGCCGGGCGAGCCGTCCAGCAAGTCATGCAAGTCATGCAAGTCATGCAATTTGTTTCATCGCCGCGACTGTGTTCGGTTGCGGTCTACTGGCCAGTTCGGCCGACGGCGGCGAACTCGACTCGCAATCGAATCCCGTCCCCGCAGGATCGATCATTATCGACGGCGCGATCGGCGATTGGGCCGGTGTTTCGTGTTTCGCTCCGGACGCGGCCGGTGACGGCGGAACAGGATACGACATCGCCCAATACTGTATCGCCCACGACGACAACAACTTTTACGTCCGCGTTGGTCTGCACGGCGAAGGTTCCGCCGCCCTGGGCGACGGCGCGGGCATGTGGACGTGGTTCGATACCGACAAGAACTTCTCGACCGGGATAGGCGTCGGTGCCGCGTGGAATCCGTCGGGGTTGGGCATCGAGTGGAACGGTTCCGGTTTGAGCCAATTCAACGGTTGGACCGCTGCCGGAGCACACACGGGCAGCATTCTCGGCGGCGCCGTGACGGGCGCGCGGAGCGCCGATAACCTCAACTACGAATACGCGATTCCGCGGAGCGTGTTCGGCGTAAGCAGCTTCTACACGAGCGTGCAAAGCGAGTTCGGCGCGGCCGACGTGCTGCCCGACGGCGTTGGAAACTTTTTTGAGTACCACGCTCCAGCGCCGCCGCCACCGCCGATTTTGTACACGTACGAAACGAATCCGGCCATTGCGAACGGACCGACGTCCGGAGCGCTGTTGGGCGATCCCGGCTTGACGAAGCTCACCGATGGAATCGCCAGCGATCCGAATTGGCTCACCAGCAGCCAACTCGTCGCGGCGGCGGACCCGGCGTTCGTGCCGGCCAACCTGGCCGGCGACACCGAGTTACCGCAGCCGCGCGTCGACTTTAGCTTCGCCGCGTCGCAGATGCTCCAGTCAGTGACGATCACGTATCTTGTCGACGATGAAGCGAAGATTCACTCCCCGGACTACGTCGTCGTTTCGTTTAGCGATGCGGGTTCGCCGTTCGGCGGCGACATCGCGAGCTTCGATTTCGACAACTCCGACGACAATGCGACGGACCCGGTCGGCATGGGTGCGATTCGCACGCTCACGCTCGACTTGGGCGGCGTCGCTGCCGATAAAGTCCGGCTCGACTTCTTCAACGACTTCGAGTGGACGGGAATCCTGGAGGTCGGCTTTACGCCTGTGCCCGAGCCGTCGACGTGGCTGCTGGCCGCTTGCGGCGCGGTCGGAACGATGCTGTTGGGCCGACGGAAGTTGTGGCGATAGTCGCAACGTAGTGGAGCGACACTGCTCCGAGGAAATCTCGTGAGGAGACGGTCGCCGCGCGCCGGAAGTTACGCCGCGTGGTGTGCCGTTACCGATGCATCCTCTTTCCAGTCTGCAAATTATGCTGCGCCGTAAAGCCGCGTTCCCTCGCCCCGCCGCGAAAAGTCGCCGCCGCTGTACGGTCGAGTCGTTGGAAGGGCGACTGCTGCTTGCCGGCGACGCCAAGATCAGCGAGTTCATGGCGGCGAACTCGTCGACGCTCTCGGACGAAGACGGCGACGAGAGCGACTGGATCGAAATCCACAACCCGACCGCTGAGTCGCTCGATCTGGGCGGCTGGCATTTGACGGACCGATCGGGCAACCTGACCAAGTGGACGTTTCCGACGGTGCAACTCAACGCCGGCGAGCGTTTGGTCGTGTTTGCTTCAGGCAAGAGCCGCACGGTGGGCACCGGGCAACTGCACACGAATTTCAGCCTCGATGGCGACGGCGAGTATTTGGCGTTGGTGCGGCCTGATCTTTCGATCGCCACCGATTTCGCGCCGAGTTTCCCCGACCAGGTGCCGGACGTTTCGTATGGCGTTGGCAACGCGACTACGGTTTCGACTGTATTGCCGACCGGCGCGGCGGCAACGGCATTCGTGCCGAACGACGATTCGTTGGGAAACGCTTGGGCGTTAAGCGGATTTGACGATTCCGCTTGGAACGACGCGCTGGCAAGAAATGCGTCGCGATTGGCCATCACCGAAGCCGCTGCCGGTTCGCCCAGTTTTGTCGAGATTCAGAACGTGTCGGCAGAGGCGTTAAGCACATCGAGTTGGGTCGTCGCCGTCGGCGCGGGAATCGCAGCCGACATCAACGCGATGAATGCGAGTCTGTGGTCGCTGCCGGCGAGTGTTCCAGCCGGGCAGATTCTCTATCGCACCGATGACGTCGGCGACAACTACTGGGGCAGTGACATCACGTGGCAAACGGGCGGCAGCGGTTGGGTGATGATCGTCGACGGCAACGGCAATGTCGTCGACTTTGTCGCATGGGGATATTCGCAACCCCAGATCGCCGCGCTGAGCATTACCGTCGGCGGTCACGCAATTGGCGGCTCGGCCCCGCTTGTGCCCGTCGACTATGAGTACGAAGGCAACCCGGCCGTCGCGCACGGCATTAGCGGCAACTATCCCGACTTGACCGGCACGCTGCTGACCGACGGCAACCTTGGCACGAGCGACTGGAGGAGCGGATACGTCGGCTCGCAGGAGCCAAACTCGCAAGGCAACTCTGGCCGTTTGCAGCCGCGCGTTTCGTTTGATCTTGGCGCGACCTACAGCCTCCGCTCGGTGACGATCACGTACATGGTCGATCAGTCGGCCGGCATTTTTGCGCCGGACAGCGTCGCGGTTTCGGTGAGCACGACGGGGCTGGGCGGAACCTACGGCGGGACGGTCGTCAGCACGGCGTTCGACGATTCGCCCGACGGAAATCCGACGACGTACTTCGGCGCGGTGCGGACGTTGACGGTGGACCTGGGCGGCGCAACGGCGGATGCGGTTCGGCTCGACTTTCTCAACGACCGCGAATGGACATTCCTTAGCGAAGTCTCGTTTCTCGCGTCGTCCTCGAACGTCGGCTGGCAAGGCGACGGCGCGGCGACGAATGGCGCGGCGGAGATGTCGCTGTCGCGAACTGGCGACGCCGATCGCAATTTGCCTGACGATTTTACGTGGGTTGCCGCCACACGCGGTTCGCAAAACGCCGCGTTGAGTGCGCCGTTTCCAGTTCCGCCGGTCGCTACTGGCTTGGGCTATGAACGCGGCACGGGCTTTGAGGGCGAATTCGCTACGGACTTAAGCGCGGCAATGTATGGCAAGAACAGTTCCGTGTATGTCCGCGTGCCGTTTTCGATTGCCGAAAGCGATGTATACGCTGCCCGATTGCGGATGAAATACGACGGCGGCTTCGTGGCGTATCTGAACGGCCAGGAGATCGCCCGTCGCAATGCGCCGGCGTCGCTGACTTGGAACTCGGCGGCCACGGCTTCGCGATTCGATGCGGACGCCACGGTCTTTGTGACGGTCGACTTACCGCTTTCGTCGCCGCTGAGCGTGGGCGAGAACGTGCTGGCGATTCGCGGTTTGAACGACAGCGCGACGAGCTCGAGCTTTTTGCTCGTGCCGGAATTGGACGTGGCGACGATCGAGCCCGCCGAACAGTTGCTCTACTTCGCCGCTCCGACGCCGGGCGAGGCCAACTCGGTCGGGCTGGCTGCGCTGGCTCCGCCGCCGTTGTTCTCGCAGCCGTCCGGCGTGTATGCGGAAAGCTTTCTGTTGTCGCTCGACAACGGCGATCCACTCTCGACGATTCGCTACACGCTCGACGGTTCGGAGCCTACGGAATCGGCTGCCGTGTACTCCGCGCCGCTGAATGTCGCCGTGTCCTCCATTATCAAAGCCCGTGCGTTTCGCGACGGGCACATCCCCAGCCCGATTCGCCTGGGCAGCTACGTGCTGATCGATCCCGCGCTCGCGACGCGCGACTCGGACGTTCCTTTGGTCGTCATCGACACGCTGGCGAACGCCATTCCCGGCGGCGGTTCGTGGGCGTCGCTGGTTACGGCGCTCATCGACACCGACGCCACGGGCCGAGCGCACATCACCGACGCGCCGGACTTCATCGGCCGCGGCGGACTTCACCTGCGCGGATCGAGCTCGCTCGCGTGGCCGAAGAAGAACCTGACGTTCGAGACGTGGGACGCGGCTGGCAACGACCTCGACGTATCCGCGTTCGGATTTCCCGCCGAGTCCGATTGGGTGTTGTACGCTTCGTACCTCGACCGCACGCTCATGCGAGATTCGCTGGTTCACGAATTGAGCGATCAATATGGGCGGTACAGCGCGCGAACGCGGCCCGTCGAGGTCTATCTCAACACCGGCGGCGGTACGGTAAGCGAAGCCGATTACCTCGGCGTTTATGTCTTCGTCGAGCGTATCAAGCGCGACGGCGACCGCGTCGACATCGCCAAGCTCGAACCGTCCGACGCGACGGAGCCGGACATCTCCGGCGGTTACATCCTCAAGATCGACCGCGGCGCGGCCACAATTCCCGCCGCGTTGTCGCGCGATTTCGTGCCGGTTGATCCCGAAGACGCCGAGTTGACGCCGGCCCAGCGGGCATGGATCACGAACTACATCGCCGAATTCGAGGCCGCGCTTTCCGGGCCGCAGTTTGCCGATCCGCTCGTGGGCTACGAAAAGTACATCGACGTCGACGCCTGGATCGACTACCACATCATGACCGAGGTGTCGTACAACGTCGACGAATGGTACTTGAGCACCTTTTTGTTCAAGGACCGCGGCGGGAAGCTCACCCTCGGCCCGTTCTGGGATTTTGACCGCTCGCTTGGCAACACGACGCAAGTCGGCGGGGCCGGCACGATCGGCTGGTGGAGCGACGCGCTCGTCGATTTCTTCGCGGCGTACAACAATCAGCCGCCCGAACAGGTCATCGAGTACCCCTGGTTTCGCCGGCTGTTCCAGGATCCGAACTTTGAGGCCCGTTACGTCGACCGCTATCAAGAGCTGCGCCGCACGACACTTTCCGAAGCGAACCTCTTCGCCACGATCGACCGCATGGCCGCCGAGCGGGCGGAGGCGGCCGTTCGCAATGAAGCCCGCTGGAGCACGCTCAACGCGCTGATCGCGCCGAGTTCGCTGGCGTTTTCCACCTACCAGCAGCACGTCGACCATCTCAAGTCGTGGATTTCCGGGCGCTTGTCGTGGATTGACAGCCAGTACGTTCCCGCGCCGGAGTTTGCGCCGTCCGCGGGCGTCGTTGCGCCGGGAACCGAAGTCACGATGCAAGTTCCCGGCGTGCCGACGTTCGTCGACACCGTGCTGTTCGACGAGAACGCGCACGTCCGCTCGATCGTGCCCGCTGACGGATCGCTGGCCGACACATGGACCGGAGGCAATGAGCCGTTCAATGACTCCACCTGGACCGCCGGGCAGAATGGCGTCGGCTACGAACTTACGCCCGGCACGGCCACGAGCTACGAATCGTATATCCGCGTGACCGTTCCCGCGGGCACACCGTCGTCGTACATCCGCGCGACGTTCGACGTCGCCGATCCCGACGCATTCGACCAATTGATCCTCCGCATGCGGTACGACGACGGCTTCGTGGCGTATCTCAACGGCGTCGAAGTCGCCCGCGCCAACGCGCCCGCGTCCTTGTCCTACAACTCGGGAGCGACAACATTGCACGACGACGCCGCGGCCGTGCAATTTCAAGAAATCGACGTTTCCTCTGCGAAGTCCGCGCTCGTCGCCGGCACAAATGTATTGGCCATTCAGGGCCTGAACTATCTGCTCACCAGCAGCGACTACTTGATTCATTTCGCACTCGTCGGCCGCGAGGAAGTTCCCGCCGAGCCGCTCGCGATTCCGATTTATTACACGACCGACGGCACGGATCCGCGTCGTCCGTTCGGCGTCGGCAATGTCGTTCCGCTCGTTTCAGCCGGCGACTTGGCCCGTGCCCGCGTTCCGACGGCAGACATCGGTGCAACCTGGCGCAACGCGAGCTTTGATGATTCCGCGTGGGCATCCGGCACGACCGGCGTCGGCTACGAGAAGAACACGCTCGATCCGATCAGTTACACTTCGCTGATCGGTCTCGACGTCCGCTCGCAAATCGACTCGGTCCCCGGCGGCGCGAACGAATACAAGGGCGTCTACATTCGCGTGCCGTTCACGGTCGACGATCTCGCGTCAATCGGCTCGTTGCGGCTCAAAATGAGGTACGACGACGGATTCGTCGCATACGTAAACGGCACGGAAGTCGCCCGTTCCAAAGCTCCCTCGCCCACCGCCTGGAATTCGCAGGCCACGGCCGCCAACCCCGATACGGACGCGATCGTCGCCGAGATCTTCGACATCACAGCGTTTAAGACCGCGCTCGTCCAAGGCGACAACATGCTGGCAATTCACGGCCTTGGCGCCGGCATCGTCGACACGGACATGCTGATTCTGCCCGAACTCGAATCGGTTCAGACGCTGGGCGGAATCTCGCCGAGCGCCACATTCTACACCGGGCCAATCACGATCGATGGCAACCAGCGTCTCATCGCCCGCGCCTACGACGGCACGAATTGGAGCGGCCCAACTGACGCCACCTACGTCGTGTTCGCGCCGACGCTCCGCGTCTCCGAGTTGCACTACCATCCCGCCGATCCGACACCCGAAGAAATCGCCGCCGGCTTTTCCGACGCCGACGATTTCGAGTTCGTTGAGCTAACCAATACCGGATCGAGTACCATCAACCTCGCCGGCACGTCGTTCGTCGATGGCATTGCGTTCACGTTCGGCGACGAGCCGCTGGCCGCCGGCGAGCGGATCGTCGTGGCGGCGAATCAGGCGGCGTTTGTGTTTCGCTACGGAGCGAGCGCGCGGCTAGCCGGCGAGTACGGCATGACGCCTGAGCAATTCCGCTTCAGCAACGGCGGCGAACAAGTCACGCTCGTCGGTCCGCTCGTCGAACCGATCCAGAGCTTCACCTACGACGACGCCTGGTATCCGGCGACCGACGGCGACGGCTACTCGCTCGTCGTCGTCAACCTCACGGCTTCCGACCGGGCGACGTGGGATCAATCGACTGGCTGGCGAACAAGCTTCGAGGTCGGCGGCTCGCCCGGCTCGTTGGACCGCATGCGCGGCGATCTCAACGGCGACGATCGCGTCGGCCTCGCCGATGTTGTCCTACTGCAACAACGTTTCGGCCTCGCCACGGGCGCGACGCTCGCCGACGGCGATTTGAATGGCGACGGCGCGGTCGATCGAATCGACGTCGCCGTCTTGGCCGCCAATTTCGGCCGCGCCTATCAGCAACCCGTCGCGCCGAGTGCCATCCGCTCATCGGTCTCAGAGCGATCGACAAACAGCTCATTGTTGGCACGACGCGTCTTGCGCCGCAGTTCGGGCGGAGTGAACGTCGCCGCTATAGACCATGTTCTCAACGGCGATTCCCGAGAAGCGGATGACGTTTTGCTGCGAGCCAGCCGGATAAGGCGCGTGCCGGATTCCGCGCCGCAGGGTATGTTGAGATTGCGCGCAAGAACCTTGGAATGACGCACGACGGCTTTTTGCTTGTCACCTAGGCCGCCCTTCGCCATTCTGTTCCTATCGAGGAGTTCCGTTGATGACGGCGGATCGCAACAGCGCTCGCAACGCCACGAAGTTCGCGACGCGCGGAGTACTTGCCCTGGTTTGTTTCGCATGGGCGATTGGCACTTCGACGATTTGCGCCGACGGCCCCGCAAGGAAGGCGGCACCCAAACTGACGACCGATCCCAAGGACAGCGAAGCGCTGGTTGGCGTCGCGGCGATCGACGTGACGCCCGATTTCTCGGTGCGGCTCAGCGGTTTCGGCGGCCGACGCGACGAGTTGGACGGCGTGACGCACAGGATTTGGGTCAAGGCGCTCGCCATCGGCGACGACCCGAAATCCGCGGCCGTGCTGATGACGGTCGACAACCTCGGCATTCCCGACTGGATGTCGCAGCAAGTCGCCAAGCGTTTGCAGGAGAAACTCGGCCTCGATCCGCGGCGACTTACCATCACCTACACGCACACGCACACCGCTCCCATGCTTCGCGGCGCGGCCTCAACGATCTTCGGCGTGCCGACTCCGCCCGAACATCAAGCGCATATCGACAAATACACCGAGCAGATGGCCGGCTGGCTCGAAGAAGCGGCCACCAAGGCGATCAACTCCCGCGTCCGATCGCGGCTGTCGTGGAGCGTGGGCCGCGCGACCTTTGCGATCAATCGCCGCGGCGGCAGCGCGATCGACCACGACCTGCCCGTACTGTTCGTCCACGATCTCGACGGCAAACCGCGGGCGATCTACACGAGCTACGCCTGCCACTGCGTGACGTTCGGCCACAACAAGATCAGCGGCGATTGGGCCGGTTACGCGGCCGAGGCGATCGAAAAACTGCTGCCCGGCGCGATGGGGATGGTCTCAATCGGTTGCGCGGCCGACCAGAACCCTAGTTCCGGTGTGACCGGCGGCGACGTCGAAAAGGCGATGGCGCAAGGCCGCGAAATCGGCGAGGAGATCAAGCGGCTTTCGGCACTGCCCTCGCGGCCGATCCAGGGCCGCGTTGACGTCGGTTACAAGCGGATCGACTTGCCGCTGGCCGCCGTACCCACGCGCGAAGAGTGGGAGCGCCGCGCCGCCGATGCCAACGGCTGGATCGCCTTCCACGCCAAGACGCAGCTCGCCAGGCTCGATCGCGGCGAGTCGCTGCGGACGAAGGTCGACTATCCCGTGCAAACCTGGGCGTTCGGCGACGATCTGGCGATGGTGTTCCTCGCCGGCGAGGTGGTGGTCGATTATTCGTTGCGGCTCAAACGTGAGTTGGACCACGAGCGGGTGTGGATTCACGGTTACGCGAACGAGTACCCTTGCTACATTCCTTCGGAGCGTATCCTCCGCGAAGGCGGTTACGAAGGCGGCGATTCGATGATCTACTTCGACATGCCGGCGCGGTTTGTGCCCGGTCTGGAAGAAAAGATCATCGACGCCGTGCATGAGGTAACGCCCGACACATTCGATACGGCGCACGATGCGTCGAAAACCGGCGGCACGTCGCCGCTTTCACCGGAAAGATCGCTCGCCGCCATCCGCACGCGCCCGGAGATGACGGTTGAGCTGGTAGCGGCCGAACCGCTCGTCGTCGATCCGGTGGCGATCGACTTCGGCGCGGACGGCCGAATGTGGGTGGCCGAGATGCACGATTACCCATCGGGCGTCGACGGCAAATATTCGCCCGGCGGTCGTATTCGCGTGTTAAGCGACAGCAACGGCGACGGCCGATACGACAGCGCGAAGCTGTTTCTCGATCGTATCCCCTTCCCCACCGGCGTCACCGCATGGCGCAACGGCGTGCTCGTTTGCACCGCGCCCGACATTCTCTATGCCGAAGACACCGACGGCGACGGCCAGGCCGACGTCGTCAAAAAGCTGTTCACCGGCTTCGCTACGCACAATTATCAGGCCCGCGTCAACAGCCTCCAATACGGCCTCGACAATTGGGTCTACGCCTCGACCGGTCTGTTCGGCGGCAAGATTACCGGCTTCAGCGGCAACGAGATCGACCTCACCAGCCGCGATTTTCGCTTGAAGCCCGACACCGGCGACATCGAACCCGTGACGGGCCAAACGCAGCAGAGCCGCGTCCGCGACGACTGGGGCAACTGGTTCGGCTGCGACAACGGCACGCTGATCCGCCATTATCCGGTCGTCGATAGCTACGTCCGTCGAAATCCGCAGTTTGCTCCGCCCGCCACGGCGGTCAACGTGGCCGACTATCCCAACGCGAACCGCCTGTTTCCGGTCTCGCCGCTCGTGACGTTCAAGCTTTCCGGACCGCCGGGCCTCGTTACGGCCGCCTGCGGCTTGGGCATTTACCGCGACGAACTGCTGGGCGAAGAATTTGCGGGCAACGCCTTCACTTGCGAACCGGTATGCCAGGTCGTCCATCGCCTGGTGCTCTCGCCGCGCGGGGTCACGTTCAGCGGTCGCCGAGCACCGGACGAACAGCAGTCCGAATTTCTCGCGTCGAGCGACAACTGGTTCCGCCCCGTGCAAGCGCGGACCGGGCCGGACGGGGCGTTGTACGTCGTCGACATGTATCGTTACGTGATCGAACATCCGATCTGGATTCCGCCCGACGTCATCGCCACGCTCGACGTCCGCGCCGGCGACACGCGTGGGCGCATCTATCGCGTGTTTCCCAAAAACCGCCCGCCGCGGCCGATCGCCCGACTCGACAAGCTCGACACGGGGGGCCTGGTCGCCGCGCTCGATTCGCCCAACGGACCGCAGCGCGACCTGGCGCAGCAGGTACTCGTCGACCTTGGCGACCGGGCCGCCGCACAGCCGCTCGATCGACTTGCCCGCGAAAGCCGGCGACCGCAGGCGCGGTTGCAAGCGCTTTGCACTCTCGACGGACTAGGCGCGCTGGATGCGAAGCTGATCGAACACATGTTCCGCGACGAACATGCCGGTGTGCGGCGTCACGCCATCCGCCTCGCCGAACGGTGCGCCAACAAGCCGACCAGCTTGATCTCCGCGCTTTGCAAAATGATCGACGACGCCGACGCCCAAGTCCGCCTTCAGGTGGCGTATTCGCTCGGTGAATTCGCCGGCGATGAAGCGGCGGCGGCGCTGGCGACGTTGACCTTTGCGCACCGCGATAACGAGTATCTCGTGGCGGCCGCCATGTCGTCGCTGCACCGCGAGAACGTGCGGCCCTTTGCGCGGGAGATATTGTCGATATCGGCTTCGCGCGAGAAGGAACCGCCGGCGAAAGTGCTGTCCGCATTGCTCGCAATGGACTTTGCCGCTGCCGACTCCCAGCTTTGGTCGGAAATGCTGCAAGTGGCAACGGCTGGCACCGGGCAGCCGCCGCGCGATTGGCAATTCGCGGTGTTGGCTCGATTGCTTGAGGCGCGGCAGCGCAGCGCCGCTGTGCGGGGGCACGAACTTGCGGCCGACGACAAACGCCGCGTCGAGAGTTTGTTGGTCGCGACGCGAAGGCTTGTCGCGGGCGAGGATACCGAGATGACCGCGCGAATCGTGGCCTTGCAAGCTCTCGGCATCGGTGACGGTCCCGCCGCCGCGGCCGACCGCGAGTTGCTCGCCGACCTGCTTTCGCCGCGCCAAGGCGTCGAGATTCAACTGGCAGCCGTCGCCCAACTTGCTGCGGTGGCCGGCGACGACGCTGCGAAGCCGCTCCTTCATCGCTGGTCGACATGTTCGCCTGCGGTTCGCGCGGCGATTCTCGATGCGCTACTCGGTCGCTCGGCCGGACAGCAAGCGCTGCTCGGCGCGCTCGAACGGGGCTCGCTCACGGTCGGCGACTTCGACGCGACTCGCCGCCAGCGCTTGCTCGAATCGGCCGACGAGTCGATTCGCTCTCTCGCTGTAAAGGTGCTTGCTCAAACCACCGCGACCGACCGCCAACAACTCGTCGAGCAATACGTTGAAGCCGAGCAGTCCAAAGGCGACGCCACAAAAGGACGAACGGTGTTCGCCAAGACCTGCGCCACGTGCCATCGCATCGGCAACGTCGGCGTCGCCGTCGGACCGGACCTCGCCCCGCTCGTCAGCAAGCCCCGCCAAACGCTGCTCGCCGCCGTGCTCGATCCGAATCAAGCCATCGATCCGCGCTACATCAGTTACCAGGTGATGACCGACGCCGGGCTGTCGATTAGCGGACTGCTCACCAGCGAATCGGCAACGAGCATCGTGCTCACGGCCCAAGACGGCAAGCAACACACTCTCTTGCGTTCCGACATCGATCAGTTCAAGTCCACGGGCAAGTCGTTGATGCCCGAAGGGTTGGAGAAGGACATCTCGCCGCAGCAGATGGCCGACCTGCTCGCCTTTCTCTCCGCTGCCGCCGTGCAACCGAAGTCGTTTGCCGGCAATGCTGCTGTCGTCGTTAATCCGGACGCGCAAGGCGTTGTCGTTTTGTCTGCCGAGAATTGTGAGATCCGCGGACCGGCGCTTGTCTTCGAGGATCACTTCGGCAACCTCGGCATGTGGCACTCCGCTGAAGATTCTGCCACTTGGACCATAACGCTCGACGCAGCGGCGACGTATCGCGTCTTCCTCGAATACGCCTGCGACGACGGCGTCGCCGGCAATACGCTGCTCGCCGAAGCCGCCGACAAGTCGCTGCGAGTTCGCGTCGGTGGCACCGGTGCGTGGAGTCGATACCGACTGGCCCCGATCGGCGAACTGTCGTTGCCGACCGGCGCGAACACGATTGTCGTCCGTAGCGATGGCTCGATCCGCGGCGCGCTCGTTGACCTCCGCACGCTCCAACTCGTTCCGGCAACGGCCGAACCGCGAGCCACACTCGCCGAAACCGCCGCATTTGTGCCGGCCACAGATGTCGCTGCGCAACTGCTCGACGACAAATTGCCATCCGCGGATCGCGAACGCCTGATCGGGGACAACCTCCATCAACCAGCCGCGCTGATCGCTGCCATGACGGCCGATCTATCGGCCGAGACCGCCGCTGCCGACTCCGCCGTCGATGCCAACGACAGAACCGAGGAATACCGCCGCATCCCCTGGATCTGGCGGGTCGCCATCGCCACCGGCCGCCGCAACGACGCGGATCATCTCAAGGCCGTGCTTTCCGTCTCGCTGCCCGATGAAAAGCAGCCGCTTCTCGATTGGCAAGCCGTCGTCATCGGCGGCGGCGTCGTCAATGGCGTGTCGCAGACCGGCGCGTGGCCCAGGAATCGCATCGACGAGATTCTCGCCAACGACGAACCGCTCGCCGCCCGTTGGCGACGCGCCGTCGACCTCGCCGCCGCGATGACCGACGACGAAAACGTCCCCGCGGGCACGCGCTACGACGCGCTGCGTATGCTCGGCGTCGACACGTGGGAAAAACGCGGCAAGCAAATTATCGCCTACCTCAAGCCGGGCACGAACGCCGAACTTCAGATGGGCGCCGTCTCCGCGCTTGGCGACATGGACGAACCGCCCGCCGGCGAGGCACTGCTCGCTAGCTTGGTCGACCTGACGCCGGGCAATCGGAACCTTGCGCTCGACGCGCTGCTGCGCAACGCAAGCCGTGCCAAACGGGTACTCGACGCCGTGGCTATCGGCCGCCTGTCTGTCGAGTCGCTTGGCGCGGAGCGCGTCAAGCGAATGAAGAACCACGACGACGCCGAAGTCAGCCGACGGGCTGCTGAATTGTTACGTTGACGTGCCACTTGCCGCCTCGATCGGCATCGGCGAGCGTTTCAGACAAAGTCGAATCGCGTACGAACCTCTTAGCGATGAGGCTAGACATTGGGCGGGGCGATGACGGGCAGACGGAAATCGCACGGCGTAAGTGTGACGTGGAGATAGAAGCCGTCGAGCGGCGACGTGCATGTTGGCAACGGTTGCGTAGCGAACGCGGGCGTCTGATCACGCGAGTTTGCCGCCGGCACTATGCTTTGCCCAGCTGGGGATGAATCACTGGCGGCTCGATTGATACGCGCCGGGAGCGCGGCCTGCGTGGAGCCGTTCGCGGGCGGTTGGCCGACGACGCCGCAGGCGCGTGCCCTTGCGGGCTGCGGGGTGGTTAGCGTCATTAGATCTAACGGGACGGTCGGCGTGCAACTTTTTTTATGCTCATCGATTTTTGGCAAACGTCGAGGGCTGAGTAGACCGTGGGGCGGGAAACGCGAACCGTCCGGGCGATCGCGGACACATGCATTCCCTCGGCACGTAGGCGACGGATTACGGCGATCTGCTCCGCGGTAACGGACTTGCGTTTGCCTGGCTTACTGCCGCCCCAGCGTTTGCCATTGGCGCGGGCGGCTTGCTGGCCGGCGACGATCCGCTCCGATCGGACTTCGTTTTCGTAGGCGGCTACGCTGGCCAGAACATTCGCCATCAGGCGGCCGGACGGCGTTTCGAGGTTGAGGCCATCGCGAAGTGAGACTAGACCGACTTTTCGCGCCCGCAGGTCGTCGAACAGTGCCGTGAGACCGCTCGCGGTTCGTCCTAGGCGGTCGAGTCGCCAGATGACGAGCTTTGCGAATTTGCCGGCGGCGATGTCGGCTTCGAGCTTTCGCCAGCCGGGGCGGTGCATGTTCTTGCCGGTAGCTTTGTCGCGATACCAGACGACGGGCTGGCCGTCGGCGTAGGCTTCGATCCAGCGCTTCAGGTCCGGTTCCTGGCTGCGAGTGTCCTGGCGCTTGGACGATACACGGACGTAGACAGCGATCTGGCGCGGCATCGCGGTCCCCTTTAGGCTTGGCTGTAAAGGATGATCTATAAACCGTGGCTTACACTTCGGCCGCGTCGTAAGTCGTTGGTTTGCAACGCGCCGATCGGCCGATTTCGATGGAGGATGAAACTTTACACTTTCGGCCGCCTACCGCTTGGCCGCGCGGCGCTTGGTTGGTGATGGCTTGGTCGGCATTCGCTTGGTCGTGGGGCGGCTCGGCGTGGTCGGCTTGGCGACGGCGTAGCCGAAGTAGTCCAGCAACCGGCTGGCCGTCTCAAATGTCAGGCTGTCGGCTTCGCCTTTGAGGAATCGGGCGAGCGATGGTTGGCTGACGTCAATCGCCTTGGCCACGGCATTGACGGACGGAACGGACGCCAGTTCTTGGCGGAGTAGATTGGTGAGCGATAGGGACTTGCGTTTAGGCATGGCGAATCCTTTGGGCGTGTAGGGTTCGGAAAAGGGGAGTGAAAGATCGCCCGGCCGGCTTCGTGATCGACCGGGCGCGGCGGGGTTAGTCGACGAGCATTTCGCCGGCTTCGATGGCTTGGAGCATGGCGCGGAGGTTGTTGCGGTGTTTCTTGGCCAACGCGATGTACTTGTCGATCGGCTGGCCGTCCAAGCCTTCGGCCTGGGCGATCTCTCTGGCACGCTGGGCGAACGGAGTGGCCAAGTCGCGACGGGCAAGCGCCAGCATCGTGCATCGACTGACGAGCGGGTGAGAGTCTTCGCAGCCATCGAACAGCGCTTGTTCGCCTTCGACCGTCGTCGTGAACAGCCAAACCACGTGCGATGGGATGCGCTCCAGCGTGACGAGCAATTGCCGGACGGTCCCCTTGCGGAGGCCGTGGGCTTCGTTGACGAGGAATGCCCAGCCGCCCTTGCCGATGGCGCGGCTGTTGCTCATCCGCTCCAATTCGGCGACGCGGCCGGGCGATAGGTTTTCGGCGTCGACTTCCTCGGTCGACCATTCGTCGGCAATCTCGGCAGCGATCAGGCGGCCGATCGTGCTCTTGCCCGTGCCGCTCTGGCCCGTAATCCAAAATGCGCGGCCGCCGATGCCGCGCTCGCGTAGCTTGGCGATGCGGGCGAGCGCTTTGTCTTGGCCGACGACTTCGGACCAGGTCGTCGGGCGATATTCTTCGTGGAGTTGCATTATCGGCCCCCTTCCACGCTGGCGTTTTCGATGGCATCACAGGCGTTGCACAA
>JAJDEG010000052.1 GCA_029259895.1 Planctomycetota bacterium
TGGCGGTGGCGTCGTAGTGCGGCTCCTGCGGTGCGAGCGGCGATATGGCAGCGTCGTCCGCGGCGGCGCGTGCCTTGCTCGCCGAGAACGTGCCCGCATCTTGCCCAAGCAGGTAAGAAAGAGCCAGCGCCCCGCAGCCGCCGCCGGCGCGAGTTAGGAATTCGCGGCGAGATTGTGCGTTCACGCGATGCACGACATGTCTCATCGAATCACCGTCCGTATACTCAAGCAGGAGCGAATCGAGCCGCACCGACGACGGCGTCGACGGCCGTATCGTCGGTCCGACGGGCCACGCGACCGTTGCACGTACGCCATACAACCTAAAACCGCCCAATCTGCATGTCAACGCTGACCGTAGAAAGGGGCACGCAGCGGGCGGCACGTTCGGACGGGAATCCGGTCGCTCAACCGCCAGTTGTCGGAGCCGGTCGCGTCCGCCGAAACAGCCAACTCACCGTCGCCCGCACCGATTCCGGCGAGACGAACGCCAGGTTTCCGACGAGCATGATCAGGCCGAACGTGATCATGCCCATGAAAAAGGCGATGCCGAGATGCAGCGGCACGGCGATCAGCAGCATCCAGGGCCGCAGGGCGCGGGGCCAGATGAGGACGCAATAGAACACTTCCCAGTACACGGTGAGGTGGCTGAGAAACGCGCTGAGATGCGGCCAGTACGCCAGCCACGTGGCGTCGAGCGACTGGTATTCGAGATTGGCCACGCCTCCCCACAGGCCGGTGCCGTTCCACCAACTCGCGCCCACGAATTTTCCGATGCCCGCGAACATGTAGATCACGCACATGTGGAGTTGCATCAAGCGAATGGCGATGTTCGCACTCGTCGACGGTGAAGCCGCGCCGCGGCGAGGGTTCTTGCGACGCGCGAGCCAGGCGTCGAGCGAATAGCACGCGCCGCTCGGCCCGACCATCAGGTACATGGCCAGCATCGTGTTGATCTGATCCAGGCCGAACAGCGCACCTTGAGCGCGTTGGACGTAGGAGACGGCGAAAATCCAAGCGAGCACGGCAACGACACGCGTCCAGAGGCCGACCGTCAACAGTGCGAACGTGACGAGCGCGACGATATGAACCGCCCAGATTTGTTGGGAGGTTTTGGCAACGTCGAACAGGCTCCACACGAACGAACGACCGCGGTAGGGATCTTGCTCCATGATTTCGCTGATCTTCGGCACTTCATGAAACGTTGCGTTTGCGGTCGGCGATACCCAACTATGCGGACCGAAGAACGCTTCGAGATCGATCGTCCACACGAGATGCGTGTAGAGCAGCATCGCACCGGCGAGGATGCGAATCATCGCCAGCGTCGCCGGATCGGTGGGCGCGAACCAAAAGCGATTCCAACCGGCCACCGCGTCGCGGTAGCTGGCGCGAAGGAACGACGTCAAATAGGCGGCTGCGGCGTTCATGGCGAAACGACCTCGATGTCGATCGTGAACGTATCGAGCAGTTCCTCGCTAACGAACCGTTTGTCTCCCGGCCTGATGCCGTCGACGACTTCCTCGGGCGTCGGGTAGCGTCGTTCGATGCCATAAAGGCGTACTAGCGACGCACCGTGGACGGACATTAGATGTTCGGCGTACGACTTCAAAAATGCCCGGGAAAGGGCTGCGTCGGCGTCGCGAAATTGCCGCCAGGATTCGTAGGCGGGCGTGCCAACTTCGAGGCCCGGCGGTGGCGTTGGCGGCGCGGTCCGCGACACCAGCGTATATGCGGTTTCGGTGAGCATGAAATGCCGGTGATACCGCAAGCGCGGCCAGTGCTCGTCGATGTCCGGCAACTTGCCCGTGACCATCTCCCGGCCGTCGGCAAACTCGAGTTCGTAGCGGATCAGGTGGCTCGGACCCGGCTCATTGAAGAACTGGTAGCCCTGATATTGCGTTGAAATGGCTTCCAAGTACGGCCGATACGTCCGCCGTAGCGTCAAAGCCAGTGGCGAAGTTACCCCCATTGCTCCCATCGAGAATGGACCGACATAGATCGCACTAACGTGCAGCGCCAGCAGCAGGCTAACGACGATGCGCAGCTCATTCGGCCAGGGGCAACAAGCCTGGTGTCGATCGTCGGCTTTGGGGCGCGATGACGTTTCCATACGTCATGGATATATCGACCGCCGCGCGGTGTGCGGAGCATTCGAGCGGTGGCTAGAACGCCACTGCGAGCGAAAACAAAAAACCCTCGCGCCGGTCGCAACCGACGCGAGGGTTAGGCGGAGTTTATCGATTTTAATCGGTGGCACGGTCATGAGACCGGCCACAACAACGTGCTTAGCGAACCGATTCGCCGTCCGCCGACGCGAGGGCCGGGGCGTCGAAGTCGAAACTGAGGTCGTGGCTGTCGCCACGGCGTAGCGTGATCGTCTTCTCGCGCTCGACCGTGCGTCCGCCGCGAACCGCCACGGCCCGAACCGTGTAGTTTTCCCACACGTCGCCGTTGGCCAAAGCCGTCGTCGTGAACGAGCGGGTTTCGCCCGTCTGACGCGACTCGCGGTCCGAGAGGTACAGCTTGGCGTCGGCCGGCAGGTGGATCGTTACCTTGGTCGCACCTGCATCGGCCGGTTCTTCTTGCTTCTGTTCGGCCGTGACATTCTCGGTCGCATCCTCGGTCGCTTCTTCGGCCGTGAAGTCAATTCGCGTGGCGTTGCCGGCACGTAGATCGACCGACTTGACCTGCGAAATAAGCTCGCCGTTCTGCTCCCACTCGGCACGAACGCGATAGGTATAGCGATATCCGGGCGTCAGGTTGCGCGACACAAACTGCCGCAATTCGCCCGGAGTTGTGGTTGCCTTGTCGTTGACGTAAATCTTCGCATCGGCTGGAACGGCAACCGACAGCATCGAGCTGTCGCCGTCCGGATCGTACATCGTGCTCTCGGTTTCGCCGGGCAGATCGGCCGGGCCAGGCTGCGTCGCATCGGTGGGCGCATCGGACGGCATCGTGTCGTCGGCCGGCCCTTCGACCGTCGTCTCGTCGCCCATGCGATAGGTTCTTACGGCGGTGCCGCGGGTCGAACCGTAGGAGTACCAGCCCCCGCTCGACCCCGAGCTTCCACCAGAAGAACCGTGCGAGGCGTACGACGTACGGTGCCAACCGCCGCTCGAACCGTGGCTGCCGGAGGAGCCGCTGCTGTGATGACGACCGTGGAACAGCCAGCGAAACGGTCGCCAGCCGCCGCGGCTTCCCCAACTTCCGCTGCTGCCAGAGGAGCCAGAGCTTCCCCAGCTTCCGCCGGAGCTGCCGCCCGAACTTCCACCCGACGAGCCACGCGAAGACCAACCGGCCTCGGCGGTGCTTGCTCCCCAGACGCCGAGCGCGACAACGGCCGCCGCGGCGCTGATCCAATGCTTGCGGTTCTTCCTAAACATGCAATTCCCCCTGACACAACGAAGTAGATTGTTCATAGCGCGATGCTTTCGCTGCTAGCGCGCTCGATAGGCAAAGATAGCGAGTGAAAATGCGTCGTGCAAGAAGATTAGGGGGTTGGCGGTCGAAATATCGGTCGCGAAAGAAGGGTCGATTGCGCCGGTTTTGACGGATAATCTAACGACTTTGCTCTCGCCCTCGGCGCGAGCGGCGTGTTCGTTACGATTAAATCCCGCCGAATCCCAACGGCCGAATTCCGCTGCCGCCGAAAAACGCCCGAAATCGTCCCATAGCCCCCACAACGGGCTTGTCGCTTCTATGCCCAGAGCCAGCCGTGCGACTGCTGACCTACAACATCCACAAAGGCGTCGGCGGCCACGACCGGCGGTACCGGCTGGATCGGATCATTGACGTGATCGATCGCGAGCGGCCGGACTTGATCTGCCTTCAGGAAGTGACGCACGGTGCCCGCCGGTCGCGTTATCACGACCAGGCCCGGCTGCTGGCCGATCATTTCCAGTTCCCCGGCACGGCGTTTCAGATGAACGTGCATTGGAAAGTCGGCGGGTACGGCAATCTGCTGCTGTCGCGCTGGCCGTTTCGGCACCGGCACCACGTTTCGCTCCGCCGACAGCAAAAGAAGCCGCGCGGGGCACAAATCGTCGTGGTCGATACGCCGTTCGGCCCGATTCATATGGTCAATTGGCACCTGGGGCTGGCCGAGCGGGAAAGACAGTGGCAGGTCGCTCATTTGCTCGGCCATCGGCATTTCGCCGAGGGCGGCGGTCTGCCGACGATTATTGCCGGCGACTCGAATGACTGGCGCAACACACTTGCCGGTGGACCGTTGGCCCAACTGCCGTTGCGACAAATCTCGTCGCCGCCGAGCAAGTTTCGCACGTTTCCCGCCTGGTTGCCGATGGGATCGCTCGACAAAGTGTTCTGCTGCGAGCGGGTCCGCGTTTCGTCGGCCCACGTCGTGCGAACGCAAGCGGCCCGCTGGGCGTCGGACCACTTGCCGCTGACCGTCGACTTCGAGATCTGGTCGGCGGCATTCACGCCGCCCGAACGGCTTGTTGGTCGAAGATCGTTAATCTTTCGTCGGCCGACTATCACAGCCACTCATTGACGCCGCGGTAGGTGTATTTCGCCCCGTTCCGTCCTAAGCCGTTTCCGTGGAAAGCTTTGCGTGCCGCGAA
>JAJDEG010000511.1 GCA_029259895.1 Planctomycetota bacterium
TGCTCGCGTGTGGCGGGAAAGACCTGCCGCAGTGCCTTCCAGAAACCCAGCGCGCCATCGCCGGTGGCCAGCTTGGGATCGACGGCCAGGCCGCGCGACTTCACGTCCAAGAGCAGCGCCTTCCACGACTGCTCGCTCTCACGAAAGCCGTCGACCACGGCGATCAGCTCCTTGCGGCCGTCGGCCGTGGCCCCCATCAATACCAAAATGCACTGCCGATCTTCTTCCAAGCGGATGTTGAAATGCACGCCGTCGGCCCACAGGTAGACGTACTGCTTGTCTCTCAAAGACCTCTTATTCCACTCCTGGAATTCGCCTTCCCAGCAGGTCTTGAGCCGCGTAACTGTCGAGGCCGACAGGCCAGGGCAGTTCGGACCCACCAGCGCCGCCAGGGCTTCGTTGAAATCGCCCGTGCTGACGCCTTTCAGGTACAGCCAAGGAATCAGTTCCTCCAGGCTCTTGGTCTTGCGCAGGTAAGGAGGAAGAATCTTGGAGGAAAATGGCTCTGCTTCATCGGCCGCGCGTCGATCGAGCACCCGCGGCTGCTGGACCTCGATCGGGCCGACGCCCGTGGTAATCGTCCGCTGCGGCAAACGGCCGTTGCGAACCACCTGACGGTGGCCGGCCTGGTTGGTCACGTTGGCCCGCGACGCGATCCACTCGGCGACTTCGGCCTCGACCGCCTGGGACAAAAGCCGCTGAGCGCCGTCGCGGAGGATGTCGGTCAGCACGTCGCGCGAACTTGTGGCTGGCAAGGCCAGCGTCGAATTGCTACGCTCGGACATGGTGGCGTACTCCTGGGGAATTGGGTCTGTAAGAAACCAAATTCAAACCCAAGTACGCCGCCTTGTTCAACTACCGCATCCACAACTTTCGGTTATATCTCTCGCCGATCGCCACGACTGGCTAGTCCAGCAGCGAGATTTGCTAACGCGTTTTCCATCAAGACCACTAGCAAACCAGCGACGCCTCGTTTCCCAAAGTCAAGCAAACTCTGTGCTCAAAAAGTGGCAACATGGAAACCGTCGCCGTTGCCCTACCCATCACTTCTCCACGCGAAGCTGCAACAACAGCGCCTCCGTCGCCCAGCCCGTCGCAAACGCCGAAATAAACTGGTCCTTCCCGTGCGGAAAGCCGCTCTCGAAGTATTCCTGAATCGGCTTCGCTCGCGTCGCCACGCGCCACGATCCGTCCTCCTGCTGCGTTCGCAACAAGAACGCGATCCCGCGCTCCCAAGCGGCATGAATCGTCGGCACACCGCCCGCTTCGCTTAGCGCCACGAGCGCCGAACCCGTCGCGTACGCATCCGGCTTCATGCCCGGCTTCTGCGGCCATCCGCCGGCGTCGTCCTGTCGCTCGAGCAAGTTCTCGACCAGCGGTTTTAGTTCGTCAGGCGCATGCTCCAACTCCGCAGCAAGCCGCAGGCGAAACACCGCGTCCTCCGTATCCAAGGTCTTCGCCTTTTCCGCGTCCACCGTCGCCAGCCATTGTTTCACGGCGGCGACGCGCGCCGCGATCGCGTCCTGCTGCTCGGTCGTCCCGTATCGCTTCAGTCCGCGAATCGCCACGTAGTTCGTCGTGAAGTGCGAAGCCTCGGCCGGCGGCCGATCGACCGTCACTTCCCAATGCCCTAGTGCCGGCTGGTAGTCGAGCAGATACTGCACCATGTCCTTTGTCGCCGCGTCAGGCGCATGCTTTCCAATATCGAGCGCCCACAAACCGTAGCCGACCGTATCGACCCGCAGGCCATACAGCGACTCGCGCACTTCCGACACCCGTTCCACCTGCCGCTGGAGATTCCGCGCGTCGACCTCAAATCCAGCCTCGCTAGCCTCGGCAAGCACCATCGCCGAAAGCGTCTGCGTATGGCAAGCAAAGCACGTCTTCGTCTCCAGAAACTTAGCCGAAGTCCGCTCGACCAGTCGCACCGCCCGCTCGGCCGCCACACGAACGTCAGTCACGTCGTCCGCCAACGAGGGCGATGCACAAAGCGCGACACAGTAAGTCGCCAAGACCATCCGCGTCGGCCGATCGAAGACTCGCATCACCACGCTCCTTTCGCTGATTCAAGCTGGCGCAAGAGGCTATTCTCCTCCCCTATAGATAACGCCCACGCGTTACAAAACGCAAACGACAAGGTTCGTGAACGAGCTCCCAGGAAACACGATCATCGATCCAACCACCGAACGTACCCGACAAGTGGCCGATAATCTACGACAATTCCGGCCGCGCGCTCGAAAGAGATTCACCCGCCAAATGCCGGCGACCACGCCGTGCCGCATCGCAAGCGCCGCGAACCTCCCCCGCCGCCCCGTTGTCGTTCTCTTTCGCCATGAAACTCGCCACGTACCAAACCGACATCGACTTCTGCCTCGCCGAGGCGGCCCGCGCCCTCGCCGCGCCGGCGCACGCGGTCTATCTCGACTGGGACGTCGCCCAACTCCTCCGCGCCAAGCTCAAGTTCGTCGGCCGCCGCGGTTTCTCCGAAAGCGGCCCGCTGATGTCGGTCGGCGAAGAAAACCGCGGCCACTCGCTTTACAGCGGCCTCGAAACCTTCCGCCTACCGCTCGGCGAATCGGACGTGCCGCTCGTCTACGTCTCCGTCCCGTCGGCCGTCGCGATTTGCGACTTTTGGGCGGTCCGCCAATGCGACGCCCGCGCGGTCTATCGCTTCGTTCGTCGCCTCGTGCGCCGCGGCCGCATCGAATCGCCCCCCGTCCTCGAGGAGTCGCTCCGCCAGCGCTTGTTCGACAACACCATCGGCTTCCTCCGCAGCGGCCGCGATCTACTCCGCCGCTACCACGTCCTCGTCAAGCGCGGCGTCCTGCTGCTCGGCGAACCCGGCAACGGCAAGACGATGGCCTGCCGCCACCTACAGGCGCAGTGCCTCCGCCGCGGACTCTCATTCCGCACCGTCACCGTCAGCCAGTTCGAGCAAGCCTGCGCCGATAAACAAGTCGACGAACTCTTCCAGCCCGAGCGCCCCGGCGTCGTCATGTTCGACGACTTCGACGGCCTGCTCACACTCCGCGCCTCCGACGGCCTCAGGGCAGGCCAAACCACGCTCCTCGGCCAACTCGACGGCGTCCGCGCCCGCCACGACGTCGTCTACGTCTTCACGTCGAACCTCGACGTCGAGCGCGTCGACTTCGCCCTCCGCCGCCCCGGCCGCATCGACGTCGTCCTCACGTTCCCCCGCCCCAATGCCGCGCTGCGCCGCCGCCTCATCGTCGAACGCTGGCACGCCGACATCCGCCACGCGCTCGACGTCGATCGCGCGGTCGCCGAAACCGCCGACCTCTCCTTCGCCGAGCTGGAAGAAGTCCGCAAGCTGCTCGTCCTGCATTTCGTCGAAACCGGCCGCTGGGATTGGCCCACCGCCATCGCCGGCATCCGCGCCCGCTGCCGCGACGTCCGCCCCCGCCAACCAATCGGCTTCGCCGCCGCGCCGCCGCGTAACCTAACCGAGTCTCACGCCGACGGCCCGGCGGCACGTACTATCGACGCGACATCGCGTTGATTCGTGTTTCCGACCGTGTATTCGGCCGAGTTTTGGACCACGTTCCACGGCCGCATCACCCTGGCACCCCGTTGACTAGCCAGCCATAATGAATTGCTCCCGCAACGATTGGAGCGATTCCCGATGCCGCACGACCGCCTACGCAGGGCGCACCTCACTTTCCTCCGCGTGCTCGCGTCGGCATGGTTGTCGTGTGCTGCGCTAACCGTAGCGCTCCGCGCCGACGATGCCCATCCGCCCATCGAATTCAATCGCGACATCCGCCCGATCCTGTCCGAAAACTGTTTCGCGTGCCACGGACCCGATCCCGCCACGCGCGAGTCCGGCCTCCGCTTCGACCTCGAGGACGCCGCCAAGAGCGAACTCGACAGCGGCGATCGCGCCATCGTCCCCGGCGACTTGGCGGCCAGTGCGCTAATCGCCCGCGTGACCAGCGACGAGGACGACCTGCGGATGCCGCCGCCGGACGCGAAGAAGCATCTAACCAAAAAACAAATCGATCTGCTCCGCCGCTGGATTGCCGACGGCGCGAAGTGGCAAGGCCATTGGGCGTACGAACCGATCCGCCGCCCGCCGCTCGCCGACATCGCCCCCAGCGGCATCGTCCGCAACGACATCGCCGGCAGCGACATCCCGCCCGGCACCGAGCCGCTCGGCGCGATCGACCGGTTCATCCTCGCCCGGCTACAGCGCGAAGGGCTCCAGCCCGCGCCCCCCGCCGACCGCGTCACGCTCCTGCGGCGACTCTCCTTCGATCTCGTCGGTCTGCCGCCCACGCCCGCCGAAGTGGACGCTTTCCTCGCCGACGACAGCCCAGATGCGGTCGAGCGCGTGGTCGATCGTCACCTCGCCGCGCCGCAATACGGCGAGCGGATGGCGGTCTACTGGCTCGACCTGGTCCGCTACGCCGATTCGTGCGGCTATCACAGCGACAACGACCAACCGATCTCGCCCTACCGCGACTACGTCATTGCCGCCTTCAACGCCAACATGCCGTTCGACCAGTTCACCCGCGAGCAACTGGCCGGCGATCTGTTGCCCAACCCCACGCTCGCCCAGCGCGTGGCGACCGGCTACAACCGGCTCAACAAGACGACCGAGGAAGGCGGCGCACAAGCCGCCGAGTACATCGAAAAATACGCCGCCGACCGCGTCCGCACCACCTCTGGCGTCTGGCTCGGTCAAACGCTCGGCTGCGCGGAATGCCACGATCACAAGTACGATCCGATCGGCACCCGCGACTTCTACAGCTTCGCGGCGTTCTTCGCCGACGTGCGCGAGACCGGCACCTACCTCGGCGGCCGCCGCGAACCGGAAATCCCCGTCCCCACGCCGATCGAGCAGCGCCGCCTCGACGAACTGCAATCGCAAATCGCGGCCCTCGACGTTCGACTCAGCTTGCCCACGGCCGAACTAAAGAAGATCGGCGAGACTTCCGCCGCGTTACGAGTACGGCGAGACCGACTTGTCGCCGAGCGAACGAACCTGGAAAAACGCCTCACGCGCACGATGGTCACGGTCTCCGTCAAGCCGCGCGAGATGCGCATTCTCCCCCGCGGCAACTGGCAAGACCGCACAGGGCCGGTCGTCTCGTCGGCCTTTCCTGAGTCGCTGGCGAAGTTCGCGTTGTCCAAAACGTCGTCGCCGCCATCGCCATCGTCGCCACCGCCGGAAACCGACCGCCTCACGCGCCTCGATCTGGCCAATTGGATCGTCGCCCCAGAGAATCCGCTTCCCGCCCGCGTGTTGGCCAACCGCCTCTGGAAAATGTTCCACGGCGTCGGTCTCTCGAAGCAGCTCGACGACATCGGCGTCCAAGGCGAGTGGCCCACCCATCCCAAGCTGCTCGATCATCTCGCCGCGGAACTGCTCGGTCGCCAACATCCTGCCGGCGAGTGGAACGTCAAACATCTCGTCCGCCGGCTCGTCTCGTCGCGCACGTATCGCCAGTCGTCCGTCCCCACGCAGCAGATGCTCGGTCGCGACCCGCTCAATCGCCTCGTCGCCCGCCAGGGCCGCTGGCGGCTCGACGCCGAAACCATTCGCGACAACGCGCTCGCCACGTCCGGCATACTCTCGCTTCGCATCGGCGGACGGAGCGTGAAACCGTACCAACCGGCCGGCTACTGGCAACACCTGAATTTCCCCACGCGAACGTGGAAAGCCGACGTCGGCGAAAACCAATATCGCCGCGGCCTGTACACGCACTGGCAGCGCACCTACCTGCACCCCAGCCTGCTCGCCCTCGACGCCACGCCCCGCGAGGAATGCACGGCCGAACGTCCCGCGTCGAACACGCCCAAAGCGGCGCTCGCCCTGCTCAACGATCCGACGTACGTCGAAGCCGCGCGAGGCCTTGCCACGCGCATCCTACGCGAAGCGCCCACGACGGATAAGGCAGGCACGGACCGCATCCGCCACGCCTGGCGCGAAGTCCTCTCCCGCCAGCCAACGCCCGCCGAAACCCAAGTCGTCCAACGTTTGCTCGACGAACACACGGCCCACTTCCGCGCCGATCCCGCCGCGGCGCAGCGACTCATCGCCGCCGGCCAATCCGCCGCGCCGGCCGACCTCCCGCCCACCGAACTAGCCGCCTGGACCAGCATCGCCCGCACGCTGCTCAATCTTCAAGAAGCGACTACGCGGAACTAGTCGCCAACCGTGAGGACTTAACCACAGAGGACACGGAGGAGGAGCACAGAGAGGCACAGAGAAGCAAGTGATGATTGAATATTGATAGGCAACGACTCGTCGAATCTCGCACCATCGACGCATCACTCTGGCCGCCCTCTGTGTTCCTTCTGTGCTCCTCCTCCGTGTCCTCTGTGGTTAAGAACATCGACGCCGACTCAACGGGCGATCAAGCCGCTCCTTTGATCCGTTCGATTGTCTCCGCCTCGCGTCGCACCCGCCGACTCTGTCGATAATATTTCAGCCCCGGCACGAAGAACGTCGCCGCCGCGGCCACGCCAAACACGGACACGCCGAAGTGAAACCCCGCCGCGTCGATCGCCGCCATCGCGATCGCCGTCGCAAACATCACACCGGCATGCACGTAGAATTCGCCGCTCAAAATCCCCGCTTTGGCCACGAAAATAATTCCGTTCATCAGCGCCAGCATCGGAGACAACTTCAGCACCGGCTCGCCGAGGATGTATTCGATGCCGAATAGCAGCACGCACGAGATCACGCTCCCGCCCCACAGGTGCGCGATCTGCCGCTCGACGAACGTCACCGGCCCGGCCCGCCGCCGAATCGCCCAAAAGATCGGCGCCCAAATCGCCAACCCGCCGCCCCACAGCATCACATACGGCAGCGGCGACGCGAAAATCGGATCGCGCTCTTTGAGCAACTCAAACAGATTCGTCACCAAACACAACGCCAACAACGCCACGCTGTGCCACATCCACAGCAGCCCCCAGTTCTCCAACACCGCCGCGTGATGCGACGGCCGAAACATCCGCGCCAAGATCTCGCTGAACCGTCCGGACCGCGCCGAGATCGGCTCGTCCGCCACAAAAGCATCGAGATCCTCGGCCAATTGCGCCGCCGTCGCATACCTTAGCTCGGCCGGCTTCTGCAAACACTTCAGCGCGATCATCTCCAGATCGGCGTCCACGTTCGCATCGAGCATCCGCGGCGGCACCGGATCGTGTTCCAACACCGCCAGCAACGTATCGACCGGCGACGCCGACTGAAACGGCGGCCGGCCCACCAGCATCTGATACAGGATCGTCCCCAAGCTATACACGTCGGTGGCCGGCCCCGTCTGCCCGCGGCTCCCCGCCGCCTGCTCCGGGGCCATGTAGCTCGGCGTCCCCAAGATCGCCCCCGACCGCGTCAGGCTGACGTCGCCTTCCATCCGCTTCGCCAATCCGAAGTCCGTCACGTGCGGCTCGCCATCGCGATCGATCACTAGGTTCGACGGCTTGAGATCGCGATGCAACACACCCTGCAAATGCGCGTAGTGAATCGCCCGCGCCACCTTGGCGAGCAACTCGGCCGCGTCGCGCTGCGGCATCGGCCCGGCCGCCAACCGCCCGGCGAGCGTCTGCCCCTCCACGAGCTTCATGCTGAAATACGGCCGTCCATCCCGTTCGCCAACCTCGTAGATCGGCACAATCGCCGGATGCGTCAGCCTCGCGGCCGCCTCGGCCTCGGCATGAAAGCGCGTACGATCGGCCGCCGACGCCAGCCGTCCGTCCAGAATCATCTTCAGCGCCACTTCGCGACCCAAGCTCTCCTGCCGCGCCCGATAGACCACGCCCATCCCGCCGCGACCGATCTCTTCGAGCAACTCGTAGTCGCCGAAACGGCACGGCAGTTCCAACGGCGCGCCGGCTCCGCTCGGCAACGATCCACTGGCATCGACCGTCGCGTCGCCGCCCGCATCGACATCGGCATCAACGCGCCCCGCACCGGACGCCCGCGGTCCAGTCAGGCTCACGCTCGGCGTATTCACGGCCACCACGTCGGCCACGATCGCCGCCGACACCAACTCGCGCAGCTCGTCGACCAAATCGCCATCGCCCGCCGCAATCTCCTCAACATCCGGCCGCTGCCCCGCGCGATATTGTTCGACCGCCCGCTCGAACAACTCCGCCAGCCGCTCATCGCGTGCGGCCGAAGTACGACTAGCTGGTAGCTTCTCGTCCATTTTGCCTGCATTTCGAGCGGTTCAATTAACCACAGAGGACACGGAGGGCACAGAGGAAATGCAAAATGCAGATCAGCGACCAAAGCGCGACGGCGCGGCCAAGCGACACATAGATTATTAATTCAGACCATTCTTCATTCTTCATTTCGCAAACCCAGCATCTTCCCCTCTGTGCCCTCCGTGTCCTCCGCGGTTAATCCGCCCGCGCCGCAGAGCCGTCATCCCCTTCCTCCACGCCGAGCAACTCCCGCAGCCGCCGCATCGCCCTCAGATACCGCATGCTCGCCGCCGGCGCGTTCAGCCCCAACGCTTCCGCCACCTCACTATTCGACAACTGCTCGAAGTGCCGCATCAACACGACTTCTCGATCTTGCTCGTCCAGCTGTTCGACCGCCGCGGCGAACCGCTGCTGCAACTCCCGCACGGTCGCCGCCTCCGCCGGCGTCATCTCGCGATCCCACAACTGCGCAGCCAATTCGATCGTCGACCGGTCGTCCGTCCCCGCGATCACCAGCGGCTGCTCCCGGTCCAAGCTCCGCCGCGCCGCGCCGCGATGCCGCCGATGCGCGTCGATCAGCCGATCCTTCGCCATCTGCCGCAGCCAAAGATGAAACGGCATCGCCGGACTCGATAAATAGTCTTTCATGCGCCGGTGTGCATCGACCAACACGTCCTGCACCACATCGCTCGCATCCACCCGCTGCCGAATCTTCCGATCCAACCGCATATCGATCATCCGCCGCAAGGATTCGCGATGCCGCTCCAACAACCGATTCACGGCCTCCACATCACCATCCCGGGCGTTAGCAAGCAACTCCTGCGTCTGATCCGATGTAGGCCACATGCAATGGTCGCGAATTAATGAGATGGCAGAACTGTAAACGCTATTCCTTTCAGGATACCCCACCCCAAACCCACCGTCATCCGCGGCCGCCCGTATCGGCAAGCGTGTCGAGTCGCGTCAGGCCGTGATATCATACGCCCGTCGCCGGTGCGACGAACCTATCGCCCCTCAAGGCTGTCTGCCCGCATAACGATCGCCTCCGCCGCCGACTTGCCGATCTCCCGCCAAGAAACACTCCATGCCCCACGCTCCATCCGACCAACCGCACATCGAACATCCCGGCGAAGCCGCCTCGAACGCCCTGCGTCGGCGGCTCGCGGCCGTCGAGCCGCGATCGCTCCGTACCTACACGCCCAGCCTCGCCGTCATCGCCAAGAGCCAGGGCTGTTACCACTGGACCGCCGACGGCCGCAAGCTTGCCGATTTCACCTCTGGCGTCCTCGTCGCCAACCTCGGCCACAACCCGCGCCGCTGGTGGCAGCGCGTTTGGAGCTATCTCGGCCTCGATGCAACCAGTCCAGCCAGCGACGCCCCCGCTGGCGAATATCCCGCCGCCAGATTCCCCGACGCCAGATTCCCCGACGCCGAATTCCTCGCCGCCGCCCCGCTCACCGCCTACAACGCCGCCACCGAACTCGAAATCCTCGCCTGCGAGCGACTGCTGGCCAACCTCCGCGCTCAGAGCGGCGGCGGCCGCATGGAGCAAGTCCTCTGGTCGGCCAGCGGCAGCGAAGCGATCCAGAAAGCACTTTGGGCGTGC
>JAJDEG010000512.1 GCA_029259895.1 Planctomycetota bacterium
GCTGACGACAAGGCCGCGGACAAGCCCGCCGACGCCCCGCGTCCCAAGAACGTCCTATTCATCGCCGTCGACGACATGAACTGCGACTTGCGTTGCTACGGCAACGAGCAGATTCATTCGCCGCACATCGATCGCCTCGCCGCCGACGGGGTGCGCTTCGATCGGGCGTACTGCCAGTTCCCGCTGTGCAGCCCCAGCCGCACGTCGCTGATGACCGGTCTGCGACCCGACACGACCGAAGTGTTCAATCTGCAAAAGCATTTCCGCTCGGTCGTGCCGAACGTCGTCACGCTCTCGGAGCTATTCAAAAAGCACGACTATTACGTCGCCCGCGTCGGCAAGATTTATCACTACGGCAATCCCGGGCAGATCGGCACCAGCGGACTAGACGACGAGCAGAGTTGGCACGAAGTGGTCAACCCCAAGGGCCGCGACAAGACCGAAGAGAGCCTGATTGTCAACTACACGCCCAAGCGCGGCCTGGGCAGCTCGCTTTCCGTGATGGCGATGGAGGGAACCGACGAAGAGCAAACGGACGGCATGGTCGCCACCGAGGCCATTCGCCTGATGCGCGAGCACAAGGACAAGCCGTTCTTCATCGCCGCCGGGTTCTATCGACCGCATTGTCCTTACGTCGCGCCGAAGAAGTATTTCGATCACTACCCGCTCGACAAAATCGCCATGCCGGCGATTACCGAGGACGAGCTTAAGAACGTTCCCGAATTGGCGCTCTCCTCGACGCGGCCGCGTCCTTGGTTCGGCGTGACCGAGCTGGAGGCCCGCAAGTCGAAGCAAGCCTATTATGCTTGCATCTCGTTCGTCGACGCCCAAGTCGGCCGCCTTATCGCGGCGCTCGACGAGTTGGGCCTTCGCGACGACACGCTGATCGTATTCTGGAGCGATCACGGCTACCACATCGGCGAGCACGGCCTGTGGAAGAAGCAGAGCAACTTCGAGGAATCGGCCCGCGCGCCGCTGATCTTCGCCGGCGCCGGGGTCGCCAAGCAATCGCAGCCCTGCGTCCGGCCGGTCGAGCTTATCGACATTTATCCAACGGTGATCGACGTCTGCGGCGTCGAGTCGGCCGGCAAACTGCACGGCGCAAGCCTCCGCCCGCTGCTGGACAACCCCGAAGCCGCCTGGGACCGCCCAGCGTACACGCAAGTCCAACGCGGCATCGTGCCCGGCCACAGCGTCCGTACCCAGCGCTGGCGGTACATCGAGTGGGACAACGGCCGCGCGGGCGTCCAGCTTTACGACCACGACAACGACCCTCGCGAGCTAAAGAACCTCGCGGGCGATCCCAAACACGCCGACGCGCAAAAAGAAATGCAGGCGCTCGTTCGCAAGAATTGGCCGGAGGAATCGTACTCGAATCGCCGCCCAGCGCGCCGCGCTCGGCAGAAATAAGTGGAGAATTCGATGTAGGTTGGGTCGAACGAAGTGTGGCCCACCAGACTTTGCGCGGTCGCGTGGCGGGCCTCACCTCGTTCGACCCACCCTACTCACGCTCACCGACTTAGTGGAGCAGTTCAATGACCAGACGAACGCAATGTCTCGCCGTACGCCTGATTTACGTTTTCTTGTTCGTGGCGTTCGCCCTCACTGCTTGGACGCATGCCGCCGACGCGCCGCGCCGCCCGAACATCCTGTTCATCATCGCCGACGACCAGTCGCCCTACGACCTGCGGGCCTACGATCCGAAATCCGCGCTGCAAACGCCGGTCATCGACCGCCTTGCCGCCGAGGGCATGGTAGTCGACGGTGCGTACCACATGGGTTCCTTCTCCGGCGCGGTCTGCACGCCGTCGCGACACATGATCATGTGCGGCCGAACGGTGTGGCATTTGCCGATTGGTCCGGGCGCGAAGGAGCATTGCCCGCCGAATCTCGAACGCAACGCGCTGGCCGCCGTATTCAACCGCGCCGGCTACGCCACGATGCGGACCTGCAAACGGGAGAACAGTTATCAGGCCGCCAACGCGCAGTTCGCCGTTCGCAAGGACGCCACCAAACGGGCCGGCGACGACGAAAACGGCAGCGCGTGGCACGCCGAGCAAGTGCTCGACTATCTCACCGCGCGCGAAAACGAAAAGGACGCGCCTCCGTTCCTGATCTATTTCGGCTTCTCGCATCCGCACGACCCGCGATTCGGCAAGCCGGACTTGCTGGCCAAATACGGCGCGGTCAACCACGCCGACAAGAAGTCGCTGCCGCCGGCCAACGCGAAGCAGCCGCCGCTGCCGGTCAACTACCTGCCCGCCCACCCATTCCATCACGGTCATCCGAAGTTGCGGGACGAAGTGGCGGTGCAGGGCGTATGGACGAACCGCGACGAGCGGACGATCCGCAACGAAATCGGCCGGCAGTTCGCCTGTAGCGAGAACATCGACGTGCAGATCGGCCGCGTGCTCGAAAAACTCGCCGCCATGGGCGAACTGGACAACACGTATATCTTCTACACCGCCGACCACGGCATGGCGATCGGCCGCCACGGCTTGCAAGGCAAGCAGAATCTGTACGAGCACACGTGGCGCGTGCCGTTCATCGCCAAGGGGCCTGGCATCAAGGCCGGCTCGCGCACACTGGGCAATATCTATCTCGGCGACGTGCTGGCCACGCTGTGCGATCTCGCCGGCATCGAACCGCCGGACTCGAACGAAGGAACGAGTTTCAAGCCGGTCCTCGAAGGAAAGCAGCAGACGATCCGCGACGTGCTCTACGGCACCTACAGCGGCGGCACCAAGCCCGGCATCCGCTGCGTGAGGCAGGGCGATTGGAAGCTGATCAAGTACGACGCCCTGGACGGCAAGGTCCGCGAAACGCAACTGTTCAATCTTGCCGACAATCCCGACGAATTGCTCGAACAGCACGCCGCGGCCGATGTCGTTGGCCTCACGGGCAATACGCCCGAGCAAAACCAACGCAACCTCGCCGGCGACCCGCGCTATGCCGACAAGCTCAAGGAGATGGAAGCGCTGTTGCTGGCCGAAATGCGCCGGCTCGACGATCCGCATCGCCTGTGGGATCAGCCGGCCGACAACAACTCCGACGACAACTCGAACAACGGGCCTGCCGCGGAAGATTCCGCGGCGAACGATTGCGCAGCGCCGGAGGCGAAGCAGCAGAAGTTCGAGGGCCCGCTCGATCCTTTCGTGGCCGCGCCGAAGTTGGAATCGCAGCAGGTCTTCAAGAACGAGCGCTTTCCCAACGTCACCGTGGCGGTCGACGGCACGGTGCTTGCCACTTGGGGCAACAACAGCGTTCGCGTCCGCCGCAGCGAAGACGGCGGGCAAACGTGGGGCGACGAAATCACGATCGCCAAGCCCGGCTTTCAAGGCGGCGGCACAACCGTCGACGAGACGACCGGCGACGTGCTGGCGTTCGTCGAGGAAAAACATCCGCCGGCACCGCTAACCGTCTACCGCAGTCGCGACAGCGGCAAGACGTGGACGGCCCAGGAAAAGACGGTCATTCACGCCGACAGCAAAGGCAACATGCCGTCGATGCACATGAACGACCACGGCATCACGCTCCGCCACGGCGAGCACAAAGGCCGGCTGATCCGCCCGTCGCGTTTCTACGCGGCCGGCAATACCCGCTCCGAGTGGCCGAACCACTACACCAACGCCATCTACAGCGACGACGGCGGCAAGACTTGGCACACCAGCGATCCGTTTCCCGAAAACGGCACGGGCGAGGCGGCCGTCGCCGAGCTTTCCGACGGCACGGTTTACTACAATTCGCGCGTTCATTGGGATGCCCGGCCGAACAACATGCGACGCCGCAGCGCTTGGAGCAAGGACGGCGGCAAGACATGGGCCGACTTTCGAATCGCCGAGGCCCTGCCCGACGGCAATCAAACCCGCTCCTACGGCTGCATGGGCGGGCTGGTCCGCTTGCCCGTCGAGGGCCAAGACATTCTGATCTTCAGCAATCTCGACACGCCCAAGGCGGTCCGCGAGCGGATTACCGTGTGGGCCAGCTTCGACGGCGGCAAGTCGTGGCCGGTCAAGCGTCTGGTGTTCGACGGCCCGGCGGGCTATTCGTCGCTCGACGCGGGCCGCCCCGGCACACCCAGCGAAGGTTGGGTCTATCTGCATTACGAAGGCGGCAAAGACGGCGGATCGCAGGTCGCCCGCTTCAACCTGTCGTGGCTACTTGGCGGCGAAGCGACCGGCGACGGCGAAGTTCCCGAGCAGCTGCGGCCATGAGTCGCGCGCCGCTCGACCGAATCGATTGGATGGTTCATCGCGAGCAGTACCGGACGCGCGGGTATTTCGTGATCGAGTCCGTCATTCCGCCAGCGCATCTGGAGTTGCTTCGTTCGGTCTGTGCCGCCGCCATTCGCGACATGGACGCGCGGATGGATCGCGAAGGCGTCGATACGCTGGGCATAAACCATCGCGGTCGGCGGTACTTCGTCGGCCAGAGCTACCGCGATCATCCGGCACTCGGCGAGTTCCTGTTCGGCGATTTGATGGCGGCCGTCTGCCGCTGCACTATCGGCGACGTGGCCTTCCTGCATAACGACCAGTTCGTCGTCAAATGCGAGCAGGCCGGCATGAGCTTCGCCTGGCATCAGGACGGGGCCTACGTTGCGGCCCGCATCGGCGACCACCCCGAGTGCATTACCTGTTGGTGTACGCTCGACGACGTGAGCGAGGAGAACGGCACGGCGTACATCCTGCCGGCCGACCGCTTCGGCAAGCGCGAACTTGTCGAACACCGCGTCGACCCGGACACCAACGACCGCGTGGGCTATTTCGGCGATGATCCTGGCGATCCGATCGTCGCGCCGGCCGGCAGCATTGCGGTGTTTTCCAGCCTCGTATTCCACCGCAGCGGCGCGAACCCGTCCGGCCGGCAGCGCCGCGTTTACCTGGCCCAATACGCGCCGGCTGAGATTCGCAACGCCCCCGGAGCGTTTCCCCAGTACTTTGCGGAGCCATTTTTAGAAAATGGCCGATCCGTTTGCCGGCCCGCATAGCGACGGCCACCGACGGCGACGCCGAACGCTCGCGAGCGTTCGCTATTTCGGCGACGCGGCCGAATCCTTGGCTTCGACGTACCGCTCGAATCCCGTCGATCGAGTTGCCACGCCCCGTTCATTTTCGTTCCGCACGAATAGCATCTCCGTCCCCTCGTACTTTTCCAGCAATCGCCGCGACTTCTCCACGCCGATCACCGACATCGCGGTGGCCAGGCTATCGGCGGTCGTCGCGTCGGTCGCGATCACCGTGACGCTGCTCCGCTTGGTGAGTCCGATACCCGTCCGCGGGTCGACGATGTGCGAATACCGCCGCCCGTCGATTTCGACGTGTTGAAAGGCATCGCCGGAGGTGGACACGCCGCAATTGGTCAGCCGCAGATAGACGCTCGGCTTGTCGGACTCGGCCTTCAGTGGAGCGACGCCGATCCGCCAGCCGCTCTCGCTGGGCGGTGCGTCGCCCACGGCGATGTCGCCGCTGGCGGCCACCATCGCGCGGCCGATTCCCATCCTTCGCAGCACGGCCAACGCCTCGTCTGCGGCGTATCCTTTGGCAATCCCGCCCAGGTCGAGCCGCATGTTCGCCTGCTTCACGCGGACCTTGCCGA
>JAJDEG010000513.1 GCA_029259895.1 Planctomycetota bacterium
CCGCTTCGCAATGTCCTTGACGATGTCCCAACTCACGCCCAGGTGTCGGGCCACGTCCTTGATCGTCATGTACCGCGAGAGTTCCAGCACATAACGGGCGAAGGCGTGTGTATAGCCGCGGCGCGGTTCGGCCAGGCCCAACGGAATCTGCCGCACGACGCCGCACTTGCGGCATTTCACGCGCGGCAGTCGGGCGATCAACCAAGTGCATTCGGCCGCCACGGGCACATTGCGAAACCATCGGATGCCCACGCCACGTCGGATCACGTCGCGGCTGCGGCACCGCGGACAACAGACCCGCTGCGGCTGCGGCTCGATGTGCAAATGCAAGCTGCGCTCGATGGCTTCGACCTCGCTCACCCGGTAGCCGCCAGCGCCAAACATCGGGTACAACCACTGTTGGGACGAAATGCGGATTCCTTTCTGTTGGAGACGTTGACACAACTCCAATCAGAATCCGCATGTCCCCCACAATTCAAGCCCGCGCACGCTTCAGTCGGATGAGCCATAAAATCGGCCAACTTGCGGAAGTGTAAGCCCGTCCGCCACGGCAAGCGGCCACCAACGCAACGAAACAAGAAATGAACCGCGAAGGCGCAAAGACGCAGAGGTCAGTTCCTAGAATGTCGGACTGGTATTCCTCTGCGTCTTTGCGCCTTCGCGGTTCATTTCCCGCCGACAAAACACAAGTCGCGACAACGCTAAAACGCCTAACACGTTCCCATCGCAGAGCACGCTACGACATCGCCGCCGCTGGCACCGGAAACTGCCGGCACACTTCCGAAACCTCGCCGCGAATCTTCGCGTGCACCGCGGCATCCTCCGCCGCCCCCAGTATCGCAGGGTGGGCTGTGCCCACCAGTCTCGCGTAGCAGAATCGACTCCAACTCGCCGACCTCGCCGCCGCCACGTATAACCAACGGGTCCGCGGGGAAACCGGCCGGCGGGGTGGCACTGCCAAACGACCAACCGTCCCGCCATTTTCGTCGGATTCCACTGACTTTGCCAGTGCCGAGGCGGGAACGCGCTCTCCATTTTCGCGAGACCTTCGATCACGTTTCCTGATCGCGTAAACAGGCCCGTCGGGAACCCCGCGATCCGTGCAAACTGATGGGTGATCGCTTGCCGATTCCACACTGCTGGACAAGCCAGCAGTCGCACGCGGCACCGGGCGTTGTGGCGTGACGACCAAGACGTGAAGGTCGCGATGCCATTCGCCCGCGGGGAACATCGGGCTAGAATGGATCAATGGTGTTGATCGTTGCGCGGCGTTGAGCGGGAGAGGTGGCCCATGCGACATTGGATTCGATCGCTCTTGGCGAATGTGCTGGCGATTTCCGTGATGGTCGGCGCGATGACGCCGGTCGCGCGGGCGAATGATCTCGATCCGGAAGCGGTGAAGAAGGCGATCGAGGGGGGCATCAACTTTATCAAGCGCGGGCAGCGCGACGGTGTTTGGCCGGACCATCCGGGGCATCCTTACGGCACGACGGGCCTGTGTACGCTTTCGCTGCTCAATTGCGGCGTGCCGGCCGACGATCCGGTGGTCGCGGCTTCGCTGCGAAAGCTGCGGCAGCTTACGCCGGACGATCTCGGTTCGGTGTATAGCGTTTCGCTGCATGCGATGGTTCTGTGTCAGGCGGAACCGCAGAAGCACCTGTTGCAGATCGGTCGCGACGTCGACTGGCTGGAGAAAGTTCAGCTTAAGTCTGGCCGCAACAAGGGGTGCTGGAATTATCCGACGACCGGCGCGGGCGACAACTCGAACGCCCAATTCGCGGTGTTGGCGCTGTACGAAGCCGAACGGGTGGGTGTGAGCGTCAATCGGCGAACGTGGGAGCTGGCACTCGACTATTGGAAGCGGGCGCAGAACAACGACGGCTCGTGGGGATACGTCAACGGTAGCTTGCGCGACGAGGAGGGGGACGGCAAACGGGGTCGGTTCGAACCGGGAAGCGGCAGCATGACGTGCGCCGGCATCGCGTCGGTGATCATGTGTCGCGGCCGCTTGTTCGAGGCCGACGCGCAGGTGAACGGAGATCAGGTTGCGTGCTGCGGACGGCAACCGGACGAACCCAACGACCCGGTCGCCAAAGGGATGGCGTGGCTGAAGCGCAATTTTTCGGTTTCCGGCAACCCGATGCCGGGCCGCGCTCGCGAGTCGCGGCGCTCGCATCTTTATTATCTTTACGCCTTGGAGCGCGTGGGGCGGCTGACGAGCGAGCGATGGATCGGCGACCACGACTGGTATCGCGAGGGGACGCATTTGCTCGCGCAGGGAACGAAGCGGCCGGATGCGTTGACCGGCAAGTGGATCGGCGAGGGCTTGGGCGAGCACGACGAGAACGTGGCCACTTGCTTCGCGCTGCTGTTTCTGTCGAAGGGGCAGCGGCCGGTGCTGATTGCCGAGTTGCAGCATGGCGACGGCGACGACTGGAATCAACACCGTCACGATATCGCGAATCTGACCGATCGCGTCGAATCGCGGTGGCGCAAGCTGCAGAGCGACTTGAATCTTACGTGGCAGGTGATGCGCTCGGAGAATTCGACGCTGGACGACTTGCAACAAACGCCGGTGCTGTTCATCGGCGGCAAGAGCCCGCTAAAGCTGGATGCGGGATTGAAGCAGCGACTGCGAGCGTACGTCGACCAGGGCGGATTTATTTTTGCCGAGAATACTTGCGGCGGCGCGGAGTTCGACGAGTCGTTCCGCGCCGTGCTGGCGGAGATTTTTCCGGGCATGACGCTGGAACCGCTCGACGATCCGTCGCATCCGATTTGGAACGCGGACGAAGTGCTTAAGCCGGAGTTCTTGCCGCGGCATCCGCTGTACGGCCTTAACGCGGGCTGCCGTTTGGGGGTCGTGTATTGTCCGCGGCCGCTGTCGGGCTATTGGGAGCTTGCCAATGCCGGCCGCGACGTGAAGCATCCCAAGCGGGTGCAGGACGAGATCGATTTTTGCCTTGGCTTGGGCGCGAACGTGCTGGCGTATGCCACGAATCGCAAGGTGCGGTTTAAGTTCGAGAATTATCGCCGTCCGACGGCAACCGCGACGGCGAACACGGCGCGCGGCGCTATCACGATCGCGAAGCTCCGTCACGACGGCGGCTGCAACGACGCTCCGCATGCCCTGGAGCGACTTGCCGCGATTGCCAGCGAGCACTTGAAGATGGATATCCGCGCCGAGAAGGAATTGGTCGACCTGGACGATCCGCGGCTGTTCGAATACCACTTGATGTTCATGCACGGCAAGCGGGATTTCTCGTTTTCGGCGGAGGAGCGCAAGCGGCTAAAGCAGTATGTGGAAAACGGCGGCACGGTGATGGTCGATGCGCTGTCGAGCAGTCCGGCGTTCGGCAAGGCGTTTCGCATCGAGATGAGCAAGATATTTCCCGGCGATCCGCTGGAAGCGATTGCGGCCGAGCATCCGATGATAACGCCGGACGCGGCGAATCGCTTCGAGGCGTTCGACATCGCACAGGTTACGTTCCGCGAGCCGATCGCGGCCGGCGCGAATGGGCAGCGAACGGTTAAGACGAGTCGGATTCCGCCGCGGCTGGAAGGGATCAAGATGGACGATCGTTACGGCGTGATTTTTTCGCCCTACGATTTGAGTTGTGCGCTGGAGTCGTTCGAGTCGTTGCAGTTTCCGGGTTACGCCCGCGAGGACGCGGCGAAGATTGCTTTGAATATTGTTTTGTATTCGTTGAGGCAGTAGGAAGTAGGCAGGAGATAGGAGACAGGAGGCAGGGGACAGGGGGCGGAACTGTTTACTGCCCGCCGTTTGCTTCCCCGACCCACGACCCCCGACTTATGTTTACCGGTCTTGTCGAGTCGCTTGCTGAGGTCACTTCGCTGGTGCCGGAAGGGCCGGGCGTGCGGCTGTATGTGCGCGACGCCTTGGTGGGCGGCGGCTTGAAGCTGGGCGATAGTGTGGCGGTGAACGGTTGTTGCTTGACGGTCATTGAGATTGCGGGCGAGACCTTCGCGTTTCAGGCGGGGAGCGAAACGCTTAGCCGCACGAATTTGGGCGAGTTGCAGCGCGGCTCGCGTGTGAATCTGGAACGCTCGCTGCAATTGGGCGACCGGCTAGGCGGGCATCTCGTCACTGGGCACATCGATGGCGTCGGCACGGTCGATGAACGGATCGACGAAGGCGATTGGTCGACGTTTTGGTTTCGCGTGCCGAGATTGCTGACGCGACAGATGGCGTCGAAGGGTTCGGTGGCGGTTGATGGCGTGAGCTTGACGCTGGTTGGCGTCGAGAACGAGCGGTTCAGCGTGGCGCTGATTCCGCATACGCTGGCGGTGACGACGCTAGGCGGCCGGGCCGTGGGGGAGCAGGTGAATATTGAGACGGATCTGTTGGCGAAGTATGTGGAGCGGCAGATGGGCTGTGGGCGATAGGCTGTAGGCGCGAGGCTCGCCGCGTTTCGAGCGTTGCGGCGGCGCGTGGTGAGGCGGACTTCGTTCGTCCCCTTGCTGCGTTGCTTATCGTCGATGCAGCCAATAGTTTGGTCGGCGGCACGTGTGGGCGACGGCGAGAACGTGGATTTCCTCCGCGGCAATTTCGTAGACCACCGCGTAAGGAAACCGGCCCAGGATTGCGCGTCTCACGTCGTCTTCATGGGGCATCGTTTCCAGCTTTGAATGCTGATACGGTGCCCGCCGAATGCGTTGCAAGGCGGAATCGACTTCGGCGAGCAATTCCAGTCCCAAACCGGTCCGTTGGCGTTCGTACCACGCGGCCGCCTCGCGAAGGTCCGTCTCTGCGGCGGAGTCGATTCGGAGCTTCATCAAGAGCCTTCAAGTCGAATCGACCGCCGAATATCGCCGAGGACTTCGTCCCAATCGCGCAAAGTCGCGGTTCCTTGGCGAATCGCTTGCAATCGTCGGCGGATCTCGACGGCCCAAGCCGCGTCGGCATCGGCGTCGCCTTCGTTCGGCTCGAGAGACAGCAACAGCGCGTGAGCCACTTCGGCGCGTTGCTGCGCCGAGAGGCTGCTGGCGGCATGAAGCACATCGGACGTCGTCACCATCGGTATTCTCCGGACTTGAAATTCACGACGACCATGCGAGCAATTCTACCGCGCGGGGCAATCTATTGCCACGTTGCAATCGTTGGCGCGGATCAATCCAGACCAGCCGCTTGCCGTAGAATCTGAATCATGCTGGCCCGTTGTTGCTGCAGAATTGCCAGGCCGGAGAGGGCGTTGTCGGCGAGGGCGAGATGGTGGGCTTGAAGCTGTTGCTCCTCGGCGGCGTTGACGCCGTTGATCTGGTCGATCGAACCTTCGAGGTCGCTCTGCCACGCGGCGAGCAGGCTGCCCGACGACGCGACGGCGGCGTCGGCGAAGCCATCGACGCGACCGGAAATGCGGTCTAGGTCGCCGAGGGCTTCGTCGACGATGCGGATGGCTTGCGAGGCGTTTGCGTTCAGGCCGGCCGCCGCGCCGCCGGTGACGAGATCGGCGAGGTTGCCGCTGGCGCCGCCGAGCTGTTCGGGCGCGACGCTGGGGAGCGCAAACGAGACGGTGCGGCCGACGTCGGGCGAAAGGGCGAACGTTAGCTTGCCGCCGTCGGAGAGTGAGATATCGTCGAGCTCGCCGGTGAAGCCGGGCGTGAGTTCGAGCACGACGTGCGTACGATCGTCGATGAATGTGGCGCGGTTGCCGTTGGCGGTGATGAGTTGTCCGTTGAGCGAGACTTCGGCGTCGCTGCCGACGGCGTTACCATTGCCGTCGCCACCGGTGGGCGCGAACGTTCCGGCCGTGGCGGCGATACGAACCTCGGCGTTCGATCCGTAGTCGACGCTGACGAAGTTGAGCGCGCTGCCGGCGACGCTGGCCGTGACGCCGGTGTTGTGGCTTTGAGCATTTACGGCAGTGGCGACGCTGGCGAGCGATTGACCGTTGGTGACGTCGATGCTGACGGAGCCGCGGTTGCCGGAGAGTGTGAAGGTGGCGTCGCCGGAGCCGATGTCGCCGGAGGATCCGTTGTAGGTGAGCGCGGCCCGAACGGCGTCGTTAATTACGTGCCCTTGGAGAGTTTTCGTCGCACCGAGCGAGAATACCTCGACGGCTTTGACTTGGTTGTTGTTGCGCCCGCTTGCCCGGTAGTCGCTCGATCCGTCGAACAGTTTGCGTCCTTCGACGGGTGTGCCGGTGAGCCGGCGGATTTCGGCGACGGCGTCGTCGATGGCCGTTTGGTTGGCGAGTCGTTGGTCGGCGGTTAGCGAGCCGTCTTCATCCTCGACGGCTTTGGTGCGGATCGTGTTGAGTTGGACGCGGATCAGGTCGACGGTGTTTTGCGCACCGCTGCCCAGCGCGGCGGCGACCGCCGTGTTACTGGCTGCGACATTGACGGCATTGAGTCGGGCTTGCTGCGTTGCCAGGGCGAAGTAGCCGGACGGATCGTCGCGGGGGCGAAGAATGCGTACACCGGCGGCAGCTCGCTCGGCGCTTTGCGCGACGGCCGTGTTGGCGTCCGCCAAGCGGGCAAGCAGCGTCCGTTCGATGCCGGACAGCGTAGCGCTGATGCGTGACATGGAACCGGCGGGAGGCTGTAGGCGGGACGGGAGAGGCTATGGGCGGCGGGTGGGAACGGCGAGTCGGAGCGGTGGGCAGGATCGGCGCGTGGGCAGATTGGGTCTGACGGTTTGGACTAAGGTGTTCCGCCTCCGCGAGAGCCTAACCAAGTTGTGACCAGGGTCGTGGCGCGGCGAAGAACGCCCTTATCTTCATCGTCGGCGGCGTTGTGGGCCATTAAGTAGGAACGAAGGCTCACGAGAAGCTGTTCGGCTTTCTCGCGAATCTCGGCATGTTTGGCGTCGCGGCTTCGCCTGGGGCGAATCGTCACGCGGACGTGTGTATTAAGCTGATCGGACGCCTGGCCTGCGGTCGAGCGACGCAGGAGGACTTGTTCAGAGAACGACATTTCGATCAACAGCGACCACGCTCCGTCGCTGGTGCGTCGCAGCAGGGGCGCGCCGCCGCCGATTCGCAGAATCAGGTCGTTCTCGTGAATCTTGACGAGTTCGGCGCCATGGTCGGCGACGAAACCGCGGAGCTTCTCGATGGCGACCTTGAGCGGAACGGGCGTGATCAAATCTTGCCCGGCGACGGCCGCGGCGTCGCTTCGAGTAAACCAACGTCGGAATAGGCCTGGTCGCTTGTTGCGTTGCGTCGGCGACTCGTCTCCGATTACTTCGACTCGATTGCGGCCTTGGTCCTTGGCGGTGAGCAATGCGCGGTCGGCCCGGCGGAGCATGGTGTCGTGCGTGTCGCCGGCCCTGAGATCGGTTACGCCGAAGCTGGCTGTGATCGACTGCCCGTCGAGCATCTCCATTGCCGTCGACGCGATCTGTTGGCGAACCTCTTCGGCGCGGCGGGCCGCGGCGGCGCTGTCGCAGTTTGTGCAGAGGACGACGAACTCTTCGCCGCCGTAGCGGGCCACCAGGTCGCCGGGACGGCAGCCATCTCGCAACAGCGCGGCAAATTTGACGAGCGCTTCGTCGCCCGCCTGATGGCCAAACGTGTCGTTGATTCGCTTGAAGTGATCGATGTCGGTGATGACCAGACTGTAGGGCGATTTCGATGCAAGGTGGCTCGATACGAAGCGCGCATGCGTCTGATCGAAAGCGGCGCGGTTTGCTATTTGCGTTAGCGGATCCTTCGTCACCTGCTCGTGGAGCTGCTGGCATTGCTCCTCTAGCGACGACTCGGGCGAGGCGTCGTGAAGTACGAGCGTCGCGCCGAACACCGTGTGGTTCGGGCCGATGACCGGAACGGTATGGACATTCACCTGCAACGCTTTGCCGTCGCGGCCGCGGATCGTCATGCGGCGATGCGCCTGGCGCCCATGTTCGGCGGCGTTTACGACCGGACAGTTGACGTGCGTGACCGTGCGACCGTTCTCCTCGCAGAGGTCGATCATGTCGGCGGACCAGGTGTGTCCGATGACGGCGTCGCGGCCGATGCCCGTTAGCCGCTCTGCGCCGCGGTTCCACAGGGTGATTTCGAGCTTCGTGTCGACGAATACGACGCCGTCGTGCATGGCGTCGAGTAGCTTCTGCTGGAATAGCAGTTGCGGCTCGGCGTCTTGGGGCCACGGTTGTGGGTTGAATCCCCAAAATCGGTTCGCCGTATCCTGGTCGAGTTGAACGAGCCATCGCTGGGCCACGGAGGCTTGTAGACGCGTGATGTCGCCTAGTTGGAGCTCGACGTATTCCTTTACGAGGTCGGGATCGAACTGGCGTCCGGCACACTCGATTAGTTCCGTCAACGCCCGTTCTCGCGACATGGCCGGGCGATAAACGTGGTCGGTCGTCATTGCGTCGTAGGCGTCGACGATCGACAGCATTCGCGCGCCGATGGGGATATCTTGCCCATGGAGTTCGAAGCCGGGCCGCGATCCGTCGTACCACGCTGCTGCGTTGCCGACGATGTGCATGACTTCGATTGATTCGCAGCAGCTGAGCAGGATGTACAGCCCCATCTTGCGATGGCGGTTCATCAGTTGCGCTTCGTCCGACGAGAGCCTGCGGGGCTTCATCAGCAACTCGTCGGGCACGCCGACCTTGCCGACATCGTGCAGCAGCGCGGCGACCTCGAGCTGATCGAGTTCGGCTGTTTCGACGCCGCGCGACGCCGCCCACAGCGAGCAGCCCAGCGCGACGCGCAACGAATGGGCGGCGGTCGGCTGGTGCTTGCAACGAAGCGTGGCGTACAGGCTTGCGGCGACGCCCAACCGGACGCGCACCAGCGCGTCTTCGTGTTCCTGGCGCATCTCCGCGCCGGTCACGCGGTGGCTTGCCTCATCCGTGTCGCGGAATAGATCGGAGACTCGGTAGGATGCGGATGGCGCAGCCGAGGCGGGGACGTCGTGGACGCCATCGCCAGATGTCGGATCAGCAAGGGGAGCGTGAGCCATGAAGCCATTTCGCGTGCGTTGTTGTCGCTAGCTACTTCGCGGAATAATCGTCGAATCGCGTCACGTCCTGTCGCTCGCAACGGAGCTCAGCGCTGCGGTATCTGATCCTTTAGCCAACAGCGACGGCGTCGCGCGAGGCACTGCGTGACTCGCCCATGCCTTCTTCGCCGTCCATTCTCTGCGTGAACTCGATGACGCCGTCCGCAGCATGCGCGAACACTTGATTTCGGCCGGCCGCCTTGGCGCCGTTGAGCGCTACATCCGCTCGCGCGAGAAGCTCCACATGAGTTTCGTCGTCGAGCGCCTCAGCGACGCCCACGCTGACGGTCATTCGAGTTCGCTGTTCGATGACGTGCCGCAGGCGTTCGGCCGACGCCAGAGCCTCATCGAGGTTCGCGCTTGGCATGGCCACGACGAACTCCTCGCCGCCGATGCGGGCGACGACGTCGCTCTCGCGTATCGAGTCGTTGATTAGTCGGGCCGCATCGCGCAGCGCGCGATCGCCGAAGGCGCGGCCGCGATGCTCGTTGATTTGGGCGAAATTGTCGATGTCGATCATCGCGATCGATAGCGGGCGATCGTAGCGTCGAGCCATCGCCAGGTGCATGTCGAGCGTTTCGGCGAGCGCTTCGCGCGAGGCGACGCCCGTTAGTAAGTCGTATTTCCCCGAAGCTTGGGACAGGAGCTGCGTCGACTGCTGGCGAATACCGTCGTATGCCTGAGCGAGCTCGCATGCCAGTTTGATGGTCGGCTTGAGGATGTCTTGCGCATTGCTAGCCAGTTCCGCCCATTCCGCCCTCGGCCGCGATTGGCAGAAAGTCGTGATGCGGTCTTGGAATGTGGCGACGCTGCGGTGGTGTTCGGCGAGCCGGCGACGCAGTTGTTCGGCGATCGATTCGAGTTCCTTCGCGACGATTGCCGTTCGCTGTGCCGTGCGCGGTTGGGAAATCGCGATGTTCGCGGCCATTTCGGCGGCGGCCATTCTGCGGCGTGTCCGAAGGCCGACTAGGTATCCGATCGTTGCAACGGCGGCCAGACCGACCGAAGCTGAAATCGAGGGCAGGTTGAAGTGCGTAAAGATTGAATCCATGGTTATTCCTCCCGTCGTGATCTTGTTCTTGGGCCGACCAATGCTGCCGACTTTGGGTCAATCGCCGGGCGTACGTCGGATGCGCGGTGTACGCCTCGTTTCGCCTGTCGAGCCGGCGGTTTTGTTTTTCCAACGCTTCGATGGGCGATCGTCGCAAATCGTCTGAACGTCCCGATTTAGTACCGCACGCGCATGCCGAACCCTTTTAAGCACAATGCGCCGAGCACGAGTACGGCGATGAGCACCGCGAACCATTGGGTCGAATTGAGTTGGTCGACCCACCGCGTGACCGAATTAATGATCGTGTACCACATAAGCATTCCCCCCCAAACGGGCCGCAACGGTGGGCCCTGTCTTTTTCAATCCTACGTCACTAATTGCAACTGCTTTGCGGGAAATCGAGACCATCCGCACGCCGCTCCAATCGTGCCTGGCGACGTATCGAGCGGGAGTGGCCGAGTGTGGATTGACGGGATTATTCCACGTCTACGCCCGGCGTAGCCGATCCAACTCGAAGTCAAATCGAATCGGTCTCGATCGCGACGATTTTTCCGGGGATTCCGAAGCGCTGAATACTGACGTTCGTCGGGATTTCGTGGAGCGTCCGGCAAGAGGATGGCATCGCGAGATTTCGGCGGGGGACGACTGCGGCGGCCAAGATATCGACGTTTTGCGAACCGCGGCTGGGCACGGATTGTCATGTCGATTCGCTGGGCTATAATTCGGGACTTCGTTGGGCCCGGTAGCTCAATTGGTTAGAGTACTGGACTGTCGATCCAGTGGTTGCGGGTTCGAGTCCCGTCCGGGTCGTTTGTGTGTCGTCTCTCGCCGGAATCAGCCGGCAGAGGCGTCGGTCGACATGGTGCGGCCGTGCGTTGCTGCGGGGCAGGTCGCCGGCGATTTTGTTGTCGAGCGCTGGCCTGACAAACGGTGGCGTTCGCCTCGCCCAATCGTGCGCATGGACTTTGGGCCAGCGTCGGATCGGAAGTGATCGCATCGTTAGATGCGGCTCGCACGCCGCCGCTAGCGTCTCGTTGAGAGCGTCGACATCGCGGCTCGGGTCCACAGGTCCAAATTGGTCAGGTAGCTCAGTTGGTAGAGCAATGGACTGAAAATCGCTCTTGCCCTCTTTCTAAAACCCCGAAAAACGCCGTATTATTCGGGGAAAGCGCGGTTTTCTGCCCATTCGCCGCCTGTCCGAAAACGGTCAAAAACGGGTGTCAAAGGTCGCATGCGGGTGTCAGTGACACCCGGTCGTTTTCGCCCTGATCGTCCGCTGGCCAGCGCCGTCATACGCCGCGCTCAATCTCGCGGACGATTCGCCGGTAGGCCTCATCGAGCGCGGCGGCAAAACTTAGGTACAGCCGCATAGGCGTTTGGCAATCGGTCACGGCCCAGGTCGTTCGTGAACCGTGCTGTCGGGTTTTCGAGTCGCTTTCGGGGAGCTAAACCGGTTTGCGGAATTCCCGCCGACCGTCCGGTTAACGCAAAACACCGAGAGTTTCCGCTCTCGGCGTTTCGTCTTTTCCCGTTGTCCTGCAAGGACTTACGGCGAGGGAACCTTAGCCCCAGCGCTCTCTGCCCGCCGGGGTTGCGCACCACGCCGCCGCCCCCTGGGGCGAAATCGGCCCAAACTCTCTCGCTCTCTGCCACCCCGGACCGCCGGGTTAACAACCCTGGTTGCGTTCGGACCCCGAAGGCAACCGATTGGGAATCAGTATCGAGATCCCGAAGTGAAAAAACCGATCGCACCTTTTCGGCCAATGAGCGGCCGCCGACGTGACCGAGGCGAACAACGGTGACGTGGCTCAACGCTCTTGGCCGGGCGACCGACGCGTCCTTGACACAGACAAATGGCCGGCCAATTCGGGACGGGGCTTCGTCGACTATGATGACCAGCGCCACCGCTCGATAAACCTGCGCGAACGAGGGATCGCTGAATTCATGAGCCTCATCTCAGACTATAAACGGCAATTCCTGTGGCGTGACTGGCCCGCTGCATTCGAGGCGCTGCCTTCGCTTAAAGGTCAGTCGGTGCTTGATCTGGGATGCGGCGTGGGGGATTTGGCGGCAGACTTCGTCACTCGTGGCGCCGATGTTATCGGCGTGGACCTCATCGAGGAGTTCGTCCGTGAAGCCCGCTCGCGATGCCTATCGCGAGCGAAGTTCGAACTCGCAGACCTGCGCGCGCTGCCGGAGTTTGGAACCGCAGTCGACGGCGTGTGGTCCAGCTTCACCGCAGCGTATTTTCCTGATTTGCCCACGGTGATTTCTGAATGGACAAGGCAATTAAAACCGGGCGGATGGATGGCGCTCGTCGAAATCGACGATCTTTTCGGCCACGAACCGCTTAGCGACGGAACCAGGACGCTGCTCGAACGCTACGCTGGCGATTCGCTCGCGGCCGGGCGTTATGACTTCCACATGGGGCGCAAGCTCAAAGGGCACCTACAGCAGGCTGGTTTCAAGGTCACTAGAGAGTTCACCCTGGTCGATCTGGAACTCTCGTTTGATGGCGTCGCGAGCCCCGAAGTAGTCGACGCATGGCGAAACCGGTTCAAGCGAATGACGCTGCTACGAGAGTTCTGTGGCCGGCGCATCGACGAAATCGAGAATGAGTTCCTGAATTGCCTTATGCGCGCCGATCATCGAGCGCGTGCAAAAGTCAACTGTTGCATTGGGACCCACCCTCCGGAAATGGTTTGATGGTGTGCCAGATCGCGCCGAGCATTGGGGCAATCCATATTACCGCGTGACTGGGCGAAGGCACCGATACCGCCTGCACGCCGCTTTTCTTCGCCTCGGCAATGATTGCAGTCGACGACGACGCACTTCCGCTCCATCTCCCCGCAGTGAGCCTTGCGGTCCTCCCTGTTCATGCCGACAATTGCACGAGTTCGACGCCGCCGCCGGAGGAATGCGTGCCGAATGCCACGCGTTCTCGCGCCGGCGAGCAGTCGTGTCGGCACGTACAACACCCGATTCGGCGCTCACTCCGAGTGTTTTTTGAGAGGTAGATGCATGACGACAGAGTGGCTAGCCGACGACGCACACCGAGCGTTCCGGGAGTTATGCGATACTGTCACGCCAAGCGAGGATTGGAATGAGGCGACGACGCGGATGCGCTTCATTGATGCGGTATTGTTCAAAGTCCTAAAGTGGGATGCGAGCGATGTTACGTCCGAGAGGTATGTCAAGGACGTGGGCTACCTGGACTATGAGTTCGGTTCCCGACCACATTGCTCATTAGTTCTCGAGGCGAAGCGCGAGGGGGCGGCGTTTGTTCGTCCCGGACGAGAATATCCTCCCAAGCCGGTTCCATTTGGTCTCATAGCTGCGGAGTGTAAGGATGCGGCCGCCGCGCTTACGCAGGCGCAGAACTACGCCAATCAACGCGGCGCTCGGTATTCCGCCATCTCAAACGGCCGTCAGTGGCTGCTTTCGATGACGTTCGTTCCGAACCAGTCCATCGAAGACCGGCTAATCTTTGTTTTTGAATCGCTGGAAGCGATCCAGTCCAAGAAGTTCAGAGAGTTTTTCGAATGCTTCAGCCCGATGGCCATCCAGACGAACCTTCCTAGCGGCAGGCTTCTGGACGCTCGCCGCGCCCCTGCCCCTGCGAAGTTGTCCACAACGATTAACGGCTATCCAATAGCTGCCGACCGCAATGTATTGGCGCAAGCCGTTGGCGGAGTGCTCCAACTCGTCTGGGATTCAATCGACGGGGATCAAGATAATGAACTGTTCCTAAAAAACTGCTACATCCCGTCGGAGCCGTCCGAGGAAATGCTGCGAACCGCGCACACCTTGTTGTCTCAGCGGGCGTCGACGGACGAACGGCTGGCGGCCGCCTCTGTTAAATCCGCAACTCGGAAGACTGTGCTGGAACATCAGGAACGATCGGACCGGGAACAACCAGTGGTGATTCTCGGTCGGATTGGCCACGGGAAATCCACGTTCCTCAAGTATCTGCGTCACGTTGAGGCGAAGGACATCCTGACTAGGCTTTGTCGGAAATGTGCTCTTGGCTCGTGATGCCTGGTTGGCGCACACTGGTGTGCTCGGTTGGGTTGT
>JAJDEG010000514.1 GCA_029259895.1 Planctomycetota bacterium
TCGGAGTACGAAGGCGGGCACCGCGTGCCGTTTATCGTGCGTTGGCCGGGCGTCGTGCCGCCGGGCGTAACGAGCGACGTGCCAGTGACGACGGTCGACTTCTTTCCGACGCTGCTGGCGGCGGCCGGCGTGGAATCGCCCCAGGGTGTGGCGATCGACGGCGTCGATCTTGCACCGGTGCTGACGCGGAGCGGAAATCTTGCTCGCGATTCGGTGTTCTGGCATTATCCGCACTATCACCCGGGCGGTGCGACGCCGTACAGCGCGATTCGCCACGGCAAGTACAAGTTAATCGAATACGTTGAGGATCGGCCGGCCGAGCTTTACGATCTTTTGGCCGACGAAGGGGAACGAACGAATCTGGCCGAGCAGTCGCCGGAGGTGGCGAAGGACTTGCTGGCGCGGCTGGCGAAATGGCGCGAGGCGGTCGGTGCGCAGTTGCCGACGCCGAACCCGAGCGGAAAGAACGGCGGATGAAGCTGGCGCTGTTGGGCGACGACGATGAAGCGATTGCGCTGGCGCGCGCGGCGATCGACAGCGGGCGGCATGAGCTGGTGTGGGCCGGTGAGTTTGGCGATCGCCAACGCGTGGCGGAGCGGTTGAATGAGGCGCTGGCCGTTGAGGGCGACGATTGGGAGTTGCTCGCCGGCGGCGTGGCCGATGCCGCGATCGTGGCAACCGGAAGCGAAACGGCGCGTCGCGCCGATCAACTGCGGCTGCTGGTGCAATCCGGTGTGGCCGTTTGTGTGACGAACTGCGGCGCGCTGGGGCCGATCGTTTGTTACGAACTGGATATGAATCGCGCGGAGACGCAGTCGCCGCTCGTGCCGTTTCTTGCCGAGCGGCGGCATCCGGTGATTGCGCGGATCGCCGAGTGGATCGCCCAGCCAGATGACGATCGATCGCCTGGAACGATTCGGCAGATCGTCTTGGAACGGGGCGTGGCCGATACGCGGGCGGCGAACGTCGTGCAAGTTCTATCGCGCGATGTCGATCTCGTGCGCGCGATCGTGGGCGATGTGACGCGGATCAGCGCCGTTGGCGTGCCGCAGGGCGACGCTTCGCCGGACCGGGATTTCGCCGGTCTGAACGTCTACCTGACGACGACTCGCGGAACGACCGTTCGCTGGGCCATCGATCGGCAACTGGCGGCCGCTGGCGGACGCATCACGCTCGAAGGCGAGCGCGGCCGGGCGGTTGTCGCGATGAACGACGAACGCTGGTCGCTGTTGTTCGATGCCGATGACGCCGAGGCTTCGGCCAGCGAGGAGTCGTTTCCGCCGTGGCGGCCCGCCGAAGTTGTGTTGGCGAATCTCGAAGCGGCGGTGGCCGGACGTGCGTTCTCGCCTGACTGGCTGGATGCGGCCCGCGGGGCGGACGTAGCGGATATGGTCGAGGTGAGCCTGCGTCGCGGCCGCACAATCGATCTTTACAACGAAACGTACAGCGAGCAGGGGACGTTCAAGGGCGTGATGGGCATCGCGGGGTGCGGGCTGATTCTGTTGGCGCTGTTCACGCTGCTCGGGGCGGCGCTCGGTCAAAAGACGGCCCGGTTCCTGGGCTTCGAGGGTTTGGCGGCGGCGTTTGGTCATTGGCATTATGGGTTGCTTGCCGTGCTCGTTGCATTCTTGCTGTTGCAGCTGCTGCGGTTCGTCGTGCCGAAGACGGCGACGAAAGCGGGCGATAAGGCTGAAGCCGACTGAATGCTCGTTGTCATCATGCTTGATGTCATCGTACATTTCACTCGCTGCAATGTTCGGCCTGTGGAACTTGATGTTATCCGTATTGTTCGATGATCCGCAGATTTCGCCGATTTTCGCAGATGGGGTTTCGTCGATTCGAGGTGCCGTTTGTGCAACTCGCTGGGGCGACACCATACGCTGGACAAACATGCGCTGAACGAGTTTTGCGGTGTCTTACGCGCCACGAGACGTGCGAATTGGTCGAAGTTCATCTGCGAAATCTGCGTCATCTGCGGATGGCTTCCCGCTCGCTTCGAGACGCCGTCGATGTCGAGTGTTCCGGTAGCTCATTGCACCACGTGTCCAGTTCGCCGTGCCGGCGGTGACGGCGGTCGTATTGCTTACGCAGCTTCTCTCCTTGCGCGTTACGAATCGCCCTGCTTGCGCCGTTTCAACTGCTAGCAGTCCGGCGGTCATTTGCTTCGTTGACGCTTAGGCACGCGCGTCTACGATTGCTTTACGGCCGAGCGGCGATTGCCGCTTCGCTCGACTCATCTCGTTCGTTCCTATCGTTTGGCGGTTTGATTCCCGTGCGTCACGCCGGGCGATGAACCGCATCGTTGCGCTCCACGGAAGCAGCGCAGGTGGCCGGCGACGATTCGCGCTTTCGCAGGGCGCGTCGTCTTCGGCAAGCGGCGGACCGCTCACGAAGCGCGGCCGCGCCGGTACGCCTGTCGATCGTGGAAGGTGTGGCGATGCGATACGTCGATGTTCTTTTGGCCCGCAAAGTGCGGATGCATCTGGCAAGCACGGCCGCGCTTCGGCGTGTGGTTGCTGCGGTTATTGTGGCTATTTGGTGCGCTGCTCCGACCGTCGCGGCGACGCCGGAGGTCGAGTTCGACGCGGCGGCGCTGGTGGCTGCCGATGATGTGACGACGGAGGCGTTTCGTGCCGCGCGGCCGGGCGAAAAGCTGGTGGCCGTGCGGATGGAATTGTCGTCGCTCGTGCGGCGGGGCAACGCGGCCGATGTGACCGATCTGTTGTTTCGCGTCGAAGGGCTGGACCGCGACACGTTCGTGATCGATTACGCGCCACGGACGACGTTCGCGGCGCTGGCGACCGGCAACGTGGCGGTCGAACGCGACACCGACGACAAGCTGAGCTTCAACGCCAGCGTGAAGGGGCGTTACGTCCCGCTGGCCGAAGGCGATGCCGCGATTAGCAAGAACGTCGACGAGCGGACCCGGTTGCGGTACGAGTTGCCGGCACCGCAGGAGGTCGTCGTCACATCGGGCACGTGGCGGCGGCGGCACGGCGTGTTCGTCAAATTGCGGGCGTCGCGGCGCGGTTCGCTCGAAGGCGCCAAGGCCGTTGTCGTTACGTTCGCGGTTCCGCAAAACTGGCGCGGTGGGCTGATGCGGATCGAAGCCGAAGCCCGCTCTGCCGCCGGTGGTATGTTGGGCGAAGGCGAATCGGTCGTCTGCGGCCAGGCGTCGTACTTGGCGGGAGCGTATATGACGGGCGACCTGATCGTTCGCGACGCGGTCGAACAACTGATCGCTGCGGAGAAGGCGTGGGAAGCGGCACAGGCGGAGCATGCCAGGCGACAGAAGCCGGGCTTTAGCGAGCAAGTGTCCGTGGCGGTGGACGAGCTATTCACGTTCTCTTCGACCAAGCGGCGACGCGAGCGAGCGACGAAGCGCAGCGCCATCGATGGGGCGCTGCGGGATGCGAAGTCGACGCGGGACGCCGCCGCAGCCGTGCTCGTGAAGATGAACGGGCGGCCGCGGGAATGACGGCAGCCCGCGGTGCCTTGCCGCGATAGCGCGAATGAGCGAAACTGCGCCAGCGGCTCTCGCCAACGCGACGCGATTCCGCTCACTGTCCACAGTCCACTGCACCCGCTCCCACACGCTCATGCCCTGGCAAGGTCTTCTAGGACACGACGACGTCGTCGACCGCTTCCGCCGCATTCTTGCGCGTGGACGGCTCGCCAGTACGTTCCTGTTCGTCGGACCGGACGGCATCGGCAAGCGGACTTTCGCGATGAAGTTGGCTCAGGCGTTGCTCTGCGTCGGGCAGGGCGAGGAGCGGCACGAGGCGGACCTCGAACCTTGCGGGCATTGCGAGTCGTGCGTTCAAGCGGCGGCCGGCACGCATCCTGATATTCTCACGGTCGCCAAGCCGGCCGAGAAATCGGAACTGCCCGTCGCGCTGTTCGTCGGCACGAAAGAGAAGCGGATGCAGGAGGGTTTGTGCCACGATCTGTCGCTCAAGCCGTTCTTCGGCCGCCGCCGCGTGGCGGTGATCGACGACGCGGATTATCTGAACGAAGAAGGGGCGAACTGCCTGCTCAAGACGCTCGAAGAACCGCCTCCGCGGTCGCTGTTGATTCTGGTTGGCACGAGTCTCGAACGGCAGTTGCCGACGATTCGCTCGCGGTGTCAGATCGTTCGCTTCGCGCCGCTCGAGGCGAACGTCATCGCGGAATTGCTGCTGGCCGAAGAAGCGACGGCGGATCGCGCGCTGGCGGAGCGGCTGGCGGCGTGGAGCGAAGGGAGTTTGGCCCGGGCGCGGAACCTGGCCGACCCGGAGTTGTGGAAGTTTCGTCAGGTGCTGCTTGCGCGGCTGTCGGAGGCGGACGTGGATAGCGTTCGATTGGCCGATGCGGTGAGTAAGTTCGTCGACGAGGCGGGTACGGATGCTTTTCGCCGCCGCAACCGCTTGCGGCAGGTGATTGGGTTCGCGGTCGAGTTCTATCGGCAGCTTGCCCGCTCGCTAAGCGGCGCGCACGTGGAAGGGGACGTCGAAACGGAGCAGGCCATCGCGGCGGCGGTGCGGACGTTTGGCGGCGACGCGGAAACGGCTGCCGACCGACTCGATCGATGTCTCGAGGCGCTGGGGCACGTCGATCGCAATGCGAATCAAGCGGCGCTGATCAACGCTTGGATCGATGAGTTAGTTTGGCGCGATGTGCCAGTGGTTGCGGCGCGGCGGTGAAAATCGCGCAGCGGCGTTCGCCCTATCTATTCGCCGCCTTGCAAGTCTTCCTCGACGCTCCTTTGCTTGTAGATCGGCAGATACCGGTAGTAGACTTCGAGCGTCATCGCGGCGAGGGTGGTGAAGTAAAGTCGTCCGCCGGCCGTGCCGCCGTGGTCGCCGGTGAAGTGCCAGCTTCCCTTCTGGTGACCGTCCTTGGCCTGCGTTTTGACGAGGTGGTCGCGCATGACGCGGTTCCAATCCCGCCACGGCTGGCCGCCGTAGTGGTGCATGACTTGCGTGGCGTAGTAGTTGTAATACATGTTCGTGGCGTTGCCGATCGACGGTTGCCAGTTGCCAAGCTGCGTCACGCCTTCGGCGATACCGGGGTGATTGCGGTCCCAGCCGAGATACATCCGGCACAATAGGCCGATGGACGTAGTCGCGCGTATTGCGTTCTCTGGGCGGCTCTTGTCCGGCATGTAGTGGTAGATCGAGCCGTAGTCGCCGTCTTGAACGGAATCGAGAAACTTCGACGCGCCGATAACGCTGCTCGTCGGCACGCGAACCTTCGCCATGTATCCGCTCTTCATCGCCATCAGCACCCAGCCGACGACCGACGTATCGCCGGCCTGACCGTTGATGTAGCGCCAGCCGCCTTCCTTGTGCTGCCCGTCGACGAGGTAGTTGATTCCTGCCTGTGAGGCGGCGAGCAACCGGCGTTTGTCGACCGCCTCAGCGGGGCGACGCTTGGCTCGCTCGCGTTCTTCTTTCCATCGGCGTCGTTCTTCCTCGGTCATTTCGGAGGGCGACTTGGCCGATTTTTTCGGCGCCCGTGGCATGTCGGCCATTTGCAGTGCTTCGCATACAGCCAGCGTGGCGATGGTGTGCGAATAGTTTCCGCTGTTGCCGACCTTTTCGTGCCAGCTTCCGGTCGTGCCGGCGATCTTTTGCGTCGCGAGCAGATACCTTAGGCCGGCGTCGACGTTCTTCTGATAGCTTCCGTCGAGATGCGTTTCGCCCGCTCCGAGAAATGTGAGCAGCGCTAAACCGGTCGCGGCGTTCTTGGCGTCTTTGAACTGGCCGTGATTCTTGCAGCGGCCGTTGCAGACGCCGTCGCGGTGGTCGAAGCTCCAACTTCCGTCGGGTAGTTGGTGCGCGGCGAGCCAAGCCAAGGCGGCGGTCACCGCCGCTTCAGAATCTATGGTCGGCCCGGTAACCGCGTCGAAGTTTCCACCAGGCCCTGGGCGATCTAGATAAGGATTTCTGAATTCGCTTGGCGGGCCGGGCGTCGGACCTGGAAACCACGACCCGTCTCCATCGATCGGACCGGGCGGCGGGGGAATAGGAGGACCTTCAAGATCAATATCGATAGCTTGCCACTTCGTTTGCTCCGGCGAACTCAATTGCGGCAGGTCGGGCAGGTCTTTCATCGTCTGTGGGAGGCTGGCGTAGATGACGGGCACAGCTTCAAACACGATCGGCTCCTCGGGCAGCGGAATCGTGGCGCTCACCGAGGAGACAAAGGGTTTGTCGTGCGGCAGCATTGGTATGAGCGCCAGCACGATTAGGCCGATGGCGTGGAGGAGGCTGCTCGATAGCCAACTTACTTGTTCGTCGAACCACGTGCGAACGCCGGAGCGGACGTCGGCGGCGGCGAGGTCGGTGGTATCTTCGGAGGCGTCTTCAGTCGTTGGGCGCGCACCGGTGGCGCGATGGGGATCGCGGGGCATGGCGAAACTCCTCGAATTGGTTTTGTCGGCGGTGGAAGCGCAGCGCGCAGTGCTAGCGCGAGAGCATTCACTGTGCGCAGCGTTCCGCTAGAACCGTGCAGGCACGCCGCCGGGCAACGTTCGACTGGCACGCGGCACTGGAGGACGAATTGCGTCCGATGCGCCACGCGAGCGTCGACAGCAGTCCGCCGCTCGGTACACACGCGATTTCGCGCGAACCTGCGAGCGGCATCGACAAGAGTTTCGCGGTCCGGCGCTCGGATTATTCCCGATTATTTTCGCGACGGTTTATTTGGCGACGACTTATTTCGAGACGACGCGGAGCGCGTCGGCGAATTCTACACGGCGACGGGAGCGGGAATGTGCGGGTGTGGATCGTAGGCTTCTAACTGGAAGTCCTCGAAGCGAAAGTCGAAGATCGATTTGACATCGGGATTGAGTCGCATCGTGGGGAGCGGGCGCGGCTCTCTGGTGAGTTGAAGGCGGGCTTGTTCGAGGTGGTTCGTGTAGAGGTGGACGTCGCCGAACGTGACGATCATTTCGCCGAGCGTTAGGCCGGTGACTTGCGCCATCATCGTGGTGAGCAGCGCGTAGGACGCGATGTTGAACGGCACGCCGAGGAACAGGTCGGCGCTGCGCTGATACATCTGGCACGACAGCCGGCCGTCGGCGACGTAGAACTGGAACAGCAAGTGGCACGGCGGCAGGGCCATGCGGGGCACGTCGGCGACGTTCCAGGCGCTGACGATCAAGCGGCGGGAATCTGGGTTCTTCTTGAGTTGCTCGACGACATCGGCGATCTGGTCGACCTCGCCGCCGCCGGGCGTGGGCCAATGCCGCCACTGGTAGCCGTAGACCGGGCCGAGTTCGCCGGTCTCGTCGGCCCATTCGTCCCAGATCGAGACGCGGTTCTCGTGCAGGTAGGCAACGTTCGTTTCGCCGCGGAGGAACCAGCGCAGTTCGTGGGCGAT
>JAJDEG010000515.1 GCA_029259895.1 Planctomycetota bacterium
TCGCGTCCGCATCTCGAAGCTTGCGAACAATCTGCTCCGGTGAATGCCGCTTCCGTCGTTTCGTCGTCATCGAAAAGGTCTCCTTGCCCAACGGGCTAAAGACCTTCATAACCGATGGATCAGGAAATCAATAGCAGGCCACCGGCCCCCGCTGATCGACCGCCCGCCGAAGACACCGCCGGCGGAATATGGCGGTGGTGTGCGCTTACCCATGAGATGCACCCACAGAGAACTTTGTAACGCACCTATGCCCCTGGCGCAATCTCCCCCATGCTTCCTAAAGCCCGCAGAATGCGCGCTGGCCCTGCCGCCGCCGCCCGCCGCCGCCAAAACCGAGCCCGCCGAAGAGCGATGGCGAAGGGTTGACGCTTACAGATTCACTTCGTGACAGTGCAACCGGAAGGATCAGTGTTTGCTCACTTCCGAACTGACAATGGAATAGGCCCCAATCATGCTAAGCAGTGGGAGCATCCAAAGCGCCTGCGTCGGCAACGAAAGCGCTGTCAAGGGTAGCATTAGCATGCCAAAAACTAGGCTAACGGCCACACCGAGAGATCTGCGCTCGGGCCAGATGCCCGCGCACGCAACAGCCAGCAGCATTCCCGAAACCGCCATCAGTCCGGGGATGAACGCGTCTTCGGGCCGCGTTCGTTTTGTACAAGACACGGCATCGACATGTCGTTGCACGCGGATGTCGTTTGCCACGCCTATCGCTATGTCAGACGATGGAGCGTCAGAGCTCAGTTCGCCGTGCATAGTTTTCTCAATCTCCAACGGATACAGGGCGCGGGAGTAGATTCGCACATCGTCAACCTGTCCGGAAAACCCATAGCCGGCGCGACCCGGGCGCCTACCAATGTAGACGTTCGCGTTGGAAGGCTCTTGCGTGGATGGTATCTGCCCCCACAGCTCACCGTCGTCCGGCTGTCCATTGAGATAAACGTTCAATGCTCGCGCCTCTGCATCGTACACTCCAGCAACGTGGTACCACGTATCACGCAGTAGTTCGGTTGCTCCATAACGTGCAATGACCTCCCCACACGGATCAGTGAGCTTGAAGCCGATCGTTCGCGTACCGGCATCCACCGTCGTATCAAGTTGAAACCCTGGTTCGTGATTCGAGACGATCACTGCATCGTCGATCGGGAAGGAACTCGCGTTTATCCAGGCGGAAATCGTGATGCTTCCCATCAGCCGCAGGCCGATGGCGTTTCCGACGCTAACGAACTGACTCGCATCACGTAAACGCAAAGCCTTGCCACCAAGGTTTTCGACGAGCGTACCGTCCAAACCGGTTCCCGACAAATCGTCGACCGTTTCTCCGTGGATATCGTCGAAAGACCAGTGCGCCTCCAATCTGCCCGGAGCAGTGGCTCCTCGTGGATTTACGCGCAAGCTTGCTTTTGCGTCGCGATCAAAAAGCATTTCATGAGCCGACCACACCTGTAAGCCTACGATCAAGCCGATGCCAAGCACCGCCGACAGGGCAGTCCGTCGGTTGAGCAGCAGTCTCGGCACACCTATACCGAAGCGGTGGGTAAGCAGCAGGCCGATCACTGCCCCAGCGCTATTCGCCGCAACGTCAATGGCCGATGGATAACGGTGCATCATGCAGGCCTGGAGGGATTCGGCGACAAGCGTCATGAGAATTGCCAACGCAAATGCTCGTCCAGGTCTAAGTCGCGTAAACACCATGCCGAGCGGAACGTAAGCCAATACGTTGAGCAACAAATCAAGCGGATCGATTTGCCACGAGAGCCGCGCATCGCTAATTGGTTGCAGCTCAACCGGGATCGCAGTGAAGGAAAGAACCAGCACGGTCACGGGGACTAGCGGCTTGACAACGAAGCGATTGCGATCCGGCTCGCTGGGCTCCCGATTGGAGTTGCTTCCGTTGGTGCAATCTCGTGCCGCCTTGGGCGACGATCGTTCTATTGGGATCATGACTGGGGCGAGAAAGTTGTAGTACTCTATCGGTTCACTACTGCGATAGCCTGGGACTTTCAGACTGCGGAGGGGTTAGTTATTTACGCCGCTTGCGCCGGGGCGTGATCGGCTTCGAACTGATTTGGTAATTGATAGTCGAGGGCTTAGTGGATCCGCTCGGAATTGTAAAAGGTTTCGATGTATCGGAATACGCTCAGCCGCCCGTCCTCCATGTTCGCATACGATTCATGGTTGGTCCACTCGTACTACAGCGACCAAAAGAATCGTGTAGCCGTTCACGGCTAGCGTCGGTTCGGCTTGCTTTGCAAGGCGTGTTGGGGCGACGGTTGAGGTGGGGCTCGGCCGGGAGCGGCTGGCTGGTAACCGTCGTTGCTTTGCCATTGGCCGGCCGGCTACGAGCTGTCCGGCAGCAGCGATGACGGGAGGGGGGCGACTGGAATTGGGCGGCGACGGTGGCGGCGAGGAAGTCAAACGCCGAGTGACCTTGTTGCGAGCAGGTTTGTACGACCGTCCAGATCCGTTCGCACCACCGCTGGCCGACCGCGCCGCGCGTGCCTTGCGTGATCCGCCGATGGATGGCCACGAAGCGAATCGCTTGTTCGGCCAGATTGTTGGTCGGCTCGATGTTTGGCTCGCTGATGAAACGGAAGTAACTGTCCAGATCGTTGGCGAATCGATCCGCCACGTTGCCCGCTTCGCGCGTCCGCGGCAATTGCATGATGGCGTCGGTGACGAGCCGGTTGCGAATGGCGACGAGCGTTCGCCGGAAACTTTCGCCCGAGGCGAACGCATCGCGTCGATGAATCGTGGCGAACAGCTTTCGCAGATGCGCGAGCAGCGTCTCGCCATACCGCCGGTTGGTGCGGCTGGGATGCTTGATCAGAAACTTCACGTCGCGGATCCGACGCGCCAGACAGAGCTGTACGCGGACGTCGAAGTCCTTCATGTACTTGCGGTACGCGCTGAAATAGTCGCAGCCCAACAGGCCGTCGAACTCCTCGCCCAACACGTCGACGAGCACGTCCGAGCCGCGCGACGGGTCGATGCGGTAGAGCGTAAACAGTTCGCTGCGAAAGCACCACGTCCACAGCCGCCGGCCGCGATCCGAATGGCCCGTCTCGTCGACGTTCAATCGCGGCTCGCTGGGCAGCGCGTGCAGCAACTCTTCGTAACTCGCACGCAGGCCGCGGCTAACTTTCTGCACCAGCTTCGCCAGTTGCCCGCGGCTGATACCGTCGTCGAGGAACTTGCGGATCGTCGAGAACGAAGCATGCACGGACCTTTGAGGTACGCCACCAGCGCCGTCAGCCGCGGCCCGACCAGGCCGGCCTTCACCACGTCCGCGGGCAATGGAGCGTGGTGCAGTTTTCGACACGCGCCGCACCAGTACGCTCGACCGCGATACTCTTCCACGCGGATCGGTCACTCGAGGATCTCGACTTGTTGAACTACGCGCGGCGCCGCGCCGTCAAGTGGAATACGATAATTTCTTTCATTACTCCCGATATTTCTCTTGACATGAAAAAAAAGAGAAAATACCCTGATTTATTTCACCGGCTGTGCCCGATCGCTCGGGTTATGTTTGCCGATTCTCCCCATCCCGGTG
>JAJDEG010000516.1 GCA_029259895.1 Planctomycetota bacterium
GACGGCCCCTGGTAGTCGGTCCACAACTCCTCCCACACTTCGTGGGCCTCGAAGAAATCGCACACGTTGAAGTGCTCGATGCCTTGGAGATAGTGCGGATCGTGGGGCATGGGGAGCGGTCGTGAGGGCGGGGGGCAAGAATCGGGTCGCAGGCAACGAGCAACGTCGATTATAGCGCCCGAATCCGTTTGCCGCCAACGTATCCGGGCTTTTGAATACGACCACGCCAGCGAAGGGCGCGTCGCCAAGCCGCGTTCGTCGAGTCCCGATACTTGACACTTTACCGCTCCGCCGGGGAAAATCTGTTGCGACGATCTGATGTGGGGCCTGCAGATCTGACGCGGCGAACTACCGCCGATTCGCGGCGGCCAAATGAACCGCCGCGTCAGTTCCAAGGTCTTCGACTTCTCAGCAAGCAGGGACGCGATGGCAGCGCGAGGCATTAAGTCCGCCGCAAGAGCGACGCCAAAAAAACCGGCGTCGCTAGCCGCGCGCAAACGGCTCGCCGCCAACGTCGTGGAGCATCTGGCGACCGATTACGGCGACGCCGAGTGTGCGCTGCGCTTCGCCAACCCGCTCGAATTGCTGGTGGCGACGATCCTTTCCGCCCAATGCACGGACGTCCGCGTGAACATGGTCACGCCCGACCTGTTCCGCCGCTACCGCTCGGCGGCCGACTTTGCCGACGCCAAGCCCGCCGACCTTGAACGAGCCATTCAAAGCACGGGCTTCTTTCGCAACAAGGCCAAGAACATTCGGGCCTGCTGCCGGCAGCTCGTCGAGCGGCATAGCGGCGAAGTGCCGCAAGACCTAGATGCCCTGGTCCAACTGCCCGGCGTAGGCCGAAAAACCGCCAGCGTCGTGCTGGGAACCGCGTTCGGCATCGCCTCGGGCGTCGTCGTAGACACGCACGTCACGCGCCTTAGCCAGCGGCTCGGCCTTACCAAAGCCAAGGACGCCGTGAAAATCGAACGCGACTTGATCGCGCTACTGCCTCGCGAGCAGTGGATCGACTTCAGCCACCGCATGATCCACCACGGGCGGCAGGTATGCGTCGCCCGCAAGCCGAGATGCGACGATTGCTCGATGCTAAGCTTTTGCCCTCGCGTGGGTGTAAAGAATTGACGCACATGGTCGCCGCCCGTAGTGCCTACAGCCTCAAGCCTCTAGCCTAAAGCCTCACGCCATGATTCTCTCCGGCAAGGAAATCCGCCGCCGCATCGGCCGCGACATCGTCATCGATCCGTTCGACGAGTCGCGACTCAATCCGAACAGCTACAACCTCGCCCTGCACGGCGAGTTGATGGTCTACGAAGAGGTCGTACTCGACATGCGCAAATCCAATCGCGTGCGGCGCATCGAGATTCCGCCGGAAGGACTCGTGCTCGGCCCAAGTCAGCTTTATCTCGGCCGCACCGCCGAGCGGACCGAAACGCACAACCTCGTGCCGATGATCGAAGGCCGCTCGAGCGTTGGCCGCCTCGGGCTGTTCGTCCACGTCACGGCCGGGTTCGGCGACGTTGGATTCTGCGGTTATTGGACGCTGGAAATGTTCGCCGTTCAGCCAGTGCGAATCTATGCGGGCGTACCGATCTGCCAGATCTTCTATCACGAGTTGGCCGGTGAACACGACAACTACGACAGCGACAAGTATCAGCACAACCGCGACATCCAGCCGAGCATGCTGTTCAAGGAACTTTGCCCCGACGACCAGCCGGAGCCGCAGTTGCGACTGCCGTTTGGTATCGAGCGGGTGAGCAAATAGTACGACGACTCTTCTCGCTAATCTGCGGCGGCACTCGGATGTCGATTGGGGCGAATTCTGCTGCCGTCGTTCTGCCGTAGGTCGGCAATTCGCGGCCTTGTCGACGGGGATGATGCCGACGGGGATGATGTCGACGGGGATATCGACGGGATGATGTTGACCGCGGGCCTGCCACCAGCACCTGCGTCGGGCGTTTGATTCGGCCGCATGCGGATGTTCGCCCGAACGGTCGTTAGCGCCGAAGCCCGCGAATCTTGCCGCTGATTTCACAGCACGGCACTGCTTCGGACACGAAAATCGCATTCATTCTGCAAAAATACTTGCAAATTGCGCGCGCTCGTTCACAATGGTGATTTGGCTAACAGACAAGGGGCCGCTGCGCGATCGGTGCGTCGTTGCAGCGTTGCATCGATGTTTTGAGTGGGGCGCAAACGCGTAGACAAGTTTTCAATTTGCTCGAGCCCGGCCGCGCTTTCGGCCGAGCGTCTGCATATCGCGGGGAGGCGATAGCATTATGTTTTCTCGAAAGAGCCCTGGCGGTTTCGGACGCGGCGGAGATTGCGCTTCTAGTCAACAAGGACGCGAAAGACGGAGGCTTCGCCAGATCGCGCCACGGCGCACGCACGTCGAGTCGCTCGAAGACCGCATCGTTCTCAGCCACAGCCCGCTCGATCCGAGTGAGCAGCACATACTGGCCGGCGACGCGATGGCCAATGCGCGCGCCGAATTCGCGCGCTCCTGGACCGACGATGTCGTCAGGCAGCGCCTCCTCGGCCGCGCCGATTTACTCGACATGGCCAACGCCGCTCCTGCGGCCGTCGTCGCCGGTGCCCCGGCATCGGGCAACCTTATTACGCCGCTCGACCTCAGCGCCACCGCGCGCTACGGCGACGTCACCCGCATCGACCTCCGCCAACTCATCGAGTCGACCGGCAGCGTCAGCCTCGATCTCGACCCGCTCATCGGGCATTACGAGTACAACGTCTTCATTCCGTTCGCCACCGGCTCGGTCGCCACCGACGGCCTGGGCACGGACGACTCGAACTACATCAGCGACGACAGTGCGTCGTTCGTCGATCGCGGCGTTCTGTACTACCTGCCGCAAATCACCGCCCCGTCGACCGCGATGGGCGTGCTCGCGACCGGGGCCACGTCGGACATCGCTACGTACGAACTGCACTTCATCGACGCCACGGATAACTCCGACGAAATCGTATACGCCGGCGATATTAACCTGTCCGTCGATCTAAACGCGGCCAACGGCTATTCGGTGTTCGGCGGCAACGAAGTGACCTTCGGCACGTCGCGGCTCGATGTCTACCGCGCCGAACAGCGGCTGCGGTATCTCGGATATCAAGACCAGATCGGCAATGGCTCCAACCTGCTCGTAGCCGATGGCGATCTCGACGCCGCAACGATGCACGCCATCGGCGTGTTCAACGCCGCCCTCGCCGATAGCTCGGTCAACGAAGCCAGCACGACGCCCAACGCCTGCATCAATCACGAAGCGGCGCCGCGCTGGGTGCAAGTTGCCTTCTCGGCCGGAGTCACCGACGGACACATCAGTACGCCGGAGTATTACCTCACGCATCAGGCGATCGACGTCCTCACCGCCGCCGATGCGAATACGGCGCTTGTGCTGTCGTACACCGCGGGAAGCCAACAAGGCGGCGGCAACACCGGGCACTCCACACACGAAGCCGGCTTGGACATCGACATCGACACGCCGTCGACCGACACGGGCGGCGTGCCTTTTTACCGCACGCACGACATTGCCGGACAAGCCCACGTGGCCGCCACGACCGGCGGCGACGCCGCTGCGGATGACCACATCGCGCAACTCGTCGGCGTGAATTACGTCGCCAAGCGTTTTCAGGGAGTCGTGTCCGGCGCGACGAATGCCTCGCCGATCGTCATCACGTCAAACGGTCACGGTTTGGCGAATGGCGAGCAGGTGACGATTTCCGGCGTGCTGGGCAACACGGCCGCTAACGGTACGTTCGCCGTATCGAATGTGACGGCGAATACTTTCCGACTCGTCAGCTCGGCCGGCAACGGAGCCTACACCAGCGGCGGAACGTGGATTCTCGCCGCCGCGCCTGCGGGAGCCGTGGCGCACGTCGTCGGCAGCACTTCATCCGACGCCAACGCCACCGTCAACAAACAGTCCGTGCTTTCGGGCATCAAAGACCTGATCGTCGACAATGCGGCGTACAGCCTGACCGACGCGCAAGCGCGCATCGACGCCTTCCGCACGCAAGGCACCGGCGCCGTAGCATCGGTTTTCTACAACGACCCCCGCACGTGGACGACCGCCGGCGTTCCCGTCACGTTTTCAACCGGCCACGCCGGGCACTTCCACGTCAACGTTCAAAAACTCGCCAAAGTGGCCGGCGACGAGCAACGCGGGCTAATGGGCGGTCTCGGCGCGTTTTTCCAGAACCTGCTTCCCGGCTTGACCGAGGACGATCCGTCGGCCAACGCCTCGCCGCCAGCCGGATCGCCAGCCGGCAGTCCGTCAGCCGGAAACCTCAACGTCCTCGGCCTCGCCGAGATCCCATTCGTCCAGGAAAACTTCGGCGATCTGATCGACATCGTCAGTCTCTTCGACGACTTGCAGACGCGACTCGTGCAAAAGGCCAACGCCGAAGGGCAAGGCCTCGCCAGCAACGCCGCCATTGCTGCCACGCCGTTCTTCGTCATCTTCAACGGCGGCAACCCGCACGAAGTCACCGTCGACGCCGGCACGTACGCCAC
>JAJDEG010000517.1 GCA_029259895.1 Planctomycetota bacterium
CGGTCGCATCCGTCCGCGGCAACGCCGGCGAAACGTTCCCGCTACGGTTCGTCCGCGTCGAACCCTACGTCATCGCGAAACGCTCGCTCACCGGCGACAATACCGAACGAATCGACACGCGCGTACTGCAAGTGATTTTCGCCATCGATCCACCGCGCAAGGACGTCTTCGTGGGCCAGCAAGTCGACGTGTTCATCGAAGAGCCGCCGCCGGGCGAAAAACCCCGCCTATCGGCCGAACGATCCAAGATGACGGCGCAGCGCTAGCTGGCGCTGCTGGCAGACGGTCGATTGACGTTGTCGCCAAGTGGCGTGTCGGCGTAGATTGCCGCGACCGCACGTCAGGCAAGAGGGTGCCTGACCAACGAGATCAAATCCCTCGTCAGCAAGGAGGCTGCCGTGGTCGATGTTTCGGTCGTCGTGCCCGTATTCAACGAGGAAGACAACATCGCGCCGTTGTACGACGCCGTCACCCGCGTGATGGCATGCACTGGGCGTTCCTACGAACTGCTTCTCGTCGACGACGGATCGACCGACGGCACGGCCAATGCTCTCGTCGCGCTTGCTGCTCGCGATCCGCGCGTCCGCGTCGTCCGCTTTCGCCGCAACTTTGGCCAAACCGCCGCCATGCACGCCGGATTGCAACTCGCCTCGGGCGACGCGATCGTCACGCTCGACGGCGACCTACAGAACGAACCGGGCGACATTCCGGCGATGCTCGCCAAGCTCGACGAAGGCTACGACGTCGTCCACGGCTGGCGACGGCAGCGGCAGGATGCCTGGCTCAGCCGCAAACTGCCGTCGAAGATCGCGAACTGGGTTATCTCGCGCGTCACTGGATTCGAGATTCACGATCTCGGCTGCACGCTCAAGGCCATGCGCCGCGAGATCGCCCAGGAACTCGAACTCTACGGCGAGATGCACCGCTTCATCCCAATCCTCGCCCACTGGCGCGGGGCCCGCTGCGTCGAGATCGAAACGCGGCATCACCCCCGCCGCTTCGGCCAAACAAAATACGGCATCGGCCGCACCACGCGTGTCGTGCTCGACCTGGTGACCGTCAAGTTTATGCTGCAATACTTCGCCAGCCCCATGAAGCTCTTCGGCCGCATCGGCCTGTGGTGCGGGCTGCTGTCGGCGGCCAGCGGCGCAGCGACGCTGACGATGAAACTCGCCCAGGGCATCGACATGACCGGCAATCCGCTGCTGTTGGCCGCCGTGACGAGCGGACTGGCGGCAATTCAATTCTTAAGCTTGGGACTGCTCGGCGAAGTAGCGGCAAGAATCTACTTCGGTCAGTCGAATCGACAGAATTACGCGATTCGGGAGTTAGTCAACTTCGACGCGGAATCGGAGAGCCAAGACGACGGTCGGTCGATTGACGTTAAGGTACTGCCGAAGGGAATCCGCCCGGCATCCGGCCAAAATCGTGCCGCATAGCGAGCATTCGGCGGAAGGCCGAACGCCAAAAACGCGCGAAGACGACGAACGCGCGCCTCTTTCCTCGTAATACTCTTTTCGAGTCCGTCTTAGACGGGAATATGCGGCTCCTCTCGGGGATCGTAGTTGGCGGCAAGCCTGCTTTCTCTAGTACGAGAGGTGCGAAGATGGTGCGCCTATGCGTCCATTGGTTGGCGATATCCGCAGTCGCAGCCATCGTCGGGTGTTCGAGGAACGTGTACGAGGTCGAGATGCGCCCCAATGGCGACGCGATTGAGCGCGACATAACGACCTGGCGCGAGGATACGGGAAATGTTCGCCTCGAAGGCGCGCCCGAGAGCAAGCCGGGCGAGAATATCCAGGCGATTTCGCTCGCGGAGCTGCAGCGCATCGCCGGATATTACGGTGAAGCAGTCCCGTTTCCAACGGCGAAGAAGCACCGATTCTCCGACGAGTTTCGCGGCGCGCTGCCCAATGATATTGGCGGAGCGGGCAGTTTCACGCGGTGGCAATCCTCACTCGGCGATCTTTACGTGTATGTCGAACGAGCTAGGGGCAACGACGATCTGGTAGCCGATCTCGACGCTCGCCGCGCGGCGTTTGACAGACTCGTGGACATCCTCATCGGATGGCTGGACCAAGAACTGAAGGACGACCCGATCGCGCCGAAGCTGCATGCGCTGCTCGACGGCCCCGTGCGCCGCGACGTCAGTAATCTATTGCTCGACGCCTGGAGTACGGCGGCCGCGCATCGCAATCAATCGCTCGATGGCCAGGACGCCGTATTGCACGATTATCTGTTCCGATCTTCTCAGTACCTGATAGAACGCGACTATTTCGCGCCCGACGACATGCCCCATATCGTCCGTGTACTGCAAGAAACGACGGAGCCGGAGAGGAACGAGCAATTGCTGGCCATCATTTCCGCGGCGGCGGCGCGAAAGCTCAAGCTCGAAGACGACGAGCAGCTCGCTGGATTGATGGCGCTTCTCGGCGACCAGACACGTCTCGAACGAACGCTTGTTGCCTACATAGAAACGACGCCCGAGTTCGCGCAGAAAGTTATCGTAAGCCGCGTCATGGCGGCGCTGGGGATGCCTGCTCGCGAGGTCAATGCCGGAGATGTCGGGGGCGACTTCTTATTCCAGATTCTGCGAATGAATCTGTTGACGCCGTCGGATCGCCTGCGAGCCAAGCTGCACGTCGCCGTGCCACCGGCGGCGACAAACGGCCGTTACGACGCCGATGCCGGCACCGTGACTTGGGAGCGCGCCATAGAACCGGCCGACGCCGAATTTGCGGGGTTTCCGCAGTTGCTGTTCGCAGCCTGGGCGGAACCCAACGAAGCCGAACAGACGCGCCACTTTGGCAAAGTCATTCTCCGCGACGAACCGCTCGCTAGATACGTGTTCTGGCATCGCGGCCTAATCGACGCCGAACAGATTCTGTGGTCGCAATTTCTAGACACGTTACGGCCGGGTGCCGGTATGCAACAAAGCGTCAGTACCTTTCGCTTTCCGGCCGACGCAACTAAGGCAGATGAGGAAGCGGGCGACCTAGCCCAGACCGCGCGCAACCTGCTGCTCGACGCCATGAAGCAACACGGCTTAGATTGACGCAAACAGCATTCGGGCGACACTTACGACGCGCTGTCCGCGGCCAGCCCTAGTTCCACCGCGATGCCGGCCATCGCGTCGACGACGAATTGAAAATGCTCGTCCAGCGGCACGCCGAGGTCTTCCGCCCCGCGGGCAATATCGTCGCGATTGATCGCAGCAGCGAAACTCTTCTGCTTGAACTTTTTCTTCACGCTCGACGCCGTGAGGCCGACGAACTTTTCCGGTCGCAACCTCGCTGTCGCTGTAATCAAGCCCGCCAACTCGTCGCAGGCGTACAGCGTCTTGTCCATCAGCGACTCTCGCGGACAGTCGTCGAGATAGTCGGCATGCGACTTGATGGCGTAGATGACGTCGTCGGGATAGCCAAGGTCGGCAAGGATCTTTGCCCCCTGAAGCGGATGGTCGGGCGGGTTCGGCCAACGTTCGTAGTCGAAGTCGTGCAGCAGGCCGACGATGCCCCACCGCTCTTCGTCAACGTCGTGGCCCTCGGCCGCGAACCGCCGCGCATACGCACGCATCGCCGCCTCGACGGCCAACATGTGCTTGCGCAGGCTGTCGCTCTGGGTGTATTGACAAACGAGATCGTAGGCGGCGGTGCGGTCGAGCATGGGAAGT
>JAJDEG010000518.1 GCA_029259895.1 Planctomycetota bacterium
GTGACGCTGTTGGGCGTGCTGGAGGACGATCGAGCCAAGGACGCTCAGGCGAAAGAAGGCGGCGGCGCGGCGCGAGCCATTCCGATGGCGGCGGCTGACGCGAGGAAGCCGAGCGCGCGCTTGCAGGCGGTCGTGGCCGGCGGAGCGCCGTTGAACTTCGAGTTGTTGCCGCGCGGCGCGAAGGCTTTGAGCTATTGGCTGGGCGGGACGCGCGGGGAAAAGCCGGACGTATACCGCGAGGCCTCGCCGACGACGCACATCACCGCGGATGATCCGCCGATGTTCTTCTTTCACGGCAGCGCGGACCTGTTGGTGCCCCGCGTCAGCCCGGAGGCGATGGTGCGATTGTTGTCGGCGGCGAAAGTGCCGGCGAAAATGCACGTCGTGGAGAAGGCCGGGCACATCCAGGCCATGTTCGATGGCGAAGCGCTCGAGGCGGGCATTGCTTTCCTCGACGAGCGACTCAAGCCGCGCGGCGCGACGAAGTGATGTGCGGCGTGGGTATTGCGTCCCGATTCATACGTCTTGCATCCGCGCGACGAACGCCGAGTGCTTGCAAGGCACCCAACGAGTGACTCATGCTCGAACGCGAAGAATACGTCGAACAGTCCTATTTCTTCCGCTCGATGATCGAGCGGATGGCATTGAGCGAGTCGGCGCAGGAATTGCTAAAGTCGCTGCGCGACGAGGTGCTGTCGACGACGAAGCTGCCGCTGGCGCTGGACTTCATGGCGGCGGAACTGCGGTTGACCGGTACGCTACACACGGCGATGGCGAAGCTGCCGCATTATTTCACACCATTCCAGACGTACCTGATGGCCGAGGCCGAGCGGGCGACCGGGCGATTCGACTTCCGCACGGCGCTGGAAATACTTCGCCGCGAGGCCGACTACCGTGCCGCGGGGACGACACCGCAGGGGATGTTTCTGTATCAGTTCGAGTGTCTGTGCCGCAACCGATTGGGCTACGACCGGGGATTGGAGGCCATCGCCGGCGACCCGATCTTCGATGCGAAATGGCGACCGTGGATCGAAACCGTTCGGCGGCAGGCGGGCTTCGTCGATTTTGCCGATCTGGTTTACGTGCGAAGCGAACTGTACGCTCGTCGACAGGCACAGCAAGCGGACGCCGACTCCGACGAAGGCGTGGCGGCCGCCGAATCGTCGTCCCCCTCGAAGGCAGTGCTGTTCGGCGAAAAGGAAGGCCGCATCGCGTTGGCAAATCGGCGTAAGGATCCGCTGTATCTGTTTGCGGCGCTCCAGCGGCAGCTTGGTTATCCGACCGTTCCGCGACCGTTGACGGCTAGCGAGTCGCCAAATGCGATTCCGACGCTGCAGCGGCAGATTCAGCGGCTTGAAACGCGGTTGAAGCTGCTCGAAGAAGAACACCGCGGCGGGATCGATATCACCAAGTTCTACGGCGACAGCCCGGGCAAGCCGACAGCCGGCTGACTGGGCATTTGGCTTGTTAGACGGATTTTGGCTGTAGAGCGCGGGGACGAGCTCGGCCTTGCGGCGCGAACGTTCGGACCCCCTTCGCGTGCGGTATGAGGCAGTGACGCTTGCCCCGGGAGCGTCTTCGGCGAATGCGGCCAGCATGGCGCGCCGACCTACAGCGAAGCGCATTTCAACGAGTTTGTCGCCGTGCGACGCATGCAATGCACGACGAAGCGAAGAATACTTGCTCTCCGCAAACGAGTGGGCGAATTTTCTGGTTTTGCCGTTTATTCCGGCGATCGATCGTGGTACAGTTCAGGGGCGTCGCGGCACCGTTTTTACGGCTGCATTTTGTGCGCGGGGTCAGCGCAGTTGCGACGCATACTTGGGCAGGCGTCCGTACGACGATTCGTCGTGTCGCGGCGCTTCCTAGGCAAGTGGCCCAAAAAACAAAGGCCCGGTTGTGGACTTTCAGCTCAATCTCAACACAGAGACGGTTCGTCACGCCGGCTTAAAGGAACCGCTCTGCGTGCCGCCGCGGATGTCGTTGCGCGACGTGTTGGTGCTGATGCGACAACACAACACCGGTTGCGTGCTGATCTGTCGGGATGAGAAAGTCGCGGGCATCTTTACGCAGCGCGACGTGCTGCGTTTGTTGGCGACGGAAGCCAACATGGCGACGCCGATCGAGGACGTGATGGCGCGCGATCCCGTGACGCTTCACGAATCGGACACGGTGGCGACAGCCATTCTGAAGATGTCGGAGGGCGGCTATCGGCACTTGCCGGTGGTCGACGACGACGATCGCCCACTCGGATTGTTGAAAGTGCGCGGGATCGTGCATTTTCTGGTCGAACATTTTCCCAACGCAATTTACAACCTACCGCCGGAACCGCGTCTGGTCGCGCAGGATCGCGAAGGCGCGTGATGGCAAACCATCGCCGAGCAACGAGCACGAGGCACTGCGAGCGGCGACCCACCGACGACACTTTTCGCTGAGTGCGGGCAGCCTTCGCTCAGTGGTCAATCCGATGAATGGCAGTGCCCTAACATCGAATCGATTCCGCGCTGGGCGGGGTCGCGTCTGTATCGCCCGCCGCGCGGGCAAGCTCGCCGACGGTCGACGAGCCGTTGCTTTTGTTTGCGTCGACACAATAATTTGAACGGGCCCGCTTCGGGTCCGCGAGGAACACGCGATCGACAATGTCCACTACAACGATGGGAACTCAGAAACAGGTCGTTAAACTCGACGCGGCAACGGTTCGATTCTGCGGCGACTCCGGCGACGGCATGCAATTGGCCGGAACCCAGCTTACGACGACGTCGGCGATTGTCGGCAACGACGTGGCGACGTTTCCGGACTTTCCGGCGGAAATTCGCGCGCCGCGCGGAACGCTGGCGGGCGTGAGCGGTTTTCAGATCCACTTTGCGTCCAAGGAGATTTACACGCCCGGCGACGAAGTCGACGCCCTGGTGGCGATGAATCCGGCGGCTCTGAAGACGAATTTGGAAGGATTGATTCCCGGCGGATTGCTGATCGTCAACGCCGAGGCGTTCGACAAGAAGGGGCTCGAACAGGCGCATTACGCCAAGAATCCGCTGGAAGACGGGAGTCTCGACAGCTACAAGCTGATCAGCGTCGAAATGACCAAGATCACCCGCGAGGCCGTGGCGGAGTTGGGCCTCGGCCAGAAGGACGCCGACCGCTGCCGAAATTTCTTCGCGATGGGGTTGGTGTTCTGGCTGTACGATCGGCCGCTCGATCCCACGCTGCGATTCATTGAGAACAAGTTTGGCAAGCGACCGGACGTCGCCGAGGCCAACCGCAAGGTGCTCAAGGCAGGGTTTCACTACGGCGAAACCACCGAGGCGATGCCGAATCAGTACATCGTCGACCGCGCCGCGCTGCCACCGGGTATCTACCGCAGCATCATGGGAAATCAGGCGGCCGCCTGGGGACTGATCGCGGCGTCGAAGCTGAGCGGTCACGAAATTTTCTACGGCACGTATCCGATCACGCCGGCCAGCGACATCCTGCACGAGTTGGCCAAGCACAAGAACTTCGGCGTGATGACGTTTCAGGCCGAAGACGAAATCGCCGCCGTGACGTCGACAATCGGGGCCGCGTTTGCCGGTAAGATGGGCGTGACCGGGTCGAGCGGGCCAGGCATCGCGCTCAAGGGCGAGGGGCTGGGCTTGGCGGTGATGATGGAATTGCCGCTGATCGTGATCAACGTCCAGCGCGGCGGGCCGAGTACGGGGCTGCCGACCAAGACCGAGCAAGCCGACTTGTTGCAATCGATGTTTGGCCGCAACGGCGAATGTCCGATGCCGATTATCGCCGCCCAAAGTCCTGTCGATTGCTTCTACGTGATTCTGGAAGCATGGAAAATCGCCACCCGATACATGACGCCCGTGTTCGTGTTGACGGACGGTTACCTGGCCAACGGTTCGGAACCGTGGCAAGTGCCGGACGTCGCGGACTTGGAAAAGATCGACGTCAAGCATCCGGGACCGCTGTCCAACGGCGACGAGTTTCAGCCTTACGCACGCGACGAACGGTTGGCGCGGCCGTGGGCCTTGCCGGGTACGCCGGGATTGGTACACCGCGTCGGCGGGTTGGAAAAGCAGAACATCACGGGCAACGTCAATTACGAGGCGATGAATCACCAAGAGATGGTCGATCTAAGGGCCAAGAAAGTGGCCGACATCGCCAAGGAACTGCCGCCGCAAACGGTGGAAGGTCCGGACAAGGGCAAGCTGCTGGTGCTGAGCTGGGGCGGTACGTACGGTTCGTGCCGGACGGCGGTTCGCCACATGCTGGCGCGAGGTGAGTCGGTCGCCCACGCCCATTTGCGATACATGAATCCGATGCCGGCCAATCTCGGCGAATTGCTCAAGCAGTACGACAACGTCTTGATCCCGGAACTGAACAAGGGACAACTACGATTGCTCATTCGCGGCGAGTACCTGGTCGACGCCAAGGGCTTTAACAAAGTACAAGGCAAGCCGTTCACCGTTTCAGAACTCATTGAGGCGTTCGGGAAGTATTTGTAGTGGCGTTTGGAAATCAGAGAGCTTAATCAACTTCGAGGTTAGATCGATCGCCGATCGCCAGGGGGCGTTTTTCCTGCGACCGCGAGCCTTGGATCAATCTCGTCATTTTATTCGATATCACCATGAGTACCGACGCGTTACCTGCCTTGCCCGTTCTCAAAGCCGCCGACTTCGCCAGCGACCAAGATGTCCGTTGGTGTCCGGGCTGCGGCGATTATTCGATCCTGGCGCAGATGAAGAAGATGCTGCCGTCGCTGGGAATTCCGCCGCACCAGATCGTGTTCGTTTCCGGCATCGGCTGTTCGAGCCGGTTTCCGTACTACATGAACACGTACGGCATGCACAGCATTCACGGCCGCGCGCCCGCCATCGCGACGGGCGTGAAAGTGGCCAATCCGGATTTGTCGGTGTGGGTCATCACGGGCGACGGTGACGCACTGTCGATCGGCGGCAATCACTTATTGCATGCGATTCGCCGCAACCTGGACATCAACATCGTGCTGTTCAACAACCAGATTTATGGACTGACGAAGGGGCAGTATTCGCCAACGTCGCCGCTGGGCAAGGTGACGAAGAGCACGCCGTTCGGCTCGGTCGACAATCCGCTCAGTCCGCTCTCGGTGGCGATCGGGGCCGAAGCGACGTTCGTCGCGCGCTCGATCGACGTCAACATCAAGCACTTGAGTGAAACGCTACGTCGGGCGGCCGAACACCGCGGCACGTCCTTCGTCGAGGTCTATCAGAACTGCAACATCTTCAACGACAAAGCATTCGAGTACCTTACCGATCGCAACACGAAGGCCGACACGACGCTCGAAGTCGAGCACGGCAAGCCAATGATCTTCGGCAAGAACCGCGACAAGGGGATTCGCCTCAACGGGATCACGCCCGAGGTCGTTGAGCTGGGCAAGGGGATCAGCGAGGATGACTTGCTGTTTCACGATGAAAAGTTGGAGGAGCCAACGCTGGCGTATTTGCTGTCGCGGATGCGGCATCCGGAGTTTCCGGTGCCAATCGGCGTGATGCGTTACGTCGAGCGACCGATCTTCGAGCAACGCCTGCACGCGCAGATCGACGAAGCGGTCAAGAAGCGCGGCGACGGCGATTTGAACAAGCTGTTCCAGTCGGGCGAGACGTGGACGGTTGCGTAGAAGAGCGACGATCGTTTAGTCGCACAGAGAATTGGCATCGCGGACGGAATAAGCGTTACGGAGTCGAAACATGCTCGTTTGCCCTTACTGCGAACACGAGAACATCGACGGCGCGGACGTTTGCGAGGATTGCGAGCAGCCGCTGATCGCGCAGTCGATGCCGCGGCCGGCGACGTCGCTGGAGCGGGCGATCATGAAGGATCGCGTTGCCCTGCTCGAACCACGCGAACCGCTGGTCGTCGAGCCAGACGCACCAGTGTCGCTGGTCGTCAAATTGATGCACGATCATCGCGTGGGCTGCGCCGTGGTGGTCGACGACGAACGCCACGTGCTGGGAATATTCAGCGAACGCGACGCCCTGATGCGGTTGGGGGCAGATTTCGCGGCGCACGGCAAGCAGCCCGTTTCGCAATTTATGACCGTTCCGGCGGCCACGCTGCAGAACGACGACAAGATTGCATTCGCTTTGCACCGCATGGACCTTGGCGGATTCCGCCACGTGCCGATAACCGACGGAGATCGGATAACGGGCGTGATATCCGTGCGCGACATTCTGCGGTATCTTACGGATCGGCTGATGGCGATCGAGACGGCGTAGCGCTTCGTGGTCGTTGCCGCCCTGGCGACGCACGCGAGTGGGCCATCCACCAGAGCTGCCCTGCGCGGGGGCGGTTTGCATGGCATTCGCCTGCGCGAATTCTCGGCTCGTTCGCGAACTTTGGCAATTTGGACGGTCCGGCCACGTGGCTCGGCAGGAAAAAAACGAGCGGAAGCCGTCGCGCGCCGCTATAATGGCAGCAGAGAAGGAGCCCCAACGAGATGAGCGTAACCGCTGCCCTGCTTCGCGACCTTCACCGGTGTCACCGGCAGTTAGCCGATTTGCGCGAGCGGCACGAACGGGGACCGAAGCAGATTCGGGCCCACGAAGCCAACGTCAAGCGACTCGAAGACGAGTTGGCGAAAGTCAAGGCCGAGTCGCTGGCCGCGCGCAAGTCTGTCGACACGAAACAACTCACGCTACGCAGCAAAGAAGACAAGATCGCCAGCCTGAACGTGAAGCTGTCGGGGTGCAGCACGAATCGCGAATACCAGGCGCTGCTCGAGCAAATTTCGGCGGACAAAGTGGCGATGAGCGTGCTCGAAGACGAGATTCTCGACGCGCTGGGTAAAGTCGACGATTCCCAGGCACACGTTGCCAAGGCCCAGGAGCATCTTGGCAAAGGCAAGGAAGAGGCCGTGAAGGTGCGAGCGTCCGTCGATTCGCAACGTTCGTTTATTGAAGCGGACATCGCCCGCGTCGACGCCGAATTGAAGGCGTTTGAGGTCGACTTGCCGGCGGACTTTCGCGACGGTTACGATCGCGTGGTCCGCTCCAAAGGAGACGACGCGCTGGCCGAGGTCGAGGGCGATTGCTGCGGCGGGTGCTATCAGCAACTCACGCCCAACATGCTCAGCCATCTTAAATCGGCCGTCGCCGTAGCGTGCAAGAGCTGTGGGCGGATGCTGTATTTTCCGGAGTAGC
>JAJDEG010000519.1 GCA_029259895.1 Planctomycetota bacterium
ACGGTCGCGGTGATCGGCCGCGTGCGAAATGGTAGCGACGTCGATTGGAAGGACTTCGTGTTTCACGTCGAGTTTCAGGACGCCGGCGGCAAGCTCACCGATGCCAGCCAGGAAGTTGGATACTATGAGGTCTTGCCGGCAGGCGAGGAGTTGGGCTTCAAGGTTTCGTTTCATCGTGAGTTCGCCGAATCGGCATACGTTGAGCACACGGTGCGCGTTGTCTCTGCGCGAGACGCCCGGTCGCGGTGGTTTTGACACGATGGAGGCGGCGTTTGGCGACGGATTCGCCGGGCTGCCCATGTCATTCCGCTAGGCGGCGTGTAGACTGTACGGCCAATCGCATCGCCTCGCCGCAAGGGTTCGCCGATCGAAAGGATGCCGATGGCTGCCGTCTTGTTTCAGTTTCTTGCCAGTGCCGCCGTGATTGTGGTGGCCGGGACGTTTTTGGCTCGCTATGGCGATGCGATCGCCGATTTGACGGGTCTGGGCCGTTTGCTGGTGGGGAGCGTGCTGATGGCCGCCGCGACTTCGTTGCCGGAGTTGACCGTCGATTTGAACGCGATTCGTTTGGGGATGCCCGACTTGGCGGTTGCCGGTCTGATGGGTGCGTGTTTGTGCAACCTGCTGATTCTTGCGGTCGCCGACTTGATGCATCGCAGCCGCCGCAAGATGTTCTCGCACGCTTCTGCGGCGCATTCGCTCTCGGCGGCGGTTAGCATCGCGCTGGTTGCCATCGCGGCCGTCGGCATTCTCATCGGATCGCGGCTGCCGTATGAGTTTCTTGGCATTGGCGTCGGTCCGTGGGTCGTGTTGATCTCGTACATCGGCGGCGTGCGACTGATTTATTTCGACCAGCGATATTCCGCCGGCGAGGCCGTCGAAGGACCGCAGGACGTACGGCAGCCGGCGGGCGAAACGTCGCTCGCCAAGGCGTTGATTTTCTTCGCGCTGGCGGCAGCCACGATTTTCATGACCGGACCGTTTCTGGCCGAATCGGCCGGCGACATCGCCGAAATGACGGGCCTGGGCGAGACGTTCGTCGGCACCGCGCTAGTGGCGATCTGCACGACGCTGCCCGAATTGGTCGCCACGGTGGCGGCCGTTCGCATGGGTGCGTTCGACCTGGCCGTCGGCAATGTGTTCGGCAGCAACGCCATCAATATGGCGCTGCTTGCGCCGATCGACGCCGCCCATAGTGGTTCATTGCTGGCCGTCGTCGACCCCACGAACGCGATCACGGCGTTGTACGTCATCGTCGTGACGACCGTGGCGATTACGGGACAGATTTATCAGGTGGAGAAGCGGCGGCGAATCGTCGAACCGGACGCGACGTTGGTAGCCATTCTCGTCGTCGGCGCGATGGCGTCGCTGTACTATCTGAGATAGGCTCGCGTCCTCATCGCCGCGATGTACGTATACCGTCCATTGTTCTGACGGAGAATCTTTGCATGCGTTTGTTTCTGGCCGGCATCATGCAAGGTTCGCATCTTGGTTCGGTGCTGCACAATCAGTCGTACCGCGAGCGGATCAAGCGGCTGATCGTCGAGCACCTGAGCGACGCCGATCTATATGACCCGATGGCCGATCATCAGAACTCGCTCGACTACGACGACGAGAAGGGCCGGGCGGTTTTCTTCCATCACAACGAGTTGTGCCGCGAGGTGGACGCGGTGATTGCTTGCGTGCCAGAGGCGTCGATGGGGACGGCCATCGAAATGTGGGAGGCTTTCCAGCACGGCCGGGCGGTGATCGCGATCAGTCCGCTGGCGCACAATTGGGCGGTGCGGTTTCTTAGCCACGCAATTTACCGCGACGAGGAAGCGTTCGAGGCCGCGCTGCGGCAGGGCGAGGTTGCGCGATGCATCGCGGAGGTACGCAGTCGGCGCTCAACAGTACTTTGATTCCCACTCGGCCCGGCGTTTCGCCAGTTCTTCGTCGCTGGGCAGTTCGCCGCGTTGGCTGCGTCCGGCGTGGATCGCTTCGAAGTCGTCGATCGCTTCGCGTGCCGCGGGAACGGCGCTTGGCGCAAGCCGGTCGATGAAAAGGACGCCGTCGAGGTGGTCGGTCTCGTGTTGAATCACGCGGGCGAGCATGCCGTCGACTTCCTCGCGGATTTCGTTGCCGGAGAGATCGTAGGCGTGGATCGTGATCCGCTCGTTGCGGCTGACGTCGCCGTAGAGGCCGGGCAGACTCAAGCAGCCTTCCTCGCCGACTTTTTGGCCTTTGGGGCGCGAGATCACCGGGTTAATGAACACGCGTTGTTGGTCGCTCGCGGCGGGATCGGCTTCGAGATTGACGAGAAAGAACCGCAGCGGCAGGTCGACTTGATTGGCCGCCAGACCTACGCCCTTGGCGGCGTACATCAGCTCGAACATCTCGTCGACGATGCGGCGGAGCGGTGCGTCGAAGCGCTGCAACGGCTTCGATACATGACGGAGCGTGGGGTGAGGATATTGGATGATCTGCAAAAGTGGCTCCGCGCGTCGGGGCGAGAAGTGGAGTGTGGCGGAAAAATCGGCCGGACTTACCGCCGCATCGGGAACAGATTAGGCCGGAAGGTGCGATTATACGGACGGGGGATCGACGGCCAAGTGCGTCGTGGAGGCCCAAGTTCGATACGGGGCTGCACATATCGAACTGCGGCGCGGGCCGTTCGTTGACGCTGCCCTTGGGCGGTCCTAGAATTGGGTGAACACGTCGTAATTCCTTATCTACAAAGGCTTTCCCATGCGTGGCCGCTTGCACGTGCCGGCCTGGTTGATCTCGACCGTGCTGCATGTCGCCGCGATGCTGTTGGCCGCCACGCTGACGGCGACGGTGCCGCGCGGCGCGGCCGACGAGCCGGCGCGCGAGGTCGGCATCGTACTTTCGCAAGACCGCGACGACCGCCGCGAGTACTTCGAGGCCCCGACGCAAGACGAGAATGCGGCCGAGGAGGACGACCCCGCCGCCGCGGGCCAGCAGGATGCGGGCAATAGTCTGTCGGCGACGCCGGGACAGCAGGAGTCGCCGCTCGATGCGAAGGACATTCTGCCCGACGCACCGGGGGCGATCCCGGGGGCGGTCGCCGACGGCTTGGTTGGCAATGCCGGCGACGCCACGCGAGGGAGCGGCGCGAATACGACGGTTGGCGGCAGCGTGCGGACGAAGGTGTTCGGCGTCGAGGGGACGGGCTACAAGTTCGTGTACGTTTTCGACCGTAGCGACAGCATGAGCGAGCCGCGCGGCCGGCCGATGGCCGCGGCCAAAGCGGAGTTGGTCGCCAGCCTGCGAAACCTCGAGCGGACGCACCAGTTTCAGATCATTTTCTTCAACCATGCCGATCCGGTTGTGTTCAATCCGACGGGCCAGCGCGGTCGGCTGGTGTTCGGCAATGAGGCGAACCGTACGCTCGCCGAGCGATTTGTGTCGAGCGTTTCGCCGAGCGGCGGTACGAATCCGGAGAACGCCCTGGTGATGGCGGTCAACATGCGGCCGGACGTGGTTTTCTTTTTGACCGATGGCCAGGATCTGACGCTTTCGTCGATCGACCGCGTGACGAAGCTCAATCGCGGCGGCGCGTATATCAACGCCATTGAATTCGGCGCGGGGTCGGGACGGCCGAATGCGATGATGCTGATGCTTGCGCGGCGAAACCAAGGTCAGGCGGCGTATGTGGATACGAACGCGTTGGGCCGGCGATGACGGCGAGTCTACGAAACGACCCGGTTCGTCTAACCACAGAGTGCGCAGAGGGGGAGCACAGGGAATCACAGAGCTTGCGAAGCCTTGGCGATTCCGTGTGCCGACATGAGCGTGGCGTGGAAGTGAACTACAAAAAGACTTTGTTTACGTCGTTAGTTCGAGCGTTCGACTTGGCGAGAGAGCTGGCGAGTATGAATAACGGTTTTCGACAATTCGTTGTGAGGCAATGCGGAAATGTCGTACTCATAGCATCGTGCGCCGCGGTGCCGCTGGCCGCCGACACCGTGACGTTGCGCACGCCCGGCGGCTCTGTCGTCGAGCGGACGGGTACCGTCGTTGAATTCACGGCGAGCGAGTTGCGATTGCGGCCGGTTGGCGGGCGCGATGTGGTGCATTCGGCCGATCAGATCGTGCGGATCGAAACCACGCGCTCGGCGGCTCACGACGAGGCGGAGGCGCTTTTCTCGAAGCTGGCCTGGAAGGAGTCGGCCGAGCGATTCGCCGATGCGATTCGCGGCGAGCAGCGGCCGTGGGTGCGGCGAGAGATGCTGGCGCGGATGGTGCGTTGCTATCGCGCGGTAGGCGACGGCGACTCGGCGGGCAAAGTATTTCTGCAACTCGCCGGAGGCTCGGCGACGTCCGCACAGTATGCATCGATTCCGCTGGCATGGCAGGCGGTCGATCCGCTCGTCGTTTCGCAGCGACAGGCTCGGGCGTGGCTCGATGCGGCCGGCGACAGCGCGGCGAATCTGATCGGAGCGAGTCATCTCGTCGCGACGCCTGATGCCGGCGATGCGATGACGGCGCTACAGCGGTTGACAACAGACCGCGACCAACGCATTGCGCTGCTGGCCGAGGCACAGCGCTGGCGAACGACGCGAGCCGGTGTCGACGAAAGCGAGATAACGCGGCGGCAAGCGGTTGTCGAGCGCATCGATGTGCCGCTGCGCGGTGGGCCGTATTTCGTTCTCGGACAGACGCTGCTCGCGGCGGGAAAAACCGATCAGGCGGTGGCAACGTTGCTACGCGTGCCGATCGGCTATGCCGACGAACGATCGCTGTGCGCGGCGTCGCTCGACGAGGCAACGCGGGCGTTGAGCGCAGCGGGGCGAACCGACGAAGCGAACGTGCTGTCGCGAGAGTTGCAGCGAGACTATGCAGACGTGCGTGAAGCCGCAAAGTCGGGTGCGACGCACCTGCCGAGAAGATCGGATCGGTTGCCGCAATGAGCGGTTCGACGTATAGCTTGGCGATTCGATAAACGACGAACGGAAACTGACGAGGAACGAATGGCCGGAGGCAGTTGGCGTAAGTGCGTTGTCGTTGCATCGTGTCTCGGTGCGCTCGCGGTCTTGGTTTGGCCGGCGTTGGCTCTTGGCGCGGGCGATGCTGCAAACACCTCGGGTGTCGAGGAGGGCTACACGTTTTGGCAGATCGTGTTTTCCGGCGGTCCGATCGGCATTTCGATCATGGTCGTGCTGATTTTGGCCTCCATCGCGGCGGTGGCGCTGGCCATCGAACAGTGGCTGACGATCCGTCGCGACGTATTGATCCCACCTAAGCTGAGCGAGGAGATTCGCAGTCTACTTGGGGCCGGGCAATTGGCCACCGCACAGAACCAGTGCCGGCAACAGGACAGCTTCCTGTCGTTCGTACTCTCCCGCGGTTTGGGCGAGGCCGATGGCGGTTGGGATGCCGTCGAGAAGGCGATGGAGGAAGCGGCCACCGAGCAATCCGCGCGGTTGATGCGGCGAGTCGAGTATCTCTCCGTGATCGCCAGCATTGCGCCGATGCTCGGGCTACTGGGCACAGTGGCCGGCATGATTATGGCCTTCAAACAAGTGGCGGAGACACAGGGTGCCGCGCGGCCAGCCGAATTGGCCGAGGGAATTTACACGGCATTGGTCACGACCGTCGTCGGGTTGATGATCGCGATTCCGTCGCTGGCGGCCTTCGCGATGCTCCGCAACCGCGTCGACGAGCTGGTGGCCGAAGCCATCTACGCCGCCGAACACGCCACGCTGCCGCTCAAGCGATTCGTTCGCCAGCGGGGCAAGGTAACGCACGCGCCGCAGAGCACCGCTTCCGCCGCGACATCGGCAGCAGCAGGATCCGCGGGAGCAGCGCCCGTCCCGCCACCGCCGCCGACGGGGAGATCGCCGGCATGAAACCGCCAGTTCGCCACCGATCTCGCGGTCTCGGCTTTAACATCACGCCGATGATCGACATTACGTTTCTGCTCGTGATTTTCTTCCTCGTCGCGTCGCACTGGTCGCGCCAAGAGATCGACGTCGAATTAAATCTGCCCACGGCCCAGAGTGGGCGTGAGCCGATCGACGACCAGACGCCGCGCGTGACCGTGAATGTGCTGGCCGATGGCGCGACGATGCTCGGTGGGCAACACGTCGAACGCGACGAGCTTGCCGCGCGGCTCCGCGTCGAGAACGCCAAACACGACGGCGGCCTGGAAGTTCGACTCAGGGCCGATCGCGATACGCCGTTCGCTCACATCGAACCGGTACTGAAAACCTGTGCCGATGCCGGCATCACCAACGCCAACTTTTCGGTGACTCGCGAACCGCTCTAAGAGTGCAACATTGACAGCCGCGTCGACTGGCATTCCTCAAGCCTACAACCTCAAGCCTGCCTCTCATGCGTCGTCCCACCATCCAACGCGATCCCGTCGGTTTTGAGAGCGTGATGGCGCCGATGATCGATGTCGTGTTTCAGTTGTTGATTTTCTTCATCTGCACGGCGAGCTACGCGACAATCGAGGAGATCCTGCCCTCGCGGTTCGCGGCGACGAGCGGGGCCGCCAAGGCCACGATCGTCGATCCGCAGGAGTTGGATTTAGAACGCATCGCCTTGCGTGGCCAACGGGTCGATGGGCGTACGGTGTGGTCGCTCAGTGAACGGCCGCTCGGCGGACCGGCCGAAGTGCGGGCACAATTGGCGGCGATTCGCCAGCAAATGGAAAGCGTCAACACGCCGGCGGCAACGCTCGCTGTCGTACTCGACCTGGATGGCGACGTCCCGCTAGGAGACGGCATCGACGTTTACGACGTCTGCCGCCTCGAAGGGTTTGCGAAGATTCAGTTCGCGGCGAAAGCCGAGTAACCAGCACCTCGATCGACGACGAACGCGACGATGCAGATCAACGTGCCACACAAACGGCGAGACTTGGCGAGGCGATACAGCGACGTCGCGTTCGCGTTCGTCTGCGCGGGCGCGTTTCTGACGTGCGTCGCAATCGCATTTGCGCAGCGGCCCGACGAAGGTGCGAAGGCGAAGGCCGAGATGGAATCGCCACTGGTCGTCGACGGACCGGCCGCCTGGCCGAACGCTGATTGGCAGGCGGATGCGACGATGTTGGCCGGTCTCCGCGGACGTAGTCTTTATACAGTCGCGGAAGTATTCTGCCGCGAAAAGTTGGCCCGCGAGGACTTGGCGTCGCGAACCCGCTGCGAGCTGGTGTTGGAACTGTCGCGAACTCTCGCAGCGCACGCCGTTCATTCGCCTCCGCAAGCTCGTGACGAATTGTGGTCGGCCGCGTCACGGACCATCGACGACTACTTGCGAGGGCACGCCGATCATCCGCGAGCGATTATCCTCCGCTTGCAAGACGCGCTCGTCGCTCGGGGGCGCGGCGAACTTGCCCGCCATGAATCGGAATTAATCCCCGCCGACGCGACGCTGCCCGCGACGGCGCAGAAGTATCTCCGCGAAGCCATCGGGCGGTTGACAGTTCTCGGCGACGACGTGGCGGTGGCATTGCGCAACGCTACGCGCAGCTCACCGACCAATGCCGACGCACTTTCCGCGGACGAACTACTCGCGCTGGAGCGGAACGTGCGTTACCAAATCGCCAAGGCTCAGCAGGAGATTGCCGAGACTTACACCGCTGGCGGCAACGATCGGATCGACGCGCTCGCGCAGGCAGATCGACTGCTCGAACCGTTGGCGGCGGCGAATTCCGAGGACGAGGTCGTATGGCAGGCCCGCGTTGATCGCGTGAGCGTCGAACGCAAGCTCGGCCGCAGCGATCCAGCGCTCGCTCGCATTGAACAGCTTGCGTCAAAGTCGCGGCCAGCGTGGGTCGACGCACGGTTGATGATCGAGCGGGCGATGTTGTCTGAGGGTGCCAGTCAGTTCGACGCGGCGCTCGAACTGCTCGATGCCGATGCCATCGTCGCCGGCGGCGTGGATGCCGGCGAGTTGGACGACTTGCGATTGTACGTCGTACTTGCCGCGTGGCGAGCTGCCCATGAGACGGGCGATGCCGCTTCCACGACGGCCCGACAGAGTCAGGCGGCGACGCTCGTGCGACGAATCGACGAGCAACATGAACCTTACTGGTCGCGCCGTGCGAAACTACGGGCCGCCGCCACGATTGCCGCGGGAACCGGCACCAACGATGCCACGTTGTTGGCGAGCGCGGCCGAGAACTTTCTGCATACCGGCCGCGCCGACGAGGCGGTTCGCGCCTACGACCGCGCCGCCGAAGCCGCGCGCGGCACGGGCGACGACGATTTGGCCTTTCGACTGGCGCTGACGGCGGCGGCCGTCGAACAGCAGCGAAAGCGGCTTGAAGAAGCCATGACGCGGTATGCATCGCTGGCTCGGGGTTCGCCGAAGCATGCCGATGCGGCCAAGGCCCATTTGCAGGCGACCTGGAACGCGGCGCATGCGTTTGGACCGCGGTCGCGCGAGTATCGCGATTTGATCGCCGAACATTTGCGGCTGTGGAGCGAATCGGCGACGGCGGACGATGCTCGGTTGTGGCTCGCCCGGGCGCTGCAAGGCGAACGCAAGTGGGCGGAAGCCGCCGCGGCATATCGACAGGTTCGACCAACGGCCGCGGCGTTCGAGAGTGCCGTCGTTGGTGCGGCGTTGTGCTACGACAAAGTGTTTGCTCGCAAGGCCACGGAAAAGGACGCCGCCGCCGCGGCTGGTTGGTTCGAGGCGATCGCGGTCGGCTCGGATGGAACATGGCCGGCGACGCTTTCTTCCGCACAGCGCACGGCGGTGACATCGGCAGCCAAGCTTCGGCTACGGTACGTTGCAAGTTCTGTGGGCGAGGCAGCGGCGTTCTTGCGCGAGGCCAAAACCCACGCGGCGGATGCTCCGCTCGAGTGGTTCGCGACGGTTGCGTTGCTCGAAGTCGAGTCGTTGGCGGCTCGGGGCGAATTCGATACCGCGGAAAAGTCGGTGCACAGCTTGATCGACTCATGCAAAGCAAACGGCGCATCTGACGGGCCCGCGGACGGCAAGCCAACGGCCGAGGGCGTGCAAGAGTTGTTGGCCGCATTGGCGGCGATGCGAACGGCGAAGTCAAATGATCGCGCTGCCGCTCGTCGCATCGCGGCCGTTGAACTTTCTGCCGGGAAGTTGCTCTCTGTGGTTCAAAGGGCGGATGCGGCCGGCGCGACGAAGAGTACTGCGGCGTCGCGACGCGCGGTAGCCGATGCGCTGGCAGCCGCCGGCCGACGCGATGAAGCGCTCGTCGCGTATCGCAAGCTGGCGAACGAGTTCCGCGGCGACGCTGCCGTGCAGCGCGGATATGCCGCCTTGCTATCCGCCGGCGAGGACGGCGATACGCTCACCGCGGCGCTCGAACAATGGCGGCTCGTCGAAAGCAAGTCCCGACCGGCGACCGCCGCGTGGTTCGCGGCGAAGTACGAAGTCGCCTCGCTGCACGAACGACTGGGCGATCGGCGTCAGGCGCTGCGCGTGGTGACATTGCTGGCGGCGCTGTATCCTGAATTGGGTGGCGAAGCCATGAAGGCGAAGTTCGACGCACTAACAAAGCGGTGCCAGCAGTGACGAAACGAGGCGGCAAGAAACCGACCAAGAAGACGGCCGCGACGAAACCGGTTCGCGCAACCGATGCCGCGGCCGAGTTCCGCCTCAATTTGACGTTCGGTGAAAGCCGGCGGCCGGTGACCGTCCTTGCGCCGATGACGCCGCTCGACCTGACCGAATTGCTGCCGATTCTGCAACAGTTCGACAACGAGGTTGTGTCGCTGGCCGAGGAGGAAACGGCCCGAGTCGGCAAGCCGATATCCTGTTGTGCCGGTTGCGGAGCGTGTTGTCGGCAGCTCGTTCCCGTCGCGCCGTCGGAAGCGCGTCGACTCTCCGCGCTCGTGGCGTCAATGGACGACGAGCGCCGCGCCACGATCCAGCGCCGTTTCGCCGACGCCGTGGACGCTTACGAACGCGCTGGCCTGCTCGATCGCCTCGCCACGGCGCACCAACTTCCCGACGAGCAAGCCCGCGGCGAGTTGGGAGTGGAGTACTTTCGCGTCGACGTCGCCTGCCCGTTCTTGGAGAACGAGTCGTGCGGCATTTATCCCGACCGGCCGCTGGCGTGTCGCGAGTTTCTCGTTACGTCGCCGGCGGAGAATTGCCGCGATCCCGGCCCGGATAACATCGAGCGGGTCAAGATGCCCGCGCAACTTTCGGAGACGCTGTATCGCTTCGGCCCGACCGGCGAGCGGCAACCGGCCGAGTGGATACCTTTGGTCATGTCGCTGCGTCGCGCAGAACAGAAGGCCGATTCGCAATTGCCGCGCCAACCCGGCGGAGAGTTCGTTCAGAAGTTTCTCTCGCAACTATCCGGCGGCCGAAGACCGTAACGCCGCTGTTCCGATTCCGTAGCGATCCGCGATCAAAAGCGCAGCGTCAAATCAGCCCGGAATCGCCACTCGAAGCCTGCCCCCGGCGCGAGCGCCATCGGCTGATCGAGCAGCATCCAGATGGTCACGTCGGTTTGATCGGCGACGAGATACGTCCCGCCGAAGATATGTCCGCGAAAGTTCGTGGCCACTTGGAAATCGTCCTGCGCGACCGGCGTGAAGACGCTGTCCTGCTCGATCTCGGTCCACAGATAAAACGCCTGCCAGTCGCCTTTCTGCTGCGTCAGCACGGCCGGCCCGGCGGCCATGCCGACGACGTACCCATTCGCAACGTCGCTGCTGTACGCCGCCGTGTTGTGATAAATCTCGCCGGTCCACCGCAGTGGAATCCAACCCGATGTTGGATCGCCGTCGTCGTAGGTGAGCGACACGAGCGGATTGTAGATGCGAAACTTCGAGCGAAAGAGGTTCGCGGCGACGGCGTTTCCAGAGTTGTTTTCCGTGCTGATCTGCGTGTTGCCGTCGGGATTGAGGTTGTACCAGCCGAAGAATGCGACACCGGCGCCCAAATCCCAATACGGGCCCAGCGCGATCTCCGCCCAGGCCTGTGCGAAGAACAGGCTCGCTTCGTCGGCGTCCTTGACTTCGAGCACGGCCGACTCGCCTGCGACGATCTTCACGCGCTCGAAGATGCCCACGTTTTTCCAATCGAACCCGACCGCCGCGCCTTCGGGATGCGCCGCCTCGTCCCAACCCATCGCGCCGATCGGACCGCGGGTTAACGGATTAAACTCCAGCGGCATCTCGAACTTTCCGGCCACCGCCCAAGCGTTTGGCAGCCACGCCGGATCGTAGCGAATGAATATTCGATCGAGATTGAACTCGAACTTGTCGAAGACGTCGCCAGCGTCCTGATACGATAACGGCGCTCCGCTGCGGTCGCCCGGCTCAAGTGCGAGCTTGCGGTCGCCTGTCGTCATGCGCAATCCCGCCAGCCATTCTTCCGTCGCCTGATAATTCGCTCCCAGTCGGGCGCGCAGCCGCTGGCGATTGCGCGTTGGATTGACGAAGTCGTTGAAGTCGGTTTCCTGGCGCACGCGAACGTGGCCGTTAACGTCGATCTTTTCGATGAACGAGTCGAGCTTGCCGGTCGGCGGCACGACGAGAGCAACCGACTCGCTAGCCGCCGCATCGACGGCCCCGGCGTGAGTCGAATCGGCATGGATCGTGAGCGCGTCGACGGCTGTCGGTGACGCGGCTGGAGTGAAGTCCAAGACGGACTCGGCAGAGGCCACGCGCAAGTTCTCGTCCCGCCTCGCTGGAATCGATTCAGTCGGCAGGCCAGTCGAGGGAAGTCGGCGAAACGCGCTCTCATCTGCTTGGGCGTCGCTCGTCCAACAACAAACCGCGACCGCCAGCGTTGCCAGCAGGGCCGTGCTCGCCCGCCGATTCAATCTTCTTACCCAGCGATCTGCCACCATCGATCTCTCCCTCGAAGCTAGCTAAGCCAGAAACGTTGCTTCGCGCTGGCAAGCACGAGCGATCTCGTTGCATTTGGGATTGGATTACTGGTCCTATTAAGTCGAATCGGAGCAAGCCGACGTATCGCGTAAATCAATTTGCCGGCGTGTAAACCACACATGTTTACGCGGCTTACTTACCTTGCATATCCTCCGCCTCTTGCGCGCGGTCGCGTCGCGCTCTAGGTGAGATGCTGGCCCAACGTCGACGGCGCGCCGATCCGCACGCCGGGCGAGTTTCTTGGCGAAGCGGGCGTCCACTCGCCAACGCGGCCCGCCGCGATTCGTCGCGCGACCCTTGACGTTCGCCTTCCGCCACCGATACTCAGTCCATTATCGATCGGACCAAAACCACGCTCGCGGCGTGACACACCTAACTGGGGGTTCCCATGAAACGTGCCAAAATCACCATCGTCGGTGCCGGAAACGTCGGTGCCACGTGCGCGCATTGGTGTGCGGCGGCCGAGTTGGGCGACGTCGTGTTGCTCGACATCCCGGCCACGGAAACCATGCCCAAGGGCAAGGCCCTCGACCTGATGCAGTCGTCGCCGATTGTCGGATTCGATTCCAACATCGTGGGCACGAACAGCTACGACGACACGGCGGGCAGCGACGTCGTTGTCATCACCGCCGGCATCCCCCGCAAGCCCGGCATGTCTCGTGACGACCTTCTCGCCACGAACGCCAAAATCGTCCGCGCCGTCACCGAAGAGGTCAAACGTACCAGCCCCAACTGCGTCATCATCGTGGTCAGCAATCCGCTCGACGCGATGGTTCAGCTCTGTCAGCGAACCAGCGGCTTTCCGCCTGCCCGCGTGATGGGCCAGGCCGGCGTGCTCGACACGGCCCGCTATCGCACGTTCCTGGCGATGGAACTCGGCGTGAGCGTCGAGGATATCTCCGCGCTGTTGATGGGTGGGCACGGCGACACGATGGTTCCCATGCCGACGTGTACTTCGGTTGGCGGCATCCCGATTCTCCGCCTGCTCGACGAGAAGCGGCTCGGCGAAATCGTCCAGCGTGCCCGCGACGGCGGTGCCGAGATCGTCGGCTTGCTCAAGACGGGCAGCGCTTACTACGCCCCTGCCGCCGCCACGGCCCAGATGGTCGAAGCGATCGTCCGCGACAAACGCCGCGTGATCCCTTGCGCCGCATTCTGCGACAAGGAATATGGCGTCGGCGGCTACTACGTCGGCGTTCCGGTCGTCCTCGGCCACGGCGGCATTCAGAAGGTCGTCGAGATCAAGCTCGATGCCCAAGAACAAGCCGGTTTCCAGAAAAGCGTCGACGCCGTCAAGAGCCTCGTGGCGACGATGGACAAGTTGCTTGCCGGTTAGCCGCGTCATCGGGCAAGCTCGTCGCATCGTCCCGTCCGCGTGTCGAAGCTGATTCGCCGCCGGCAAAGCTAGCCCTGCGGCACCGGCAGAGGAGGGACGAACGGTCCGCTCGATCCGTTTGTGCGATCGTCCAAGGACGCGGCAAAAAGCGCCGAACACCTGGACATTGTGGCTTTCGTACCCGCCCAGGAGGGCGCAAGTCCTACCCCGCTCGCCGACGCCTTCCCCGATTCGTGCGAGGATGGTATTCTTTGAGCGTCGAGCGAGACGGTCGTTGACTTGGGGAGACGACGAAACGGTTTGGCGAGGCGGTCGAGTCGATTTCGACGAACGTAGGCTTTGACGGACTAGGCCAACGCTTAGTCCGAAACGGTCCACGTTTGAACTTCAAGTTCTCCCTCCAGTTTACTTTCCGCCGCCGCGATGCCCAAAAAAACAGACGCCTCCCTAGCTCAATGGTTAGAGCATCTGACTCTTAATAGATTCTGGCGACTCTCTGAAAACGCCGGAAATCGCGGTTTTCTTCGGGAAAAAGCCGCATTTTGCCCGTCGCCCGATACGGTCAAAAACGGGCGTTTATGGTCGCTTGCAGGTGTCAGTGACACCCGGCCGTGACTAGACTAGCGAGCGTGTCGTCGCGTCCTCTTTCGCTAGTGAGGAAACAAATGCTTCGCACGCTTTTCGCTTCTGCGTGTTTGCTCATCGCTCTCTTTGCTCGTCCAGCGTTGGCAGCACCAGGCGACGTGCTGCATGTATTCCGTGATCCGACGCCCGCAGTCGGCAATAATTTCGGGTTCTCGGTAACGACGGTCGATGACCGAATTCTCGTTAGTGCGCCTCGCGCGGACCAAGCTGGACACGATATGGGCGCGGCGTTTCTTTTCAACGCAAGTAGCGGTGAATTGACTCGCACGTTTCTTCCAACGCACCCAGTGCTTGGCGGCTTTTTCGCGCAAAACGCCATCGCGGGCGTTGGTGGCAATGTTCTTGTCGGAGACCCCGGCGACGATACGGTTTTGGATGATGCAGGTGCGGTGTTTCTTTTCAGCGGCGACACCGGCGAGCTACTCCGTACATTTCGCAATGGCTCCCCTGCCGCCGGAGATGGCTTTGGTTATACGGTCGGTGCATTCGGAAGCGATGTTTTAATAGGACAGTGCTGTAACGGACCTGGAGCCGTGCATCTCTACAACGGCACCACGGGAGAATCTATCCGAACCTTTGATAATCCAACGCCGGATGCCGGCGATGAGTTTGGTTTCTCGTTTGCCGCTTCGGGTAACAAAGTTGTCATCGGCGATTATCAGGACGACACAAATGCCGTCGATTCGGGCGCTATTTATCTGTTTGACGGTTCTACCGGCGCTCGTCTGCTAACCATATTGAATCCCACACCGGAAGGTGGCGACGGCTTCGGACGCTCTTTAGACTTCATTGGGGACGATATTCTGGTCGGCGCGTGGAGCGACAACGCCGGCGCAGACAACGCCGGTGCCGCCTATCTATTCGATGGCCATACCGGCAACCTACTTCAAACGTTCCTGAATCCGGACCCGGCGACGAACGATCAATTTGGCAATTCGATAGCCGCCGTTGGCAAGAATGTTCTAGTCGGCGCGTACTTTGACGGCCAGGGTGCGCCGGAAGCTGGCTCGGCATATCTGTTTGATGCAGCGTCGGGAAGATTTCTTTTGGGTATTCACAATCCCGATGCGTCGTCGGGCGATTCGTACAACCGATTCGGCTGGTCGGTCGCGGCGTATGGTAACAATCTGCTAGTGAGTGCCAATGGCGGTGGGACATACGAACCGCCGATTGGCGGCACTGACTGCGACTGTCAAATTGGTGCCGTGTACTTAATAGAGGGAGTTCCCGAACCGGCGGGAATCTGGACGGCGGCCGCGGGTGCTTTAATGATCGCGTTCACGTTGTTCAAGAACCGAAAGGCTGCCGCGCACGTCAAACTACAAGAAAATGTTTGCAGCGGAAAAGGTATTAGCCCGACGCGCTTTCATGCTTAGGGACTTTCTCACCCCGCCCGCCGCACTTCATATCCTTCCGCCAACCGCGTCGCCCCGTCCGGCCAATCCGCCTCGCGGTACGCTCGCACCGCCGCAATCTCGTCGACGTTCCGGCCGTGCCGCACGAAGTCCCCGACGCGCAAATCAATCACGCGCTGCTTGGGCGGAACGGGTAGGCAATGCGGCGACTGGCCCGCGGCGTCGAGCGGGGCCACGAGTTGCCGCGTAGCGCCGCTCAGCGTGCGAAAGTCGAAGATGAGCGAGTAGATGACGCGCGGCATGGTCATTTCCCTTTCGTCGATTGCGGCTTCCCTCGCCGACCGCCTTTTCGTCGGTCCGGTAATCCCAACGTTCGCCATCGCCATTGAACCGCGCCGACCGATCGGCCCGTTCGCCGGGCGACTTCGGCCGCTGGATGCTTCCTCACGAGTGCATCTTCCGCCGCCGTCCAAGCCCTGCCTGCCGCCGGTGGCCACGCGCCGCGCTTGCGCTGGGAAGCGCTCATCTTACGTCGCGTTTCGTCGCTGATTGGCTTCGCCAGTCGGCCGGCGGTCATTGCGTCGATGACGTGCTGCGGACGTGGCTTGCCGCGTCGTGCCGCGGCGATCTTTTCGCGGCGTGCCGGGTCGCGGGCCTTGGCCCATGCCTTGCGCTGATTTCGTTTTGCCCACGGCTCGTGTTTGGCCATATCCGATTTGAGCGCGAACGTGCCGTCGTTCACCTGTTGCACGCCCAACGCCCGCCGCCATTTTCTCACCGTCTGGCCGGTCACGCCCCAAGCACGGGCTACAGCTTGATTAGATTCCCGCCGCACCGCTCGTGCCAGCGCCCCATAGAGGACGAGGGACTTCGCCCTACCAAGTTTGCCGATTGGCCACGGAATGGGTGCATCGGACAGCCCGACGATTTCGACCTTTCCGCGCATCAGGCAACGCACGGTTCGGCCGTAGCGAAACCGCGGCGTCGCGTAGGGACCGAAGCGCAGCTTGAAATGGTCGACCTTGGGCATGGCGTCCGTGAGCGAAGCGGGAATGTGTGCGTAGCCCCCGACCTCTACCATTTGGTTTACTTCGCCACCAACCGATTGTATAGTGTGTCTCGGAACTCGAATTACCGGCCTACTGCGGAGCAAGTCTCTATGGACACCGCGACGATTCGCTCCTTATCGCCTGCCCTGCGTCCTCCTATTCCGAGCGAGCATAGAGGCACGTCAGTTGCTAAAGTTTTTGGAGCGCTGGCCTTCCTCACCCTGTTGACCGGCCGCGCCTTTTCGGCGATCGAGACCGTTCACGTTGACGGCACGGCGAACATATTGGGTGCCGGCCACTCCACGTCGCCGAATCCCGGTGGTGCGGGGGCGGGCACGCTACCCGTACTCGTAGACCTGCTTCCGGGAAGCGTCGAATTCTCTTTTTCGTATGTCGCTGGCACTGTCGGATTCGGACCGAATGCGGCAACAGAGCAGGGGATCGGCGCGGAGGGGCTGTACCGTCCAGCGGGCGACGCTGCTTCGACGTTGTCGTATGACGGAATCTCCGGCATTATCAATCAACACCGCTTTTTCTTCCTAAGCGGCGTGTTCCTGGGGGACTCGGAACCGGTCGATCCTGCTCCCGCCCGACTGGACTTTACGAACAACGACAGCTTTGATTCGCTTAGCCCGGAAATCGGACAGACTTTCTTTATCGGCGATGGATTGACCGGGGACGGCAGCGGCGCAACCCAGCGCTATTTCGTTCCGGCTGGCGCAACCCGGTTGTTTCTCGGATTTCACGATCGAGGTCCGGGGGCCGGCTTGCCGGGCTACTACGGCGACAACTCAGGAACACTTGTGGTCGACGTATCGCAACTTCAAGTCCCCGAACCTGCCTCCCTCGTCGTCTGGTCGTTTCTTGGCGTCGTCGGGGCGGGCGTGGCTTGGCGACGTTCTCGGCGGGCGTCGAGATTGTGTTCTAAAACGCGGGCGGTTAGAGTTGGTTAGTGTTGACTTGCCGTATCCTCATTGCGGTAGCCTTCTGTGAGCCGAACGATGCGACGTCATTCTCGAATCCCTGGGATGTTTCTGACCTTTTGCGTCCTCGTCGTAGGCCGATCGGCAGATGCGTCGATCGTGACCACTTCGTATTCGGACAGCGGCCCATTTTCATTAGGCGAATCAATTACCATTGTGACAACCATTGACCCGTCACAGTTAACGATCCCTGTTGGGACTGCTCGCATCATGTACGAATACAGTCTTGATGATCCCGACTTCGCGTTGACGACATGGAATTACCTGAACGCTGTAGTCTCACCTTTACCTGGAAATCCATTTCCAGACATCACTTCGGATATTCTACTGACGAGTCAAACGTCGGGATACATCACTGTTGACGCGATAGATCACGTGCCGTTCGCCACGCAGACCTTCCAAATAACGACTACGTTGACCGCCATAAGGCCAGGAAGCGATGAAATCCGCAGTCATCTTGCGATTGTCTTTCGTGCCGAGAATAGCGAAGTGCTGGGGTTTTTACACTTCCCTTCGGTTTCCGGAGAGGTACTGCGCACCGTCGTTACGACCGGTGATGGCAACGGCGAAGTCCCCGAACCGGCGTCGCTCATCGTTTGGTCACTTCTCGGCGTAGTCGGAGCCGGCGTTGCTTGGCGACGGTCGCGGCGGGCCTCGATTGCTTGACCTACGCTGATGCCGCGATGCTTTCGTGTTTGCGGGCACTTTCGCCTCGTCAGACCGTTTCGATGAAAGTCCCCATCGACGAAGCCCGCGTGATCGACCTCGACGCGCCGACGGTGCCGGCCCACGAACGGATCGTGAACAGTGCCCGCCGTTACGTCTTCGACTGCCCGCACTGCCGCCGCCCGCACTTCCACGGCCCGGCCGACGGCCATCGCGAAGCCCACTGCGACGATTCGGCGTCGCCGTACTGGCGGAGCGGGTACAACTTGGCGTTGGTCGAACCGGACAATGGGTAGCGGGTCGTTCGTCGCATCCATAGCGGCAAAGGCGGTAGCGCTTACGACTCCGGAACTTTGCATCACGCCGCGGGGCTGATTATCCTTGTCGATGCCTCCACACGTTTCATCGGCGAGGTAAATAATGGCTGCGATATGGTATTTCCGTCGCGACGGCGCGACGCATGGTCCGTACACGGCGAAGCAACTCAAAGACGCAGCGCGGTCCGGCGCGATTTCGCCAGAAACCGAAATTCGACAGGCCGACTCGCCGCAATGGCATCGAGCATTGAGCGTCACGGGCTTGGAATTCGATTCGCCGCCCGAAGCTCGCGAGAAAATTGAGCAATTTGCCAGCAACATGCTCGCCGCGGAATCACCGCCGGCCGCCAATTCACTTCCGCCAGCAACTTCGCAATCCAATTGGCAAAGCGACGACGCGGACGAAGACGAGACGACCGTATTCGATGCGTCCGAATACGAGGAAGACGAGGATGACGAGGAAGACGAGGAAGACGATTTGGTTCCAGAATATGGACTCATCGAGAATCTGGCGCGAGTAAGTGAGATCGCGACGACGATCATTGTTGCGCTGACAATTCTAGCGATCATTGTGGGGTTTGGATATTCAGTGGAGGAGTTGAGAAAAGGTTCCGGCACTCCGCCATGGAGTGCGTTCGTTATCGTCGCCGGATATTCCGCCCTTTCGATTGTGGCCTCGCTCTTCGTGTGGCTCTTCTACGTCGCCACTGCTCAGTTGATGCGATTGTTCGTCCAGACAGCCCAGGACGCGCGACGCACGCGAATCGCTATCGAACGCTTGGCACAGCGGGACCGTCGGTAGCCCAGCCGCCGACGCGGCGTCAAGGTTTCGTTTTGCGATCCGAAAAGGGTTGCACGCTGCAACCGGTTTAGCCGTCGTGGTTTCGGCGGTCGCGTTCCGATGTGAAATACCAGCCGTCGGCGTACTGGACGGCGACGCAAATGCCGTTGAACGTCTTCACTCGGCAGAGCGCTCGGCCGTCCGTGTCACGCGGCCGCAACTTCTCGACGACCGGGTATTCGATGCCCGCTATCCTGACGTTTTCCATTGCTCGCACTCCGTTCAAAGGCTCCCTAAATGGTCACGTCACCATGACCATTTTTGGGACGACCACTTTTCGGTCCGCTGTCGCCAAGCCATTTGCCGGCGATGCGATCGGGTGTTCCGATGCGTTTCTGTTTGGTTCACACGGTGCGAACCAGCGATTCAAGTCCGCGCCGTCGCCCAGCCGATGTACTTGAAAGGTAGCCGCCCCGTATCTTGCCGCTGTTAACCCCGACGGCCGGATGCGGGGTGTTCTTGTGCGCTGAACGCCCCGCGTCACTTCTCCCGCGTCCGCCAACGCCTATCGCGTGAAACTCGCTCTGATTTTGCGTCCAAACGGTCCCGAAGGTCTAATCACACCAGCGACCCCGCCGAAACGCGAATCAGCCCGCCGCCAGCGCACGACGTGCGTCGGATTGCGGCTTGAATTGGTGTTCGGCCAGCCTCGCGACCGCTGCGGCCCGCTGTTCGGGCGATAGCTTCCGTTTCCGGCGTGGTTTCATCACCGCAGCCACCGCGGCGAAGTCCCTGACATGGAACTTGGCGTTGATGCCATCGGCCCCGTCTTGGACCACTTCGACGCCGGGCAGCGTGGCCAGTAGCGTCGACACCGCGCCGCGGGTTCGCGTCGCCGCCGCGAGGTAGTCGCCGCCATGCGGGTAGATTTGCCCGTTGCGGCATTCGATCGTCAGCAGCCAAGGATCGTGCGTCCAGGCGTTCGGCCCATAATCGGCGTGATAGGCTTCGTCGCGGCCGATCTTGTAGCGGTGGCCATGCCGCTCTAGCAAGTCGATGCAGGTTTTCTCGCTCATCGGCGTGACTCCATTCAGTGTAAGTACCGCGCCGCGGCCGGGCATTTTAGGAACGACGGCGGAAACCGTTTCCCGACCGCGACGTGGTTTATCGTAAAGCCGCGGCGAACGCGGGTTTTGAGCATGGGGAACGCCCCCCCCCGCGCCGCCACGGTGTACGAGACTCAATCAAGTTTGACGTTGTGCAAATCGCGGTAATCGCCGTCAGGGTCGCCGGCCGTTTTGCGTAGGTCGCCGTGTGCGCTCGATTGCGCCCATTGCTCGGCGGACGATGCGGCTTTGTATTCGGCGTCGGCGCGGATGTAGGAATCGGACAACGCCTTTCGCTTCGTGCGATAGTCGGCATCGAGCTTTTTGATTTCCTCCATGACGTTCGCCGCCCGTGCGTGGTGCGCGTTCACCGCGGCGATGCGAGTTGCCTTCGCGTCGATTACGGCCAGCGCGTCGATGCGCTGGCGTAAGGTTTTCACCAACGCCGCGAATGCTTCCACGCTCCGGCTGGCCGCCGTACACGCCGCTTGTACTTCGGTCGTCGGCAGGGATTCGCCCTTGGCCGTCCGCATGGCCAGCGTGAGGAATTGTGCCTTTGCCTCGCGGGCGATGTTGGTCAGGTCATTGTCGATGCTGGCCGCTTTGGCTTCGCGTTCTAGGATTGCTGTGCTCATCTTGGATTCGCTCCGTTTTGATTGAAAAAGAAACAGGGGTATGCGGTTGCGACTAGCTCCGCAGCAACGCCATCGCGTCGTCGCGGGTCTTGACGTTGTTGATCCGCTGGATCTGGCCGGACCGTGTGGCCAAGTCGATCCAGTCTTTCGCCATCAACTTCGCCTTTCCTTCATCGCCCCGACGGACGACACGCGCGATATCGGCGACGACACTTTCGGTAATCACGTCGCCACAGCCCGCGTCGCGGAACCACTTGGCGACTTTGCTTTCCGCCGCCTCGGCTTGCGGCAGCTTCATCGCCTTCAGGTGAAAATCGAGCATCAACTCGTCGATCTTTTTGCCGCGCTCGTTGTGGCCCAGCGACGGCGACGAACCGACCGTGATAATCCAGTCGCGGTACTCTTCGATCAGGTTCCGCATTGCATCGGGCAACGCCTTGAGCATGTCCCGCGTCGCTTCGCTCGGCTCCGGCGGCTGCTTGTTGCCCGTCTTCGGGTCCGGCTGGCCTTTGCGGTCGTCTGGTTCGTCCACTTCACGCAAACGATGGAGGGCATCGGCGAACGACACAACTTCGGTAAAGGTTTCGGTTGGCATCTTCATTGCTCCTACTGGTTGAAACAAAGCTTGCCCGCGTAAACGACGTGGGCGTTCGTGAATTCTATGGGTTGGCCGATGCGAAGTTCGCTCGGCGCGAATAACTTGCGGTCCGGTTGGCCAAGTAGCTCGCCTCGATATCGCGTCGGCTCGCGACGATGCCGCGCCGTGATCCGCACTCGCATGGTTTGCGTGAACGGCTCGCCGTCCGCACCGACGATGCGACTGACGAAGTACAACACGACCACGCGGCCAACGGCGATCGGCTCGGTGCGTAGCGAACGAAGCCCGCTCGCCACAGCCGCGGGGCTGATGTCCGTCTCGTCGATGTAGAATTCGTGAGGCATCGTCACGAGGTTCGGGCGTCGGGTCGTCATGTCAGCATCCATCCTTGTTCGATGTTGCCGCCGATTTGCATGTCGCCGAAGTCGGCCGGGCTGTACTCCGTCGCTACCTTCATCGCCGCCGATAGCGCAATGCAGAAGGCAAACGCCACGTCGGCATGGCCGGCGTTGGGATCGTGCGAGGCTTCCAACTTGTAGCCGAAGGATTTTTCGACGATGCAAAGCCGGCCCAAATCTCGAATCAGCCGCTCATCGCGATACAGGTCGACGCGCCGAGACCGAAAAGCCGAAATCAGTGTGTTCGCCATTTCGTGGCAATTCGGGCCGGTAAACGGATACGGGATTGACTTGACATCGGAACGCCGAAGGTCGCTCGCTAGTAGCTCACACTGGCTCGGATCGTAGAGCACCGTCGCCGGCCACGACGTGCATATCGACTCCACTTCCGCACGCACCGCCGCCAAGTCGACGCCAATGCCCGGCCGCGGTGCCCAGCTTTGAGCGTGTGCGAGGGCGACGCGATGATTGATCCAGTCGCACGCCAACACCACGAACGCGCTGTGATCGCGGCGGACGCCGATATCAAGCCCGCCCACGAACGGCCGATGGTCACGCTGCGGATCGATCGGCGGACCGTCCAAGGTGATCGCCGCTTCGATGTCGGTTTCGTCCAGCGCATCGCCTTCGTTCCGCACCCACTGGCCGCGCCAAAGGCGATTAAATCGGGCTTGGCTGTTGCGGCGTCGGCTTTCCTCCAAGTCCGCTTCGTCGATCCAGGGCGACGGGTCCGTCAGTGCCGAAAAGTGCCAACGTGGCGACGTGGCCGCGAGGTTATGCCAGACATATTGCCAGGTATCGAGGTGTCCGGCGTTCGTTGCAATGATCGTCAGCGCCGTCGGAATCTTGTCGGCGTTATCGAGCAACGTTTGCGCGAATTCTTCGTTGCCGACGTGGCTTAGCTCGTTGACGATAACCACGTCCGGCCGGCTGCCGTGGCTGCCCTTGCTGTCGGTCGTCAGGATTTCGGCCACGCTGCCCGTCACGGGCCGAACGATCCGCGTCGCTTGCGTCTGAATCACGTTGTCGAGCACGCGATTGAGCGGACCAGGAAGGCGAAGAATCGCCTTGATAATCAACCGGATTTCGTCGGCTTGCTGTTGGTCGTATGCGCCGATCTGGATGCGTAGAGGGCGACAAGAAAACGTCAACAGCCACAAGAGAGACACGGCCACGTCGCTGTCTTTCGATCCGCCCTTCGTGCGCTCAAGCCAAAATCGACGGACGGGCGGCACTTCCTCCCGCGCGATCGCCAATAGCGACGGGTCCAACGCTGCGAAGTCCCGCCGCTGAAAATCGGCCATGATGTCGCCGAACCGCTTCGCACCGAACGCGGCCGGAACGTAGAGCGCGTCGCGGAACAACGCCGGGTCGGTCGCCATTCGTTTCAAGGTTTCGCCGTCCATTATTCGCCCCCTGCATTTAGATAGGCCAACGGATCGTCCGGCTTGGCCGTCGGCGCAGCCGAAGCCGCGGCGGGGACGATGCCCAGCTTGGCCAGCGCGGCGTCGCGTTGTTCCAGCGCTCGCATCATCCGGTCGATGACGGAAACGCGCTGCATGATCGACAGCCGGCTCCGGCTTCGCCGCTTTGCCTTCGGTTGCACCGCGTTGGCGATGGCATCGCTTTCGGCGTTCGCGGGCGATAGAGGCTCTATGTCGCCGTCTGACGCGATTGGCGCGTTGCCGTCGGGTTCGTGGTATCCGTCGGCGTCGTCGCCGCCACAACGCCGCAGGTAGCGCCACAGCAGCAGTCGCACGCCTTCGGCGAGACACGCCGCGTTGATCGCCGCCTTTTCGCGTAGGCCGATCGCCACGCCGCGGGCGGTCAGGTCCGCCTCGATTTCGCCTTTGAGCAATTGGCACGAGCGACGAAGGTAGGCGCAGCCCTTTGGGAACTGCCCGACCGTTAGCAGTCGGCTAATGCCCGTCGTCTGGCCGTTCGTGTTGCCGTCAGGTGCGCCCATTTTGGTTCGTTTTCGTAGTCGGTTGGCGTTGGCGAGGGTCGGGGTTTTCGTGCCTAATGCTTGGGCAGACACCTGCCAGCAGGTGTCACGAGCGGGTGGCGTGGTCGTGCAAATGCTATACAGTCGAACCTTTTTGCGGGCAGGTAATCGGATTGAGTAACAGTTGCCGCGGTGTCACGGGGGTGTTGCGGCGGGTGATTTGTTGGTATGCGAAATGGCATAGTTGCGACAAAATGTGTCATGCCGTCCTCATCACGGAAGGGACGGAAGGGTACGGAAGGCTTTTTCAGAAACTCTCCTCCACGCGCGTGCATGAAGCGACTTTCGGAAAAAGGGTTCCGAACCCTTCCGAGTCTTCCGTTCACGATCAAAACCCCTCCGTTTCGGCGTTCTTCAAGCCCACGCCCGAATACCAAACGCCGTTGTTTGTATACTTGTTGAACCGTTCGGCGATCGCCTTGCCGAACCTCGTCTGCGATAGCACGAACTCGCCATTGGCCTCGCACCACTTCCGGTAAGCTGCGAACAGGTCTCCCGCCCGCGCCTTATACTCGGTCCCGACGAAGCAGCACCACGACAGGAACGTACCGATGGTGTCGCATTCGGTGCGGTACTCGGCGGTGGCGTCGGTTACGGCCTTCGGCTCGCCCAGGCCGTCGCGCTTCCACGCCAGCGCACCCTCGACGCACCATCGCAAGATTCCCTCGCGTTCGGCGGCCAGTTTCTTCGGTAGCTGCTTGTCCGGCTTCTCAAATCGGACGTTGAACGGAATCAACCGAATGCGATCCCACACGCCGTCGTCGGTTCCGCGGATGCGGGGTTTGTGATTTCCGCAAATCCAAAGTTTGTGCGTCTGCTCGAACTCAAAAAACTGTTGGTACAGCCGCCGGCCCTTTTGCTTGTCCTCGCCTCCCGTCATCGACTTCAGGAACGATTCGGCGAGCCGGTTGGCATCTTCGGTTTCGTTGGCGACGGCCATGCGAGCACCGAACAGGTCGACCACTTCGGCCGGAATGCCCTTTTTCATGTCGACGGTCAGCAGGTCCATCGTGACGGTCACGCCGTAGTCGCCGAGCAACTTTTGCAGTGCCGAAACAAGCGTCGTTTTCCCGTTCTTTCCCTTGCCCCACGCGAAGAAAAGGCATCGCTCCGACGTATCGCCGGTGAGCGTGTAACCTGCCGCCCGCTGAATGAACGAGACCAATTCGCGGTTGCCGTCGAACACTTCGCCGATGAACCGCTCCCACGTCGGCGCTCTGGCGTTCGCATCGAACTTGACCGGAACAAACTTCGTCAGGTAATCCTCGCGGCGATGCGGCCGCAGATTGCCCGTCGTCAAGTCGATGGTGCCGTTTTCGCAGCAGAGCAACATCGGGTGCGTATCGAGCGCCTCCGGCAACACGACAACTTCCGGCGCGGAGCGGGCCAGCCCCAGCATTTCGCGAATGCCCTTGCCGCCGGCCGAATACTTGGCCCACTTCGTTAGCTCGGCGAGCAACTTGCCGCGGTCGTCGTCATCCGTTTTCTTCGCGGCATCGGCGACTTCGGCCCACACCTGCCGGCCAATCTGTTTGGCCAGGTCTTCGGTGCGGCGAACGTCGTCAATACGCCAGCGCCGATCATCCCACGCGAGCCACTGATTCCACAGCGCACAATAGCGAACGTCGCGGCCATGCGTGGCGACGAACCGCTTGCTATTCGCCGTGTCCGTCCGCCCTTCGGCCTTCCACAGATTTAGCTCGGCGTCGCCGTAGCCCTGCGCTGCCAGCGCCGTCGCGGCAGCACCGAAATCGCCGCCATGATGTAGCAGCGCGAACACCGCAAACTTGGAATACGCCGTCTCGGCTTGGAGCGGTTCCGCATTCGACGTGAAGCAGTAGAACAATTCGCCCGACGTGTCGTTCGCGCAATGCCCGGTCGTTCCGCTCGTGCCTTCGCGTTTGCCCGGTCGTCGCCAATACGACACCTTGCCCGACGAGTTGACGTATTCCCAACCGGAATCGCCAAACGCCGTTTCCCAAGTGGCGCGGGCGTTAAAGTCGTCGCCCGGTCGACCGCCGAGACAGCGTCCTTCGGAATCTATGGGCGGTTCGTTTCGCTTGAACTTCTCGGCCGCGGCTGCGATGATCCGGTCGACGACGATTTCGGTAAGCTCGGGCGCGGGGCATTCGTCGAGGCTCAGCCCTTCGACCCATTGCCGCGTATTGCCGCCCGTCGTCGAGGGCGGAAGCAACGATTGTGCCGCCTTGTGCCCGACGCCGACCCGACATTCGAGATGCCCGTATTTGACGACTGCGCCTTTCTGGTTGTCCTGACAGCCAGGCAGGTCCGCGATCATCTCCAATTTCGGATGATAGGCGAACAAACGATGGCGACCGCGCGTTGCGAGGTATGTCGGCGGTGTCGTCGGTTCGCATCCATCGAACAGGCTCGCGAAATCGCCTTCGGCTTTGTCGTCGTCGCATTCCAGGTCGACGATGCCCGACGCCGGGCCAAGAATCAGCCCGACATTCAAGCTCGGATCGTTGCGGAAGTATTGCTCGATTTCCGATCCGCTGGCAAATCGCTTGTGTTGCCAGCCTTTACCCATTACGTTCTGCGGGCTCTTCTCCTCAGTCAGCACGATCGGCAAACCCATGTCGTGATAGCCGAGCGCGGCCTCCAGGCATGGCGCTTCGGTCAGTACAGCGTGTCCGTTGCCATTATTCATCCTCGTACCTCCGCGAGCCGCCCGCTCTTCGAATCCTTCCAAACTCTTTCGAGCAAGCGATATGTCATCGCCGCCGCAAGCTCGCGATTGCCCGGCGCGAACCACGCAACGCGATATCGAACCGAATAAGCAATGATCGACCGCATGAGTGACTTCGGCGACATACCGCCGTGTTGCGGCTGGTAGAACATCAGGTCCGTCCACGACGTTTCGACGACGACGGCTGCGAACTGCATCGCGTCGAGTCCTTTAAGTTCCCGCTCCCAACGCTTGCGGCCGCGCGATAGCGTGCCGTGCAAGTCTGGAAAACTTTTCCGCTCGATCGCGGACACACCTTCCATGCCTTCGATGGCGTAGTCGCCGAACGACAGCCCGGCCGTCACGGTGCGGACGATTAGCGGAGCGCCGTCTTGATCGGCGTCGGCGCGAAGCCCGTAGAACTCGAATGGTTCTTGCTCGCGTGAATCGACGACGACGACGAACGGCGACGTGACCGGCGCGATGGTTTCGGTTTGCGTTGTCGCCGTCCTCATGCCCCTACGTCCTCCGCGATCTGCTCCGGCGCGTCCGTCGCCGCGGCCATCAAGTCTTCCAACGTCTCGGCGTAGTTGCGAGTGCCGAGACCGCGGCCGTACTCAAACGAATCGTCTCGGAACAGCCGGCCCGTCTTTTCCAAGACTGCCGTTTGCAGACTCGCATACGTTCGCAGTTCCGCCGCGCTCAGTTCCACTTGGACGGCCAACAGGTCGTCGGCGTCGAACGTCGCGAGGAATCGGAACTTACCATCGACACGCTTGCGGGCGATGCTCTTGATCGTGTGGAGATTCACGCGGCCACCGCCGCGCCGATGCGCTCTCGAATCTTGCTGGCGTATCGTTCGACGGCGTCGGCCGCCCGCTCCTGATCTTCCGGCGATGCGCCTTTTATGATGCGGTCGAACTTCGCCAACAGGCTCACCACTTCGTCGGCGACGCTGAACTCGACGCGCGGCTCGGCGTCGTCGCACTCGTCCGACTCGCTCACTTCCTCTTGTGGCCCCGACGGCTTAGGCTTCGGTGGCGACTTGCGTTTCTTCTTCTTGGCTGCCTGCTTCTTTCCGTCTCGGCCGGTACGCTTTTCGTCGCCGTCGGTTCTAATCGTTAGAACCGCGTCGCGAATTTTCATAACGAACACGTCGCTGACTCCGACATGCTCGGCGATGGCGACGTTGCTCATCGCCTTCCACTCAGCATCCGCCAGCGCCATTTCGACGCGACGGCGCTTGTCATCATTGGTCAGCCGAATGCCGTTTTTGGTGTTGGCGGACAGCGCGAACCACACGGCATCGCGAAGTTCGCCCTTGTGGACGTTCGCTTTGATCTTCTCCGACTCGGCGACCGCCGCCGCGCTGTACCGATGAAAGCCATCGGCGAGCCAGTAGTGGTTGTTCTTGTCCAGGAAAATGTCGACGGGCGGAAACTCCGCGCCGCTTCGCATTGCCTCCGCGTATTCTTCAATCACGTCGGCGCGCAGTTCGGCGCGGGTTTGCGTTCCGCCGTCGGCGCGAACATCGTCGATCGGCAAGGTGATCGTCTTCATCGCGTCACCTCCCGCCGAGCGTGCGGCATCGCAACTTGGCGAGCGTGTTCCCAAGCGCCGTCGGGGTCCGCCTCGCGGACGAACCACGGCAACGAAAAGAAATGGAGCAGCGCGGCGAACTGCTCGCGGAGCGTTCCCGGTTGACCAGGACTTGGACGTGGCGGGCGTTGCTTGGTAAGATTCATCCGTCGGTTCCTTTCGATTTTGCCGCGGGGTCGATTAGCCGTCCGCCCCGCGGCTTTTTTTCTGCGCCTAAAAGTAGGCGACTTCGCTCTCCCGTCGCCGCGACCGCCGCGGCGTACTCGTGATCTTGGGTTGCACGTTCCGGCGGCTGGCCTCGAATGCCGCGAGGTCCGCCACGTCGATCCGCCAACGAGGTCGACCGCCCCGCCGCTTGCTCACGTCGATTGCCGGCAACTCACCCGCACGAATCCACGCCAACACGTTCCCCACGTCGATGCCTCGTTGGGCCGCGACTTCGGAAGGCTTCAGGTGGGTGCGGGTGGTCGTCATGCGCTGGCCTCCGCGGGTTCGCGGGTCAACGCCTCAATGAGGTCGTCGGCCATGACGTAGGCGCATCGCCCCCGATGACGAACTCGTAAGCCTTCTCGCTTTAGAGCACGCCAAGCGATTTCGCCGAGACGTAGCCGCTGCCGGGCTTCCGCGACCGTATAGAGTCGGCCGGGTTCAATAACGCCGGGAGAATCGACCGCTTGCATGGCTCATACCCTTCGTGCGAAACGACTTTCAATCGTCTGCTCGAATCGTACAGAGCCGAGAATATCAACGGTCAAGCGGCGGAAACGTATGAAAGCGGCGTATGAACGTATGAAAGTTTTACGATTTCTTTCGCGTCGGGCGATCTTTTTTGGGTCTTCCAAGTTCCGCCCGCGCGGTGGAGAGCGCCTGATTTACGACAGCCGTGCCCGACTTGTCTTTTGCGATCCTTGCCCAGCACGTTGGGCATATTTGCTTGCGACATTCATCGCTGAGCAAATTCCATTCATCGCGGATTGTCGCGGGCTTTCTGTATGTCGGCTTGCATTTCGATTCGTGCCATCGCAACCATTCGTGATCGCGGTCGTAGGCCGGTCGCTTGGGCACCGCGACTTCGGCTCCGTTTACCTTTCGCTTCCGCGGCGACACTAGCTCCTGCACGCGCGGACTGTCGGGCGTCAATGCCAAGAATGCTTCGGCCTTCTGCGCAAACGTCATACGCTTTGGCGGCCAATCGCTTTGTTCCGGCAACAGCTTTTCGACGGCGACGGCTTCGCGCCTGATTCTTTGGATAAGTTCGCCATAGTTTTCGATGAAGGGATATAGCTCGGCGTTCTCAGCCAACACGCCGCCGAGATTCCACTGCGGATCGTCAATGGAGCTATCATCCCAGGTCAACACGCCTTCGTCGGGATGCGCCTGCGGCCAATCGAACCACGGCCGATCTTCCACGGCATCCTCGTCTGTATAGCCGCGCGCGCGAAGGTTTAGCCACAGATACCAAAGCCCGTAGGCGACCGCGACACGATGAGCGCTTGCCGCTTCGGCAAATCGCTGTTCAACCGCTTCGCGCCATATGGGTTCGCCAGGATCGACGCGGTAGCTCATTTTCGGCACAAACACGGTCCCCGCGTCGGTCAATTGACGGTCGATCGCCAGGAAGACACGATGACCGCTGAAAACCTCGTGGGCGAGGGCGGAGAGGATGTCGGGACGCGGCCTCTCATCGTAATCGCTCAATCGGCTTACGGTGTTGATGGCCAGCTTAGACGCACTCGCGAACGTGCTGCGCTTCGGCAAGAGAATCGTTTCCGTCGCCATATCTGCGGCTCCTAGTCGTTATTGCAGCCGCGGGGAAACGCGGACGACTAGGTGCCGCGCTCCCCGGCGACTGCGGCTCGTGTTAATTACGCACGAGCCGTATCCAAAGCGCCGCCGGCCAGAAAAGACGGCCGACGACGCCAGCATTCTACACCAGTCCGCCGACGTGGCGAACTACTTCGCCTTGCGCTTCGCCGCCATCGCCTTCGGCGGGAACAGCCACTTCCGCACGTGATCCGCGACCGCGGCGAGCCGTTCGTCGCTCACGCCTTCGCGATAGGTTCCGCTCATCGACTCGTCGGCGTGGCCCATGATATGCCGCACCGCAACCGGGTCTTTGGCGTCGTCGCCGATGGTTTGGGTCGTATGCCGCAAACCATAAAAACTCAGGCCCGGCCGATGCAGGCCCAGGTTGCGCAGCAGTTTTGACATTTCCTTCGTCACGGTCGAATCCGCCAGCTTCCAGTAGGCTTTTTTGCCTTCGTCCGTACTGATACCGTCGGCATCGTTCACGAGCGGGTCGCCCATGCGGTTCTTGTAGAACGGAGCACCGCGGCACGTGATAAAGACGAGGTTCCTATGCTCGTCATCCTTCGGCTTCGGTCGCGACGCATTCGCCTCGCGAATCGCCTCGACGGTTTCGGGCCACAGCTTGCACCGCCGCTGAATGCCGGTTTTCGGCCGCGGGAAATCGAGCCAGCCCTTGTCGATCGCCGAGAACGGCAGTTGCCCACAGTCGGCCCCGCCGAGGCCGCAATTGATGCCCAGTAGTATCATCGCCTTTAGCGGCTGGGGTGCGGCGTCGATGATCTTCCGCAGATCCACGGCGTCGAACATCCGCTTGCCTTTAGCGTTGCGGGCGTTGCGGAGCACGTGCTTTGCCGGCCGCTTGAACATCGGGCCATAACGCATCGGGGCGTCAATGAGCGCGGCCTGATAGGCGAAGTTGAACACCACGCGAACCCGCTGAATCTCGTTGCCCAGCGCCACCGGCCCCCAGGTTTTCGCGATGCAGTCGCGCAGGTGCCCAAAATCGTTGGCGTCCAGGTCGGACACCGGACGGCGAACGCCGAACGCATCGGCAATCCGCTTACACGTGGCGTGATACTCGCCGAAGGTCCGCGGGCGAATCTCGCCGTTCTCGACGGCCTTCCGTTTGGCGGCGAGAAACGCATTCAGCACGTCGCGGACCAGCACTTCGCCGGCAATCTTGCGGGGCTTGCGTCCGGCGTGCAGGTCGTCTCGTTGCTCTTGATAACGGGCGAGCGCGCCGTCGGGATCCCCCCACGGCCCGAAGTAATGCAGCTTGCCCTTGATCTTCTTGGCCCACCGCTTCGTCGCGTGCGGGAACAAGGGAAAGTCGGGGTAGGGCTTGGCAGGCTTCGGCGGGCTGGTAGACTTGGCCATGGCGTCACCTTGGGCTTTGCGGTCTAGGTGGTGTCACTGACACCCGCGGCCACGAACCACGGGTGTCAACTTTGATGCCCGAATCCTACACTAGCGGGGGTAAGGTGTCAAATCGGGAGTCACAAGCCTTTCCGAGCCACGCGAGAAAACGCCGAAAGCTGGCAAAAACGCCGAGAAAAACGACATTTTCGCCTCCCTAGCTCAATGGTTAGAGCATCTGACTCTTAATCAGAGGGTTGAAGGTTCGAGTCCTTCGGGGGGCACTTCATAAGCCGCGAATCCGCAAGGGTTTGCGGCTTTTTGATTTGCCGTTCCGCAGTAGTGACGAACACGGACACTCCAAAAACACTCCATTACCCGCCCGATCGCCTCAAGAATTCGGGGACGTAGACCTTTTCGGACGCGGTCTTCATCTTGTCGGCTAGCCCGATGTAGCGAAGCGTGGTCGTAAAGCTCTTGTGACGCATCTTGCGTTGCAGCACGGCCGCCGGCATCGTATCCGCATTCAGCGTCGCGTAGCCACGGCGTAGGGCGTGGAATCCGTAGACATGGCAGGTGCCCGTGCACTCGTGCCGATGCGCGTCGGGACACGTCAGTCGAATTCCCGCCGCCCGCTGAATCCGATGAAACTCCACCCATAGGGTCCGGTGGTCGTGCGGCCACTCGAACACCATCGGGCCAAAGCCCAGCACGGCCTCGACGTGTTCCAACGCCGTCGTCGTGAGGTGGTCCGTATCATCCCGCCGTCCCTTGTTGTCCGCCGCCCGCGTAACGATGCCCCCGGTCGCCAAGTCCAGGTCGTCTCGCCGGAACGACAAGATTTCGTCGATTCGCCAGCCCGTCGTCAACGCGAATACGAGCAAGCCGCGCCACCATTCGCCAGCCGAACATTGCGCGTGATCCGGCATCGTCGCGGCGTCCGCCGCCTGATAGATCGCTTGGAAATGATCCGGCGTGATTACCT
>JAJDEG010000520.1 GCA_029259895.1 Planctomycetota bacterium
GCGGTCGCCGCCGGCGCGAAGATGGTCGTGCTCTGCGACACCAACGGCGGCACCATGCCGGAGTTCGTCGCCGATCGCACGCGGGATGTCGTGAAGGCGCTCGGCGCGCCGGTCGGCATCCATTGCCACAACGATTGCGACCTGGCAACGGCCAATTCGCTCGCCGCAGTCGACGCCGGAGCGTCGCAGGTACAAGGCACGATCAACGGCGTTGGCGAACGCTGCGGCAACGCCGATCTGGTCGCCGTCATCGCCAACTTGGCGCTGAAGAAGCAGGGCTACCACGTTCTCAACGGCGGCGACGACGTTCACCGCGGCGTCGCCCATCTCACCGAACTCTCCCGCTTCGTCTACGAAACGGCGAACATGCACTTCCGCACCAACCAGCCGTTCGTCGGACAAAGCGCATTCGCGCACAAAGGCGGCATGCACGTCCACGCCATCGCCAAAGCCACCAGCAGCTACGAACACATCGATCCGGAGGCCGTGGGCAACGAACGCCGCATCCTCGTCAGCGAATTATCCGGCCGCTCCAACATCATCGCCCTCACCACGAAGTACGACGTGCAGCACGATCGGGCGCTGATGGACACGATCCTCGAACAGGTTGTCGAGCTTGAAAACCGCGGCTACCAGTTCGAGGCCGCCCAAGGGTCGTTCGATCTGCTCGTACAGCGCGCCGCCGGCCGATTCGCGCCGCACTTCGAGCGATTGGCGTATCACGTCAACGTCGAAACCGACCGCCAGGGCGAACTGACGACCGAGGCGACCGTCAAGCTCAGGATCGGCAACGTCACGCGACACGAAGTCTCCGAAGGAGACGGCCCGGTGAACGCGCTCGACGCCGCATTGCGGAAGGCCCTCACCGATTTGTATCCAAACCTCGCCGAAATGCAGCTCGTCGATTACAAGGTTCGCGTGATCAACTCGAACGAGGGCACCGCGGCGGGCGTCCGCGTCGTCATCGAAAGTTGCGACGAACAGGATACGTGGGGAACCGTCGGCGTGAGCACCAACATCATCGAGGCGAGTTGGACCGCGCTCGTCGATAGCTTCGAGTACAAGCTACACAAGGACGAAACGGCGGCCGCGAAAGTTTCGGCGGGACAGTGACGTCGTTGGCGTAAGTATTAAGTCGAATTTCTTGCCGGGCACCGCGGATTTTGGTGGATTTCAGGCCAGCGTCGGTGTTAGATAGGGTGGCTCCGCCTCGGCGGGTACGTTTACAACGGATCGAGCCCCGATTAAGAATAGAAAACTGCGGTGACTTCGTGCCGCAAAACTATCACCGAAACTGCTTTGAGGAATTGCCATGAGACATTTTTCGTTCGTACCGATGGCGCTGTTGGGTTTCGTTGCGCTGGCGATGGCCGAGGATAAGGCGACCGACAAGCCCGCCGGGGATGAGGATGGTTGGGTCTCGCTGTTCGACGGCAAGTCGCTCGACGGCTGGAAGGCCAACGAGCACGCGGAGAATTGGAAGATCGAAGACGGCTGTATCGTCGGCCGCGGACAGCGGAGCCATTTATTTTGCACGGCGGGTGACTTTACGGATTTCGAGTTTTCGACCGAGATCATGACCGAGAAGGGGACCAACTCCGGCATCTATTTCCATACCGAGTTCCAAAAAGACGGCTGGCCGGAAAAGGGACACGAAGCGCAGGTAAACGTCACGCAGGGCGACCCGGTAAAAACCGGCAGCTTGTATAACGTCAAGAAAGTCTTCAAGACCGAGGCCAAGGACGGCGAGTGGTGGACCCAGACGATCAAGGTCGAGGGCAAGCACATCACGATCTCGGTGAATGGCAAGGCGGTAGTCGACTATACGGAGCCCGACGATGTGAAAGGCGGCCGCAAGCTGAGCAAGGGGACGTTTGCCTTCCAGCAGCACGATCCGGGCGGCGTGGTCCGGTATCGCAATGTGAAAGTGCGGAAGCTCGACTCCAAGTAGCTCGGCCATGAAGTAGCGCGGCCACGAAGTAGCTCCGCCAAGCAGTCCGCCATGTCGGCCGCCAGCGTGTATTCGGCCCCAGTCTGGCCCCACGTGGATGCGATTGCCTGTTTGCGTCGTAAAGCCTGTTCTAGATGGACCTTGCGACGAACGCCGAACGAGCGTTCCTTGTAATTCTACGACGGCGGGATTATCCTAAAAGTTTCGCATCTACGCACATTGATTCGACGTTAGACCGAGGAGGTTTAGGTCATGGGCAAGCTCATTCGGATCGCGCTGGCGCTCGTCGTTGCAGCCGTTGTTGCAGCTTCAGCAGGTTCGACGCTGCGAGCCGACGACGCGGCGACAGACAAATTATATGGCGAGGGCGTTCACGCTTACTTCGCCGGCAATCTGGAATCCGCCGTCAAGCATCTCGACGCTTCGGTCGCGGCGGGCAACCGCGATCCGCGTTGCTATTACTATCGCGGTCTGGCGTGTTGGAAGCTTGGCAAGGCCGACGCCGCCAAGGCCGACTTCAGCGAAGGGGCGAAGCTGGAAGCGCTTAGCCCGGAATCGACGACGTTGATCAATCGTTCGATTCAGCGCGTGCAGGGATCGACGCGGCTGACGATTGAGAAATTCCGCTCCGATGCTCAAGTCGCGGCGCTGGCCGCACGCAAGGCGCGCGACGCGCAGCGCTATGGAGCCGCGCGGGCGTCGGCAATCGACGAGTTGAAGAAACAAGCCGAAGCGCCGACGGAGGACGTTCCATTGCTGCCGGATGCGGCGGCCACACCGGACGC
>JAJDEG010000053.1 GCA_029259895.1 Planctomycetota bacterium
GCGTACATTGTGCTGGCCCTTGCGGCTCGCCAATTGCCCCATCACGGAAGGTAGAGATTTGAGCATGTCGTTCCCACGTTCGGTTCACATTCACCGCACCGCCGAGGGCCAGTCCGCGCCGGTCTATCCGCCCAAACGATACTGGCGACTCGATTACAACCACCATCGCCCCCATAGTTCGTTAGACTATCAGACCCCGGCGGAGTTCGCCGCCCGCTGCTGCTCTTCCGTTCGGCCTACGGCCTCAATCCAGAGTCGCAGCGGCCCCATCACCCCAGATTCTCTGATTCAGGCTGGATCATAAAACGGGCGAACGCCAACCCACCGCGGTTGGTTCTCCCGCCTGCCCGGCGGCGGAGAAAGCCGCGATATCTGGCGGCTGGGGCCCGTGTGCGTCAAACGCTGGTCGCCGCGCGTCACGCCGGCCGAAGTCCGGTTGCGGTGCCGCGTCGCCCGCGACGTGCCCGTTTGCAATCGGATGTAATACGTGCCGTGGCTGCGTTGGACGGTGGCCCGCTGGGTTGTTGGCGAACCGGCCTCGCACGAAGCGTGCAATCGGTTGTTGGCGCGGCTTCCGGGGCTGCGGGACTTGCATCCGGGGAACGTGGTCGTCGGGCCGCGCGGGGCAGTGGATTCTGATGAACGCGAGAATCTTCGCGAGCGTGTGCCAACCGAGGCCGTACCTCTGGTAGAAACTCTCTCGTACAGCAATCAGGCCCATCCGGCTCCATCACCGATTGCGCCGCCGGCGGGCAATCGATCGCAGCATCGCCAACGCGAAGACAGCCGTTGCCGCCAACGTCGTCGACGCTGGTTCGGGAATCACCTGCGAGTAGAAAATCATCTCCGAGACGCCGGTGTTCAGGCCAGCCCCGTCAATGAATGTGGCGTCCAGGCGCACGTACCGAGCCGTGACCGGCGAGCCGAACGTGTCGGTCGTTGAATACCCATCGCCCAAGGGATGGGCATAGCTCTTGGTCGCGATGATCGTGCCGAAACTGGGATCGTCCGAGAAGATCAGGTCGAAGCCGGAAACGTCTTCCGATTCGGAGAGACGGTCGAAATAGTCGAACCCGATTACGGGATGCGACGCGCCGAGATCGAAGTCGATGAACATGTTCGCGCCCTGGCCGGCGCTAGCATATTCGCGCGGATTGGGACCGTCGCGCCCGGCATCGCCATTCACCGCGTTCGCCGCGGCGTAGGTGGTGGCGTTGAAGTCGGGCGCGGAGTTGATGACTGCAACGCCAGGAATGATCGCCGAGAGCGCCGGCGTGCCGAGAAATCGAATCTCCTGCGTGCCCAAATTCTGGCTGGTACCGCCGCTCGTCGACACTTCCCAACGAACGTATCGGGCGGTCTGCGCGGTGAAGGATTGGATCAGGCCCGCGCCGTTAGCACCCGAGGGATCGAAGACCACGGCCGGGTCCGCGCCGTCAAACGTGTCATCGCTGCTGAAGACCAGACGCGACTGCGCGACGACGTCCACATTATTCTGGCGGGAGACCATCACGAACCGGTCGATCGTCACCGGTCCGCCGAAATCGAAGTTGATCCACGTTCCGTCGTTCGGATCACTGGAGAGCGGCGTTCCGGCGCCGTTGCCGCTGGTGGCGAATTCGGTACGGAGGCTGTTGAAGACGTTAGCGGCGACGAAAGACGGGCTAAACGGATCGGCCGCCGCAGTGATGGTCGGATTGGGGAGGACGACGGCCTGTGCGGCGGACGCCTGCAAGAGAGAAGCCGCGAAGGCGGCAATGATCGCTATTGATAACCGGCTCATGAGCGTTCTCGCGGATTAGCGGATTAAAAGACAATTGGCGAAAGTACATCATAGACAGCGCGATTTCCGTTTGGAATCCATAAAAGCAATAAAAATCAAGCTATTAACACCGGCTGGCAGGGCGGCCTTGATGGGCGTCGGTGTTGGCGGTTGCTAGGTGCTTCTGGCCCGGCGATTCCGACCTAATTCCGCCTGCCGGGCGGTATCACTGGCCGGATTCGCGGCATGAAATACTACATGGGGGCCGATGGGCCGACCGTGCGCGTCATTCTCGCGGACCGGCCAACGGACGAATCGACGCGCTCGCTCGCGCAGTGTGCCACGGGCGAAGGCATGCGGGCCGGCGCGGTCCTGGGCCTCGACGGACCTCGAAACTGCAACGAATATCTGCGAGATCATGCCATGCACGGTGATTCGCGTGGCGCGATATCTTGGGGCACGCTGGGCCGATTCTTGGCCCGACGTGTCTCGTTCGTCCGCCTGCCCGGCGGCGGCGAAAGCCGCGATATCTGGCGGCTGGGGCCAATCTGCGTCAAACGCTGGTCGCCGCTTATTTCGCCGGCCGAAGTCCGGCTGCGGTGCCGCGTTTCCCGCGAAGTGCTGGTCTGCAATCGGATGTGGTACGTGCCGTGGCCGCACTGGACGTTGGCGCGGTGGATCGTGGGCGAGCCGGCGACGCACGAGGCGTGCAATCGGTTGTTGGCGCGGTTTCCGGGGCTGCGGGACTTGCATCCGGGGAATGTAATGGTGGGGCGGCGCGGGGGCGTGGCGGTGGACTTTGGGGTGTGCGATCGGCCATGAGCCACTCGAGGAAACCCTGCGTCGCGGTTGTCGCCGAAAGCGGAAAAAAAGTTGACTTTTTGCGATTCGTTATTTACCATAAGCCGAGTTTATCGCCTCCCCGTTTAGGCTGCGTTGGAGATGCTAATGCCATGTGCTCCGCGATAATTCTCCACCGACACACGTCTTTGGCCGCGCTTTGTCTTAGTTTCTTCGCCGCCGGCTTCATCAGCAATGCATCGGCCGACGGCCTGCCGACCGTCGGCTCCGGCACGCCGCTCGTGCATCTGAAGGCCGATCAGGCCAACGTCGTGCTCGGCGCGGGCGATGCCGTGACGCAGTGGAATGACGTTTCCGGCTTGGGCAACAACTTCTTTCAGACTGACGCGAACCGTCAGCCGATTTGGGTCGACAACGTACTCGGCGGCCGCGGTGCGGTTCGATTCGACGGCGCGTCCGACTGGCTCGACGTGGGCACCGGCCTGCTGCTGCCGGACGCGATGCCGTTTACGTTCTTTGCGGTGACGCACAATACGACGAATCCCTTTGCGTTGTTCGACAGCGCTCCGCAGGCGCAGAACACGTTTCGCTTCGGCGCGTTCGGCGCGCCGTTTCCGAACCCCAACAACGCCGTTGAGTTTTGGGACAAATCACCGGCGGTGGCGGTATCGCTCAACGCCAGCGGCTCGGTGCTGTCGCTGCGCGGTTACGACAACGCCACGGCGAACCGCGTGATGGAAGTCCGCGAGATTTCCGCGCTGGGCACGAATTCTTCGTCGGGCACCGGCAGCACGAACCCGGTGACGTTCGGCGGCACCGGCGGACCGAACATCGGCACGATCAACAACGGCGGCAACGGTTTCTACAACGGTGATCTGGCGGAGTTGATTATCTACCACGGTAAGCTGTCTTCGACCGACGTCGAAGCAGTGGAGAACTATTTGCGTAACGAGTATTCGATCGCCTCGTTGCCGCCTCCGCCGACGGCCGTGCCTTCGGCGCTGGGTAACTACGGGCAGACCGTGCTCGGTTCGTCGCCGGTGGCGTATTGGCGATTGGAAACGAACGACGCGCCGCCGACCGACGCGGCCGACGCGGTGGGTTTTCCGCAATTCGGTGCGCAGAACGGCTTGTATCAGAACATCAGCATTTTTAATCTGGCACAGCCCGGCCCGCGGCCGACGGACACGGTGAACGGACAGCCGCTGCTCGGATTCGCGGCGGATAACAAGGCCGTCGATTTCCAGGGCAATGGCGGGTTTGGCGACGACGTGGCACTGTTCGCGGACGACGGCAACTTGAACATGGCACCGGGCCTGACGTTCTCGCTCGAAGCCTGGGTGAAGGGCTTGCCGCAACAAGAAGCCGGCGGCGCGATCTTCGCCAAGGGGCCGGGCGGCGGCGGCGAGCAATTTGCCGTCGATATCGTCAATGGCGCGTTTCGGTTCTTTCTTTGGAACGGCGGCATGCCAAACACGCCGACGGCGGCGCAATCCGCCGTGCAACTCAACGGCGAGTGGCAGCACGTGGCGGCGGTG
>JAJDEG010000521.1 GCA_029259895.1 Planctomycetota bacterium
CGGGAGCGGGTTTTGCATTCGCGGTCGGGGCTGTTTATCGCGCGGTTGATCGATCGGGCGGATGCCGTGATGCCGGAGGAAGTGCAAGAGGTGCTCGGGCCGTATCTGGAACGGATCAGCAGTCGGCACGAACACGATGAGACGCAGTTGACGGCTGAGCCAAAGTCGGGCGCACTGGGCGGAGTGCCGGCGGCTATCTTCGGCGGCACGAACGATGCAATCGATGCAAGCCGCACGCGGGCGGCAGCGGACAGCGTGCCTGACGCGCGCGACGCGCTGGGCGATTCCGCAGCCGGGCAGGGGAGTGCGGCTTGGCCGAACGCGCCGCAGCCGGAGCATTTGCAGAGCGAATTGCCAACCGCGCCAGCACCGCGAGAGCGATCGTTTTACGAGCGCTAAGCGAGGCCGAACGCGGGGCGGCGGGGCGTGCGACGAGTGGCGATTGTTTGCGTTTGATCCGCCACGTCTCGCGCGTTCTCGAGCGACGATGCGCAGCGCAATCGTGCGACCGAAACGCCGGAGCAGTGCGGCGAACGGTGACGGAGCCGATTTGCGTGAATCCCGGCGTTTTTAGGTGTTCTTACCGAACATAAGAAACATTATCGGACGTTGGCCGGAGGCCATTTTAAGGGCTTTTGAGGCCATCGTGGCTTTGCTATTCGCGATCGGGAACGTACGGCCGCCGGACGGCGCGCCGCACGTCGCAATGTGGGCGAACGGACGCGGTCGTCGTAGCTCTGTCGTAGCTCTGTCGTAGCTCGGTCGTCGCGTGCGGCTAGCGGCGTCGCGACGCGGGAGAGAGCGGCGAGCACATCGGGGTGGACGTTCGCAAGCCTGATCTTGCCGAGTGATCATCCGGCGTTTTCGTGGTCGCCGACCGTTCCTCTGGCCTTTTGGCCTGAGCTGCAGAACTCCATATTCGACCCAATGTTCGACCGACCCCGTTTACGGCGAGTTGCCTGGGGGTTTCGCCCCGTGACAACATGTTGTCACCGCGCGCCGAAGTAGCGGCCGAATCGAGTTGATTTCGGATGGCGGTGTTCTTTAATCGGAGTAGGCCGTGCGTGCGGAGCGATCGTTACGCCGGGTGGTCGTTCACCCGGCCTTTGCGCTTCGGCAGCGCGGCGCGTCTTCGATTCAGGGAGCGTCATGATGGCCAAGGCAACGTTTTACGACTACAAGCGATTCATCCGCGGCGCGAATCAGTTTTTGGGGATGCTTCGATGCGACTGCGTCAACGGCGTCGGCTTGGGGCTGAAATCGACAAATGGGAAGCTGAGCAAGAATCTGGCGGTCACGGTGTTTGTGAACAAGAAGATGTCGCTGCGGCGATTGCCGATGGCGAATCGCATTCCGCAAACCGTTCGCATTCCCGACGACCGCTCGCCCGGCGGTGTGCTGGAATTTGTCACCGACGTGCAAGAGGCGCGATTTGCTTCGCTGGAATACACGCAGCGAGTGCGGCCGGCTCCGAGCGGTATTAGCATCGCGCACGTCGACGTGACGGCTGGCACGCTTGGCGGTCTGTTCCGCGATGCTGAAACCGGCAAAATCGTGATCCTGTCGAACAACCACGTGTTGGCCAACTCGAACGGCGCGGCACTGGGCGATCCGATTCTACAGCCGGGGCCTGCCGATGGAGGCGCGTTGCCGGACGACGAGATCGGCGTACTCGAGCGGTTCGTGGAGATTGACTTTACCGAGGGGGCAGAGAACCGGGTGGACGCCGCGATTGCCACGCCGCACGATCCGAACGCTCTCTTGTGGGCGACGCAAGACATTGGGCCCGAGGTTCCGAGCGCGATTCGCCGCCTGGGCGAGTCGGACTTGGGTAAATTCGTTCATAAGACCGGCCGCACGACCGAACACACCCAGGGGTTCATCCAAGCGATGTTCGCCACCGTGCAGGTCAAGTACGACTTGTTTCAGAAAGCGACGTTCGTCGATCAGATCATTATTTCGCAGTCGCCGGCGGAAGAATCTTTTTCCAACGGCGGCGACTCGGGGTCGCTGATCCACACCAGCGACAACGAATGTGTGGGGCTGCTGTTCGCCGGTTCCGAAGGAACGGAGACGGAACCGGCGACGACGATCGCCAATCCAATCGGCGAGGTGATGCGGGCGCTCAACCTCAAGTTGCTGCAAACGGGCGAACACCCAAGCGTTTAGCGCCGTTCGACGGCAGCGCGATCGCGTTCTCGCCCCATCGTCGGCGGCGAGCGGGTTTTCACATAGCGTGAAACTCGCCGCCGCCGACGAGTTTGACATCGTAACCTTCGATCTCTCGAGCCAGGCCCGGCGGCCATGTGGAGGCGTCGCTGACGTAGACGAGAATGCAGACCTTACCGGGCGTTTTGGGCGAGATGCCGCCGGCGACGCCGTTGACGTCGGGCAAACTCAGGACGGCTTTTCGGTGACGGGCGATGACGTCTTGTAGCGATGGAAGCGACATCGGTGGACTCCGGAAAGTGAATTGTGACATAGGGCGGCGCGATCTGCGCACGACGCCGAACCTTTCGATCCAAGCCTGAGGCGCGAACGAGCGCTGCGATCATTCTACGCGGCGGCGGGCAGTGAGCGAGGTTGATCGTCGCGCGTTGCCGTGAGGAATCTGGGGTATGCGGCCCTGGTGGTCTGTCCGTGTCGATTTGACGGGCAGATGCTCGATGACGGTGCGCTTGTGCCCTACCCTGCCCTGCCCTTGCCCGTCGAAGGGCCTTCTTGACACCGGCGGCGGGTTGATGAGCGTGGCCTGATTCATGGTTTTTTGGGGGCGGGGAATTGGTAGAATGTGGTGCGCGCGTTTTTTGCAGCAGGCGACACTGCCGCGCAGCGGGTGCCCGTGCCGTATTTTCCCGATCCGTTCTGTGGGTACGATTGGCGTGACTGAAGTTTTGCCGCGCGACAGCGACGCTGTGTTGCGGGGCGAGGATGTGTTTCTTCGCGGAGACGTTTGATGCACGATGAATTATGAACGTGGAGCCACTTCGGAGCGCGCGGCACGTTCCTTTCGATTCCTTTACGACGGCAAAAGATGCAAGACTACGAAAAGCTGGGGGCGTTCTATCTGGGCAAGGCGTTCGATGCGGAGGCGCAGCAGCGACGCGATGAGGTGCTGCTCTACGACGCGAAGGACTTGACGACCCATGCCGTGTGCGTGGGGATGACCGGGAGCGGCAAGACGGGGTTGTGTTTGACGCTGCTCGAGGAAGCGGCGATCGATGGGATTCCGGCGATCGCGATCGATCCGAAGGGGGACATTGGGAATCTGCTGCTCAATTTCCCCGAGTTGCGGGCGGAGGATTTTCGACCGTGGGTCGATCCGGCGGCCGCTACGCGGGCCGGTATGGATGCCGATGAGTTTGCCAAGGCGACCGCGACGCAGTGGCGGGAAGGGTTGGCGGCTTGGGATCAAGAGCCGGAGCGGATCGCGAGGCTGCGCGAAGCGGCCGATGTAACCATCTACACGCCGGGGAGCCAGAGCGGGATTCCGCTGACCGTGCTGCGAAGCTTCGCCGCGCCCAACGCGGAGTTGATGGCCGACGGCGACATGCTTCGCGAGCGGATCACTTCGTCGGCGTCGGGCCTCTTGGCACTGTTGGGCATCGACGCCGATCCGCTGCGGAGCCGCGAGCACATCTTGCTGGCGAACATCATTGACCGGGCGTGGCGGGCCAGCGAGAACGTCGAGCTGGGTGCGCTGATCCGGCAGATTCAAACGCCGCCGTTCGACAAGGTCGGCTTCCTGGACTTGGAAAGTTTCTTTCCGGCCAAGGACCGCTTCGAGTTGGCGATGAGCCTTAACAATCTGCTGGCGTCGCCGGGCTTTTCCGGTTGGGCCAGCGGCGAGACGCTCGACGTGCAGCGATTGTTGTACACCAGCACGGGCAAGCCGCGGATTTCGATCGTGTCGATCGCCCATCTGTCGGAAGCCGAGCGGATGTTCTTCGTGACGATCCTGCTCAACGAGCTGGTGGCGTGGATGCGGAAGCAGTCGGGGACGTCGAGCCTGCGGGCGATCATGTATATGGACGAGGTGTTCGGATATCTGCCGCCGACGGCCAATCCGCCGTCGAAGACGCCGATGCTGACGCTGCTCAAGCAGGCGCGGGCATACGGCTTGGGTCTGGTGCTGGCGACGCAGAATCCGGTCGATCTCGATTACAAGGCGCTGTCGAATGCGGGCACATGGTTCATCGGCCGGTTGCAGACGGAGCGCGACAAGGCGCGAGTGCTCGACGGCCTCGAAGGTGCGACGGCGGCGGCGGGCGTGACGTTTAACCGTTCGCAAATGGACGCGATGATCTCGGGCCTGCGGAGTCGCGTGTTTCTGATGAACAACGTGCATGAAGACGCGCCGGTTACGTTTGAGACGCGGTGGGCGATGTCGTATTTGCGCGGGCCGCTGACGCGCGATCAGATTGCGACGTTGATGCAGGAGAAGAAGGTGGCGGCCGCGGCGGCGATGTCGGCGGCGGGAAGCTCGGCGGCAACACACCGGCGAATCGGCGACACGTCGACGGCGCGGACCGTGCTGCCGCCGGAGATCGAGGAGTTTTTCGTGCCGTGTCGTCGTTCGATCGGAGTGGGCGAGAAACTGGCGTACCGCCCTGCCCTGCTCGGTTCGGCGA
>JAJDEG010000522.1 GCA_029259895.1 Planctomycetota bacterium
AACGTCGACGACTTGGCCGATGAGCGGCCCGTTGAGTTCCTCGCTGATGGCGTTCTGGACGGCGAGCAATTCGTTGTTGCGGCGACGTTTCACTTCATCGCTCACATCGTCGGGAAAGAAGTTGGGCGCTTTCGTGCCGGGTCGTTCGCTGTATTTGAAGATGAAGCTGTTTTTGAATCGTTGCTCGCGGAGGAGTTCGACCGTCTGCTCGAAGTCTTCGTCCGTCTCGCCGCAGAAGCCGACGATGAAATCGCTCGTGACCGACGCTTCCGGCACGATGGCGCGAATGCGGTCCATCATGCCGCGGTACTGCTCGACCGTGTAAAGCCGCTTCATACGCTCCAGGATGCGATTCGAGCCGCTTTGGGCCGGCACGTGTAGATAGGGCATGACCTTCGGCAAATCGCGAACGGCAAATAGCAGATCGTCGGTCATGTCGTTGGGGAAGTTCGTGACGAATCGCAGCCGGTCGATGCCGTCTACTTCGTGGAGCATGGCCAGCAAATCGGATAGCCGCGTGGTACTCTCGCCGTGGCGATGCTTGTAGCTATTCACGGTTTGCCCAAGCAGCGTAATCTCGCGGCAGCCTTCGTCGGCGAGTTTTCTGGCTTCGAGCAAGATATGTTCCGGCGGGCGGCTCTGCTCGGGTCCGCGGACCATCGGCACGATGCAGTACGTGCAGAATTTGTCGCAGCCGATCATGATCCGCACGAAGGCCTGATACGGAGAGGGTCGCATGGCCGCTTCGCGGAGCGGGTCGTAGCTCTCGAAGCTTTGCTCGATCTCGTGGCGCGAGCCGTCCTTGCGACCAAGACTAACAGCTAGTTGCTGGCCGCGATCGCGGCGCGCGGCGTCGATCATTTCCGGCACCTGGTGCAATTGGCCTGGGCCGACGACGAGATCGACGTAGGGGGCGCGGCGGAAGATCAGCTCTTGGTCTTTTTGGGCCATGCAGCCGAGCACGCCGATGACCTTGTCGGGATTCTCGCGTTTGGCGTGCTTGAGGCGGCCCAGGGCGCTGTAGATTTTGTCCTCGGCGTGCTGGCGGACGCTGCACGTGTTGAAGAGGATCGTATCGGCCTTGGCGGGGACGTCGACGAGTTCGTAACCCTGCTTGCGCAGCGCGGCGACGACCAGCTCGCTGTCGAGCATGTTCATCTGGCAGCCGACGGTTTCGATGTACAGGCGTTTGGACATGGTTTATGGAATGTTAGGCCCGACTACGCAGCCTCGGATTGCGGTTGTTTCTCTTTTTCTTCCTTCTTGAGCCGCTGCTCCTCGGCGGCCTTGGCTTGCCGCTGGCGCTCGACTTCGGCGACGAGCTGAGCGGAAACGCGGCCGCGATGACGGATCATCAGCCGCACTAGCGACACGATAGCGACGTAGGCCGCCGCGCCAAATAGCACCCAATCACCGGTTTCGAGTCCGTTCATCGGCCGATGGCTCCTTGCCGCCGTAATGTTCCGCCGCTGTCGGCAACGTGGCATTGTAGCGGAAAAAGGGGACTGGAATCGAGGGGAACGGGAGCGTGCGCAACGGATCGCCCCCCCACCTTCGACGGATGTGCCTGCCGCACAAGCCGACTTGTCCCTTTCGCCGAGATTCCTTAACCTCCCGCCCCGCGTAACTCGATCGGATGGGTCGCGCGCATCGGTCGGTATTCAAATGGCGATGGCCAGGCGATCGGACGTACGGTCGACACCTTTAGGCAACGAAGCCCATATTCGCGAGGAGGACACGATGTCCGCTCGATATTGCGACGTTTTGTATCGAACTGCCGCTCGATCTGCCGCTCGAATCATGGCGTTGGCCGTGGCGGTGTTGGCTGGGGCGATGTTGGCCGTGCAATTCGGCTGGCCGTCTCCTGTTGGCAGCGTGATTGCCGACGAACCGGCCGCGCCGCGGGTGCTGGCTACAGATGACGGAGCCGAATCGATCGCCACGGACGGGCCGGAAGGCGCAAATCCGCCGACCGCATCGCCCGAGGCGAATGGCGGAACGCCTCGAAGTTTGGAGAAATCGGAGCCGAAGGCGGAAGTGCTGGCGAGCGACATCGATCCGGCGGTCAAGCCGGCCGTTGCCATTTCGCCGAGGGGAGGTGCATCGACGAAATCCTCGCGAGGGAATTCCGCGCCGAGAGCGGCCACGCCGCCGGGGGTGGCACGGGCGGTGGTACCGACGGTAGCGCCGACGACGCCGGAGTCGCCGCGATTTCGGGCTGCGCCGCGGTTCACCGTGGCGCAAGTGCTGGGCAACGAAGACACCGGCTCGCTGATCGCCGTGTCGTTCGATCATGCCGGCAACGCGCTGTTGGCGCAGGAGAACGGACCGTTGCTGGTGGCGATCGATACGAATCGCGACGGCGTGCCGGACACCGTTGAAACTTATTGCGAGGAAGTGAAAAACTGCCACGGGATTTTGTCGCTTGGCGGACGGGTGTTCGTGACGGCCGAGGGACCGCAGGGCTTGGGCCTGTATCGGCTTTCCGATAGCAACCTTGACGGTGCGATCGACGATGTGAAGAAACTGCTGGCTTTCGATTGCAAGGTGCTCGAACATGGGCCGCACGGGATTACGGTTGGGCCGGACGGCTTGCTGTATATCGTCGTTGGCAATCATGCGGTGCTCGACAAAGAACCCGAGGCGACGAGTCCATACGCACACGCCTACGAGGGAGACTTGGCCGGACCGCGGTTCGAGGATCCCAACGGCATGGGCGCAGGTATCAAAGCACCCGCCGGAACGATTCTGCGCACGGACCAGGACGGCGAGTACGTCGAAGTGGTGGCGGGTGGATTGCGAAATTCGTTCGATTTGGCGTTCAGCGCGGCCGGCGAACTGTTCACGCACGATTCGGACATGGAATGGGACATTGGTTTGCCGTGGTATCGCCCAACGCGAGTGTTGCACGTTACGCCGGGCGCGGAATTTGGCTGGCGGAGCGGTTGGGCGAAGTGGCCGGAGTATTTTCTCGACAACGTGCCGGCGGCGCTTCATACCGGCGACGGTTCGCCGTCGGGCATGGTGTTCTACAACCACGTGATGTTCCCGATCAGCTATCAGAACGCGTTGTTCTCGTGCGACTGGGCCAAAGGACGCATCGTCGTCGTGCGTTTCAAGCCGAACGGTTCGAGCTTTCGCGGCGAGCCGGAAGTGTTCGTGGAAGGCACGCCGATGAACGCCACGGACGTTGCCGTGGGGCCGGACGGGGCAGTCTATTTCACAACCGGCGGTCGCGGCACTGAGGGCGGCTTGTACCGCGTGTCTTGGCAGGGGCGCGTGCCGCCTAGCGTTACGGCGCTGGGCATCGGCATTTCGGCGGCGCTGCGGCAGCCGCAGATCGAAAGCGCGTGGGCGCGGCAGCGGATTCTCAAGGTGCGCGAGGAATTGGGCAATCAATGGGGTCCGCAACTTACGGCCGCGGCGATGCAGAAGAACCTGCCCGTCGAACAGCGAATGCGGGCGCTCGATTTGATGCAACTTTTTGGGCCAGCGCCGGCGAAGGAGTTCTTGGTCACGCTCGCCGGCGACGAGCAAATGTTGGTGCGAGCCAAAGCGGCGTACCTGTTGGGCATTCACGGCGACGAAACGACGGCGACGGCGCTTGCGAAACTGATTCACGACATCGATCCGCGCGTGGGTCGCTCCGCGCTCGAGGCGCTATCGCGGAGTGGGCAGTTGACGACGCTGGGCAATCTGGCCGTGCCGCTGGCGACGAACGACCGGCATTTGGTGATCGCAGCGATGCGTTCGCTGGAACGGGCGCCGGCGGAAAAGTGGCTGCCGAGCGTGTTGGGATCGCGCGATAAGCGCGTTTTTGCCAACGCGGCGGCGGCGATGTTGATTTCGCAGCCGACGTCGGAGATGGCCACGGCGGTGGCGGCGCGCTGCCGGCAGTTTTTGCAAGAGCGGTTGACGGAGAGCGATCAATTGGCGTTGCTGCGGGTGTGCGAGTTGTGCGTGCTGCGTGGCGATTTGAGCGAGGAAACGTTGGCTGGGCTTTCCGGTCAGCTTGCCGGGATGTATCCGCAACGGAGCGCGGCGGTCAATCGCGAGTTGGTACGCTTGCTCGTGCATCTGGAAGAACCATCCGTGGCCGAAGCGATGTTCGCGCAGCTTAAGGGGAATGCGCCGAACGTTGAGAAAATCCATCTGGCAATGCATTTGGCGCACTTTCGGCCGGCGCTGACCAGTGCGCAGCGGTTCGAGTTGCTGCGGTTCTACGAACAATCGCGAGCCTTGGCCGGCGGACTGAGCTTGGGGCGGTACATCGAGCGGGCGGCGATCGAAGTGGGTGGTCAGCTAAGCGCGGCGGAACGATTGAAGATGCTGCGCGAAGGAACGGAGTGGCCGACGACGGCGCTGGCGGCACTGGCACGCTTGCCGCGACAGCCGGACGCGGACACACTTGCCGCGCTGCGGCAACTCGACGAGAAGATTACGAACGTGGAGACCGACGCGGCGGATCGGCTGCGGATCGGCATCGTGGCGGTGCTGTCGCGGAGCGGCGACGACGAGGCGATGGCGTATCTGCGCTCGCTGTATCCGAACCAGCCCGAGCGACGGGCGGCGATCGCGATGGGGCTGGCGCAGAATCCCGACGGCGAGAATTGGCCGGTGTTAGTTGAGTCGCTGAGCGTCGTCGATGGCGTGGCGGCACAAGAGGTGATTAGCAAGCTCGCGCAAGTGAATCGCGTGCCGACCGAGGCAGAACCGATTCGACAGGCGATTCTGCGCGGTTACGCTTTGGCCAGCGGCGCGTTGGGCGAACAAGGTGGATTGGCCGCGCTCCGTTTGCTCACGCATTGGACGGGCGAGCAGATTCACACGCCTGGCGAAACGGCGATCGCGGCGCTGGATAAGTGGCAAGCGTGGTTCGCCGAGACGTATCCCGACTCGCTGCCGGCGACGCCGTTGCCTCCGGTGGCGGGCAAGTGGGACATCAACGAGTTGACGCTGTTCTTGAAAGCATCGACGACCAAGGGCGATGCGCTGAAGGGGGCGGCGATCTATGCCAAGGCCAACTGCACGCGCTGTCATCGCTTCGGTGACGGGAGCGGAGGCCCGAGCGGCGAAGGGCGCGGGCCGGATTTGACGAGCGTGGCGCGGCGGTTCGGCAAGCGGGAGATTCTCGAAGCGATTCTTTTCCCGTCGCACGTCGTGTCGGATCAGTACGCCAGCAAGAGCGTGCGGACGATGGACGGCAAGATCGTCACCGGGCTGGTCGTGCTCGACGAGCAGGGAAACGCGACGGTGAGTTTGCCGACGCTGGAGACGGTGGTGGTGCCGAGCGACGAGATCGACGCGGTGGCATCGAGCACGATGTCGAGCATGCCGGAAGGTTTGCTCGATACGCTGTCGCGCGAGGAGATCGCGGATTTGTTCGCTTTTCTGGCGAAGCCGCCGGTGACGAATGTGGCGCGACAGCCGGGGAGCGTGAAGCCGCGGGAGTAATCGGCGGAGCACGATTGGGTCTCGTCGGCTATTGCTCGGATTGAGTTGACGGCAAGTCGATTTCCACGAGACCGCGAAGCGCTGGCGTCTTGAAAACGGTCAGGTAGCGATAATAGACTTCCAGCGTCAGCATCGACATCGTCGTATGCCACGTGCGCGATCTACACCGATCGTCAATGTCGTTTGGGAACAACCACGAGCCGTCGTCGTTGTCGGCGGTAGCCTGGCACTCGACTAGGCGATCGCGTACCACGCGATTCCAATTCTGCCACGTCTTGCCACCGTAGTGAAACACGGTCTGCGTAGCGAAAAACTGGGCAACGGCATCGTTGTTGAATTTGCCGGGGTCGGCCAGATACGCAACGCCTTTCTGCATGGCCGGATGTTCGTTGGTCCAGCCGAGCAGCGACCGACACAAGAGGCCGGCGGCGGTCGCGGCTGGGTCTTTTCCGGATTTCTCCAGGCCGTAGAACGCTCCGTCTTCGGACTGAACGCTATCGAGAAAGCGGACGATTCGTTGCTTGGTTGCGACATCGACGTCCAGATCGGCACGCCAAGCTGACTGCATTGCCATCACGCACCATGCGGTGGTGACGATATCTTCCTTAGCGTCGGAAGCGATTTTCCATCCGCCCGTTTCTTGGTTCTGTTGCAATTCGAGAAACTGAACGGCCGCTTGTGCCGGCAGTCGCAGGCTGTCGTCTTTCGAGAGCGCGTATGCCTCGCAAAGCGCCATCGTCGCCAGCACATGCGCCAAGGTGTTGCCGTCGGGACCACGTAGATCCATTCGTTTGCCGTCGAGTCGCGCTTCGCTGACGAGGTAGTACAGGCCCGCTCGGAATTCGGCGCGGTACTCGCCTTGGCGGTGCGTCTTACCGGCACCCAAGAACGATAGTAGCGCGGCCGACGTGGCCAAGAGGTCGGATGGATCGTCGTCGCTGTGCGCCGACTGGGCGGAATCGTCGGGCTCTTGAAACTCCCACTTGCCGCTAGCATGCTGCCTTTTCACCAGCCATCGCCATGCACGATCGCCGGAGATTTCCTCGAAGACGGCACGTTTCTCCGCTAGAATGCGCCACGCGCGGCAGCGTTCGACGAACAATTCGAGATCGCTGGGATCACCGCCAACCGCCCTGTCGTACATGTGGCATGCACGGACGAGCTTTTCGATTGCGTCCGCGTCGTCGCGTTCTACTGCCGCTAGCGCCTTGCGGAACAAGTCGCGAGCGGCTGGTGCGGAGACTCGGTTTCGTCGTCGCCAGTCCGCTTCGTACTCGGCGCGTTCCCGCGAGGGTGGATCGGCGGCGAATACCGACGCGGGCATGGAGTCGAGAGTCGATGAGAGAGTTGATGCGAGCGTCAATACGACTAGGCACGGTCGCACGGATTTCATGGCACACACTTCTGGGGGCTAACCTGCTGGGGTAAGTGGCTTACGTCAACTAGCCTAACCGGCCTGGGCCGAGGTCGGCAAGCTCTGGGCTAGGTGGCTTGGTTTCCGCCGGGCGGATTCGGCAACGATTGCTCGGTTGTTTCTTGTGTAGGCGGGGCGTTTCGTCGAGCTTCGACGCGGTTTCGGAGCGCGGGACCGTTGTCGCCGGGCGGGAAAGCGATCATCCTGTAGGTTGGGGTGGACGTGGCGTTTTCTTGGTCGCTGCGGTTTTGGTTGCTTCGTATTCTTGTGGGCGAATGGGTGTGACGGACATGGCTAAGCGAGTTTTGTTGGTGATGCGACGGGCTGTTGTGCGGTCCGTCTTGTTGGTTGGCGTATTGATGCCTGTTGCCGCAGATGGTGCGGATGCGGTGGCGGTGTTGCCGGGTTCGTTTCGGTTGTTGGGGCGTGAGGCTCGGCAGATGTTGGTGGTTGAGTCGCTGGTGGATGGGCAGGCCGCTGGGCAGGTCGTCGACGGCGTGACGTTTGCTTCTAGCGACGAGGGGGTGGTGAAGATCGAAGAGGGCGTGGCTGTGCCGGTTGGGAATGGGACGGCGACGATTACGGCGACGATTACGGCGAGCGTGAAATCTGCGGGTGAGGAGCAGATGGCGAGGGCCGACGTGACTGTGGCGGGAATGGAGCGGGAATGGGAATGGAGTTTTTCGAATCACGTCGTTTCGGTGTTCTCGAAGGCCGGGTGCAATAGCGGGGCATGTCACGGAGCGCAGGCGGGGAAGAACGGGTTCAAGCTGACGCTGTTCGGTTACGATCCGGCGGCCGACTATCAGGCCGTGGCTCGACAGGCGATTGGGCGGCGGATCGTGGCGAGCGATCCGGCGCGGAGTTTGGTATTGACCAAACCGACCGGCGCGATCTCGCATAAAGGCGGCGTGCGGTTCGACGTCGGTTCGCCGGAGTATCGCGTGTTGGCCGATTGGATCGCCACGGGCGCGAAGCCGCCGCGGGCGACGGATGCGAAGCTGGAGCGGCTGGAAGTGTTGCCGAAGAACGTGCGACTGAAAACGGCGGCGGCGCAGCAGTTGATCGTGATGGCCCATTTTTCCGACGGGCATAGCGAGGACGTGACGCGGTGGGTGAAGTACACGTCGGCGAACGAGACGGTCGCGGCGGTGGATGCGATGGGCAACGTGAAGGTGATGGGGCACGGCGAAGGGGCGATTAGCGCGTGGTATTTGAATCAGATCGTGATGGCGACCGTGACGGTGCCCTTTGAGAACGACGTGGCGGCGGAAGTGTTCGCGGAGTCGCCGCGGCGGAATTTTGTCGACGACCATGTGCTCGCGAAGCTGAAATCGCTCAACTTGCCGCCGTCGCCGCCGTGCGATGATGCGACGTTCATTCGGCGGGCGCATTTGGACACGATCGGCCTATTGTCGACGGCGGAAGAGACGGCGGCGTTTGTGGCCGACGGCGCGCCGGACAAGCGCGATCGGCTGATCGAGCGGTTGCTCAATCGCGAGGAATTTGTCGACTATTGGGCGTACAAGTGGTCGGACTTGTTGCTGGTGAACAGCGGGAAGCTGAAACCGCCGGCGATGAAGGCGTATTACCAGTGGATTCGCCGCCGCGTGGCCGAGAACGCGCCGTGGGACGCGATGGTCCGCGAGTTGGTGACGGCGCAGGGGGCGACGCTGGAGAATGGCGCGGCGAATTTCTTCGTGCTGCATCAAGATCCGGCGGATATGTCGGAAACGATGTCGATGGCGTTCTTGGGGATGTCGATCAATTGCGCGAAGTGTCACAACCATCCGCTGGAAAAGTGGACGAACGACCAATATTACGGGATGGCGAATCTGTTCGCCCGGGTGAGAAGCAAGAACATCGACGGCGATGGGAACTTCATCGTGTTCCATGCCGGGGAAGGGGAGTTGATTCAGCCGACGACGGGGGAGATTCAGCCGCCGCGGCCGCTGGACGCCGAGGCGGTTGCGTTCGATGCAGCCGGCGATCGGCGGACGCATCTGGCGAATTGGCTCACGTCGCCGGAGAATCCTTACTTCACGCGGTCGATTACGAATCGCGTGTGGGCGAACTTTTTTGGCGTGGCGCTGGTCGAGAAAGTGGATGATCTGCGGCTGACGAATCCGGCGAGCAACGAAGAACTGCTCGGGGCGCTGGCCGAGCATCTGGTGGCGAGCGGGTACGATTTGAAGTCGCTGATGCGGGTGATCTTGCAATCGGCGGCGTATCAGCGGGATAGCCGTCCGCTGCCGGGCAATAAGAGCGAGACGCGGTACTATAGTCGTTACTACCCGAAGCGGCTGTCGGCGGAAGTGATGCTGGATGCGATTTCGCGAGTGGCGGACGTGCCGACGGATTTTGCTGGCTACCCGAAGGGGACGCGGGCGCTGGAACTGCCTGACGCGAATGTGAATTCCTATTTTCTCAAGTCGTTCGGGCGGCCGGAGCGGATCATTACTTGCGACTGCGAGCGGTCGAGCGAACCGACGATGGTCCAGGTGCTGCACTTGTCGAACGGCGACACGCTGAATTCAAAGCTGGCGGCGGGCGGCAATCGGATCGACGCGCTGCTCTTGGCGAACGCGTCGGACCTGGGGATCATCGACGAGTTGTATCTGGCGGCGCTAGCGCGGCGGCCGACGGACGCGGAGCGAGTCAAGCTGATGTTGGTGTTGGGCGAGACGCCGCAGGACGAGCGACGAAAGGCGTTCGAGGATATCTTTTGGGCCGTGCTGAGCGGGAAGGAGTTTTTGTTCAACCATTGAGCCGCATGAATTTTCTTGCCTTCTTAGGTGCGCAGCTACATGGGCTTTGTGCAATGTCGCGGCGGCGGTTGCGTACGGACACGATGTTCGTTCGGGAGACCGTGCCAGACCAAAAAATTGTGGGAAGTAGACGGCGACGCGTCGAATAGCATCACAGAAACGGCTCCTGACGCCTTTTCGCCCGCCCTTGCCGATCTCACGCGGGCGCATCGACGTTGCCGTCAGAGTCCGTCCTGCACCGGGCAACACTGCGTTCTTGCCCCAATATTGTCCGGGATTTTGGGCATTAACGTCTATTGCGCCATCGGCCTGAATTGCGCAGACTACGTGCATGGGCACGAAGCGCACGAATCGCACGTAGCGATCGCGGCGCGGATTGGATGCGAGTCGGTTGTTGGCCG
>JAJDEG010000523.1 GCA_029259895.1 Planctomycetota bacterium
CCTTGTCGCCCACCCATCGAACGTACGAACGTTGGGAGTCCCACCATGGGCATCGAAATCACCCTCGTCCCGCGAAACATTATCGGCTACCTGCGAGTCTCGACCGAGAAACGAGGAAAGCAAGGGCGACAAAGTGCGAAGAAAGTGCGAAGAAGGTTCCTGGCACTTTGTTGCTATCGCGGCGAGCCGATGGCTGCGGCTACGAGGTCGTATTCTTGCGTGGCGACGACTTCGCAGGGGACGATTTGGCCGGCGCGGAGTTTTTCGCCGGTGACGTAGACGACGCCGTCGACGTCGGGGGCGTCGGCGTAGCTGCGGCCGATCCAGGCGTTCTCTTCTGCGGGGACCGGGACATCGAGCAGCACATCCAATCGCCGGCCGATTTGCGACTTGTTCCAGGCGAAGGCGACTTCCTGCTGGACTTCCATCAGGCGGTCGCGGCGCTGGTTCTTGATCTCTTCGCTCAAGTGGTCTGGGAGTTTTGCCGCCGGCGTGTCTGGCTCGAACGAGTAGGTGAAGACGCCCAACCGCTCGAACTTTTGTTGGGCGATGAAGTTGGCCAGTTCGACGAACTCGGCGTCGGTCTCGCCGGGGAAGCCGGTGATGAATGTGGTGCGCATGACGAGGTTGGAAATGCGCGCGCGGAGCTTGGCGAGGAGTTCTTCGGTTTCTTGGCGGTTTACGCGGCGCTGCATCCGCTTGAGCATGCGGTCGTTGATGTGCTGCAACGGCATGTCGAGGTAGGGGACGATGCGCTTGCTGGCCGCGATGCGGTCGATCACGTCGTCGGTGAAGTACATCGGATAGAGGTACATCAGGCGGATCCAGTCGAGGCCTTCGACCCGTTCGAGCTCGGCGAGCAGATCGGCGAGCCGCGTGCGGCCGTAGAGGTCGAGGCCGTAGTACGTCGTGTCCTGGGCGACGATGACCAGTTCGCGAACGCCGTCGGCGGCCAGCTCGCGGGCTTCGGCGACGATTTCCTCGATCGGCTTGCTGTAGTGCTTGCCGCGCATTTTTGGAATCGCGCAGAACGTGCAGAGGCGGTCGCAGCCTTCGGAGATTTTGAGGAACGCGAAATGCCGCGGCGTGATGCGCAGCCGCTGGCGATCGGAAAACGGATTGGTGGGAGCGGGTCGGAAGACGCTGCGTTGCTCGTCCAGCCCGCCGACGAGACGGTCGGCGACTTTGGTGACCTGCTCGCGGCCGAAAACGCCGACGAGATGGTCGATGTCGGGCCGGTCGACGAGGAGTTGCTCGCGCTGCCGTTCGGCGAGACAGCCGGAGACGATGACGCCGCGGGTGCGGCCGTCGCGTTTGAGCTTGAGCATTTCGTCGATCGCGCCGAACGACTCGGTGCGGGCGCTTTCGATGAATCCGCACGTGTTGACGACGACGAAATCGGCTCCGTCCGGCTCGGCGACGAGGCGATAACCGTCGAGCTGCAACAGGCCGAGCATCCGCTCGCTATCGACGAGGTTCTTGGGGCAGCCCAAGCTGACGAAGGCGTAGGTGCCTTTGGTCGTAGCGGCGGGGTCGGGTTTTTTGGATTCAGATATCGTCGTGAGCACGGAAAAACTCGGCCAATGGCGGCACCATTCGCGGCGATGGACGGCAAGAAGCGCCGGCGCGTCGCGAATCGGGCGAATCACCTATTCTACTCCAACGACGGGCGGTCGGTAATGGCGGGCGAGCAGGGGGGTGATGTGTGATTAGTGAGTTGCTGGCTAAAAACGCCTCAGCCCGCGAATGCTGGATTCCAGCGCGATGCCACACGAAATCTGCGTTTGCTGCTCGTGCCCCAAGAGCTTGTTCTCGGCGGCTATTCCGTCTTGCCAGACTCGAATCAGCGAGCATGCGCAAACGACCAGGACTGCAACATTGGCGATCAATACGCCAGTGGCAGCGAGCCTCAAGAGCCGGTTTGTGGCAGCGAGCCAGGAAGTGTTCTCGTTCTCGGCCATGCTGGCATTTTATCGTCGTGGGGGACGATCGCCAAATCTTCCGAATCAGGATCGTCCCCGAGCGGATCTTGTTGGACGGGAGGTTCGATGTTTGCGGATTCAAAAAACAACAGCGGCCGGCCGCCCGAGAGGCGTCGCGTTCAGGATGGCGCGACGATTCCCGCGGCGACCGGCCGCAGCGTTTCAGGAAGTGCTTCTTGGTTGCGGTGCGTCGATGGCGTCGGACGCGACCGCTGCGGGGTTAGCCTTGCGGTCCTGGGGCGACGTAGACGGGCGAGCCCATCACCGGTCCGCCCGGCGCGTATCCGCAGTCTTGCGGCTGTTCGCACGAGGCACCCTTGTTCATTCCGAACCAACTCTTGCAGGTACTGCATCCGACGGCCGAGGTGAGCAGCAAGCCCGCGACGGCTAACGCTACGATCATTTTCATATTCGTTCTCCTTGCCAATAGTTCCGCTCGAGCGGAATCCCCAAACGGTGTGTGTTCTTCTCGCCGCAATTACGACGCCGCGATTACGTGGTTGCGGTGGCGACGCAATGGGCCAGGAAACTCTACACCACAAACAAGTACGAGGTGCAAACGCAACGGTTGATTTTGGGCAACATCGAGCGGCGGAAATCGCCGGTCGTGACGCCTGCGATCGTCGGCGCGATTCTGCCGAAACGCCCGGCGGCTAGTTGGCCGATTGGGTGGACTTTGCCGGTCGAAGCAATTTTGCGGGGCTTTCGGTCTTTTCACGCCGCTCCGGACGCACGGAAATCGTCGATCAAAGCGCCGTATCGTGGTGATTCGCAGGAACTTGCGCGGTATTTGCCGATGAAGTTCTTTGACGCTCGTTCCGCGCGGGACGCCGCGACACGTTTCGACGGCTCGTTCGCCGTGCTGTGGACGTTCGCCTTGCCGTGGAACGGTCGGAAGACCGCTTTCGATGCTCGTTCGCTCGGGGCGG
>JAJDEG010000524.1 GCA_029259895.1 Planctomycetota bacterium
CGCCGCCCACCGCCCGAAACCCAACGCGCCGCTCATCGAGCCGCCCCGCCAAAAAAAGCCGCCGCCCATCCACGCTACCCAGCTTTGACGCCCCGAAACCAACCGCCTACAATCAGCGCGCCGAACAGGATTGGGGGCCCCCCAGGCGTTTGTTCAATAAATCGGCGTCGCGGGCCGGGCTTGGAGGGTGCGCGTGGACGTTTTTCTTGCGGTATCGTGGTGACGGAGGAGATCGGGACGTGCTGTTTGTTTTGGGAGACCTGTCGGTCGGGTGGCTGGCACGGTCGGGAGACCGTGCCAGAACGAGAGAGTCGGGAGACCGTGCCGGAACGAGCGAACGAGCGGCGATGGAAGCGGCGTTATTGAAACGTGATGCCCTGGGGCGGGAAGCAGAGGAACGGGATGGAGAGCGAGGCGTAGCCAATCAGCTTTTGGGCGAGGCTCAACTCGGCCGAGTCGTCGGCGGTCGGTGGATGCGTGGGGCCGATGAGGATGACGAGGATCAGCATCATCGACCACATCGTGGCGTCGGCGAAGATGATGTAGAGAATCGCGAAGATGAGGAACAGCTTGGCGATGGCGTGGGCGCGCTGGCGGCCGAAGAGGGCGTAGATGACGTGGCCGCCGTCGAGTTGGCTGATGGGCATCATGTTCAGGCCGGTGATGAGCATGCCGACCCAACCGGCGAGCAGCAGCGGGTTTAGCAGCAGTTCGCGTCCTGCGGGTACGTCGGGCCGCAGGTAGGCGATCATTTCGCGGATCAGCCACGGGTCGTGCATGATGATGCCGCCGGACAAATTGGGATCGATGATCGGCGCTAATTGCGCTTGCTGAATTCCGATCCACGTAACCGGTATCGCGATGATCAACCCAGCGATCGGCCCGGTTAGACCAATATCGAACAGTTCGCGGCGATTGGCCCGCGAGCCGTCCATGCCGATGACCGCGCCCATCGTGCCGATGGGACCGAGCGGCATGGGAATGAAGAATGGCAGGCTGGCGGGAATGCGATGCCGGAGCGTTTGCAGAAAATGGCCCATCTCGTGACAGAGCAAGATGCCGATGACGGCCGACATATACATCAGGCCGCTGGGGTAGTTGTGGGCGATGAGGTAGGCGAGTTCGGCCTGTTCGTGGATGCGGGCTTTCGCGTTTGCATCCTTGGCGAGGGCTGGGTCGTTGTTGACTGCATCGGTGACGGCCGTCGCGCCGACTTGAGCGGCTGCTCGATGGATATCGCCTTCGACGAGAAAGGTCGTGCCGACCCAGAACGTCGAGACGCAGCTCGCCACAAACAGCACGATCGGCAGCATCACCCGGCGACGGCGGACGGGCCGGCCGTAGACGCGGTTTGGGCGGTTGAGATCGGCCAGATCGTCGGGCGAGCGGATGTAGTCGTCGGCGTTGCCGGCCATGACGAGTTCCGCCTGGATCGGCTCGCCGTAGGCACTGCGCGGCTGGGGATCGCCCGGCCCCTGAGATTGCCCGCTGGATTCGTTGTCAGTCATCCACAAATGATATCGCGGTACGGTCGATCCGGCCACGCTGGAATTAGCCGCGCTGGAATTGGCCCGCTGGCGTGCGGGTTGCGGCGGGGTGGGACCGATCTTTGCATCGCGGCCAGCGGGACGGTACAATCGAGGCCGACCCGCCCGATGCGCGGCTTGCCGCGTACCCGCCTCGCCAATAACCCACCTTGCGATCCTTTCGTTGGAGATTCCGACGATGCTTACGCTGTTCGGTCGTCCGCACCGGTATTGCGACGGCGTGTCGCGCCGTTCGTTTCTGAAAATCGGCGGCCTCGCCGGGGCGTCGCTGCTCGGAGCCGGGGGCGGTTCGCTCAGCCTGCCGCAAATCTTGCGGGCGGAGTCGCAGAGCGGACGCCGGTCGCACAAGTCGGTGATCATGGTTTATCTGTCTGGCGGGATCGCCCACCAGGACACTTTCGATCTGAAGCCGGAAGCGCCGACGGAGGTTCGCGGCGAGTTCAAGCCGATTTCGACGAACGTGCCGGGCGTGCAGTTTTGCGAATTGCTGCCGAAGCTGGCGCAGTCGGCCGACAAACTGGCGGTGATCCGGTCGATCGTGGGCCTTCGCGACGAGCATAGCAGTTGGCAGAACTTGACCGGCTACTCGATGGGCGAGGCGCAGCGCGAAGGTCGGCCTAACTTCGGCGGCGTGATTTCGAAGTCGCAGGGCCACGTCGATCCGCTGCTGCCGCCCGCCGTCGATTTGTTTCCGACGATGCAGCACAAGCCGTACAACAGCGGCGGGGCGGGCGCACTGGGTCGGCAGTTCGATCCGGTGAAAGCCGAGGGGGAGCGGATCGCCGAGATGCGGCTGCGGTTTTACTCGAAGACCGATCTGGCCGATCGCAAGAAGCTACTCGACGAACTGAATGGATTCCGCCGATCGGCCGAGAGCGAGGAAACGCCGATGGACACTGCGCAGCAGCGAGCCGTCGAAGTGTTGACCTCCGGCAAGCTGGTCGAAGCGCTCGATGTGGAGCGCGAAGACAAGAAACTTCGCGAGCGATACGGCATCGGCTCGCCGAAGCATCAGGGGGACGGGGCGCCGCAGTGGAACGATCAACTGCTTATGGCGCGGCGGCTGGTCGAAGCGGGCGTTCGCTGCGTGACCGTGGCGTATGGCTTCTGGGACACGCACGGCGGGAATTTTCGCGCATTGAAAGAACGCCTGCCGACGTTCGACGCGGGCATCTCGGCGCTGGTTGAAGATTTGCATCAGCGCGGGCTGGACAAAGACGTGACGGTGATCGTGTGGGGCGAGTTTGGCCGCACGCCGAAGATCAACAAGGACGCCGGCCGCGATCATTGGCCGGCCGTGTGCAATGCGCTGCTCGCCGGCGGCGGGATGAACGTTGGTCAGGTGATCGGCAGCACGACGGCGGATGCGGGGCACGCAAAGGATCGGCCGGTGCATTACCTCGACGTGCTGGCGACGATGTACGACCGGCTTGGCATCAATCACACCGATTTGATTCGCGACCAGGCGGATATTCCGATTCCGATCTTGCCGCCGGGGGCGCGGGTGATTCGGGAGTTGGTTTGAGGCTGGAAAAGCAGTAATTCGGAAACACGGTCCGTACCGCGGCAATTCTTACTCGGCCGATAGTATCTGCTGGGCGATATCCGTCGTCATCGATTCGAGCTTGACGCCTTGTAGGTTGCACATCGCCGCGACGGTGACGCCGTGTTCTGGCAAGAGCAGCAGGAACGTCGACGTGCCGGCTTGTCCGCCGCCGTGCGACACCGCTCGCTTGCCGGTCGCTTCGCCGATCCGCCAGCCGAGGCCGTATTCGGTTTCTTTGCCGTCTTTCGTTTTCTGGCGAGTCCAAGCGGCGGCGAGCGATTCGTCCTTGAGCAGTTTGCCGGCGTTGATGGCCAGCGCGAAACGCACGAGGTCCGGCGCGGTCGAGAGCAGTCCGCCGCCGGGGATCTTGCTGCTGGTGTCGTGCAGCGGAGCGTTGTAGAGCTGGCCGGCCTTGAGGCGATGGCCGGGCGGAAGTGCTTCGATGTCCTTCGCCGAGGGCCGCACGTAACCGCGCACCCGGCCGGGGATGACGGCTTGCTGGTCGTCGGGGCGCGTGTCGTTCATGCCGGCGGGCGACAGGACTTTCTCGGTCAACAATTCGACGAACTCGCGTTTGGCGGCTCCTTCGGCGATCATGCCGAGTAGGTTGTAGCCGAACGACGTGTAGTGAAACTTCGTGAGCGGCTCGTGGAGCAGCGGATCGTCGGCAAAGATCGGCAGGGCGGACTTGAGCGAATAGAAGTGCCGGGTCTCGTACTGCTCGTGCGGGCCGTTGTAATGCCGTACGCCGCCGAGATGCCCTAGCAGATGTCGCGACGTGACCGGCCACTGCTTGGCGGGAAACTCCGGGCAGTAAGTTTGCACCGGGGCGTCGAGATCGAGCTTGCCGGATTCGACCAGTTGCAGCACGACGGTCGCCGTCATCGGCTTAGCGATCGACGCCGTGCGATAGAGCGAGTCGGCGCGGGCGGGCACGGAGTTTTCGACGTCGGCGTGGCCGAAGCCGTTGGCGTAACGAAGTTCGTTTTCGACGGCAATGGCCACGGAGATCGCCGGAGCGCCGACGCGCGACATTTCTTCGCTAACGCGGGCTTCGACTTGTTCGGCCAGCGGCGCGGGGAGCTTGGCGATCGTTTCGGCGCTGGCCGAGTGCGTAACGATCAAGGCAATCGAAAGTGCCGCGAGGGCAACGCGTCGAATCATTTGGCGACTCCGGAGCGAACGGCGAAAGCGATGGGAGAACCTGTATCGAACTCCCATCTTACGCCGCGAGCACGCGAGTTGCGAACGCCCGATAGATCAGCGCGGCGTTTTCCCTGGGGCGTCGCCGTCGTTGGCCTTGTCCGCGTCGCGTTCGAGCGTCTCGATACGATCGCTTACGACCTGGACGTCGCGCGAGAGGCGTTCGATCTCGCTGCGCATGCGAGCTTGCTCCGAGCGGAGCGCGTCGACATCGTCGGCACGAATCCCGATCCCGGTGGCCAGCCCTTCCTGCAATCGCTGAGTGATCTCCAACACGCCGCGGCCCGTCTTCGTGTCGACGACCGTCAGTCTGCCGGTTTCATCGACGTCAGGCTTTTCGCCGGGCGACCTGATGACGAACGCATGGTCGCCCTCGACGTGCATGAAGTCCGATTGACCGCGCATGTGGCTATCCGCAGGCCATATCGATGGCTCCACGGCCAACTCGCCGACGACGTCGCCCTTGGCGCCAATCTTGACCAAACGGGTTCCCTTTCCGTATTCCGTATAGATTCCGATGGCCACGTCGTTCTTCGCATCGTAGGCCAAGGCGCTCAAGTCGCGATTGCCGACGTCGCCGAGCAACGACCACTTGCCGCCGGCGACGTCGTAGGCGTACAGATGCCCGACGCCGCCCAATGTCGCCAGCAACACGCGGCGGCGGCGCGTGTCGAACGCCAAGCCGCAGGGATGACTGATATCCGGCAAGCCGACGTCGAGCTCGACGTTTTCGACGTCCGGCAATGCGGCCGCTTTGGCCTTGAATTTGAACCGTGCCAGACCGTGGTTCGCGATGGCGTAGAATTCGCCGCTGGCGACGTCGCACACGACGCGACTGCATCTCGCTGGGATTGGTCGCATCGACGTGACGAACGGTCCGCGGACGCCGAATACGCCGTAGGATGCCGCGACACCGCCCCGTCGCGCATCGCCCGTGAACAGCGGTGCCTCGAAGCGAACTTTGTCGAGTTCGGCGATCAGTGCCGCGCGGCGTTCGGCGGTCGCCTCGCTGGCAAGGTCGCGAAAAGCGTGTAATAAGTGTTCGTCTCGCCATCTTTCATCGTAGGGGCCGACGACGAATTCTCGCGTCATCGGTGCATAGTCGCCGATGAACGTGCGAATCTCCATCCCAGTCGCGTTGAGTAGTTCGATCGCGGCGTGCTGGTATTGTTCGTCACCCTTGCGGTACGCACACCAAGTGCGGCCTTCCGCGACTGCCGGGCGGGCTCCGACGATTGGCACGTTCGTTGGAGCCGCCGCGTCGCTGCCGTAACAACTGCCGATGATCACTTTCTGCAATCGAACGCCCTTGGCCACGCGGACGTCCCACATCACCGGATCGTAAGACGAGAGCACCAACACGACCGGCGAAGCCGTATGCGTGACGTAGACATTCGCGCTGCCGCGCACGCGCGACCCGTCGGCGCGCTCGCGTCCTTTTTCGACGATGTAGTCGCCTTCGTAGACACCGACCATGTGAAGTTCGGCCCTGTCGGACTTAGCTGGCGTGTAATCGCCGGTGCGCTGCCTCTTCAACGAAGCCAGTTGCTTCTTCCACTTGGCCGATTGTTCGTTTTTGCCAGCAGCCCGCGCGGCGTCGATTTCGCGCGCGACGATGTCTGTAAGTTCGGCGATTTGTACGTCGGCGGGCCGGTAGTCTGGCGGCGTCGACCAATCGACGGACCGAGACGCGGCACGGTCTTCGACCACGACCGGTTCGGCCGCATCGGTCTTGCCGCAGATTGCGGCTGCCACGACAACGATCGGGCCGCAAGCGAACGAGAGAGAAATCGAACGCGCCATGACGATCCTCCTAAACGCGAGAGAAGTGGGATAGCCGTCAGCCAACCCTACTTTTAGCGTATCGGGGACATCAATTGCAGCTGTTTGCCGGGAAAGTTTTTTCCGGCGGTCCTGCTGCGGTCTTGGGCCGCGTTATTCGCCGCGGCGCGTGCCGTTGCCTGTGCCGACGCGGTAGGCTCGTTGGCGTTCGAGGAATTCGGCGGGCGTGGGGACGTTTACGCCTTGGTCGAGATTGCGTTGGGCGTCTTTGGTTGCCTGGCCTTCGGTGAACTGCGCCCCGCCGCGGCGGAGGCCGAGGCTCTTTAGCTCTTCTTGGAGACGCTGCTCGGCGTCGCCGCTGCGGGTGGCGGCGTCGCGTTTGATCTGGTTCCAGTTGGAGAGGAATCGCTCGGCGTCGTCGCGGGTCCAGCCGAGCTTGTCGAGAAGTTCTTGCTCGTCGCCTTGATCCATGCGGTCGCGGAGATGTTCGAGGGCCAGGTCGGTCGCCTTCTTGGCATATTCCAAATCAGCCGGGTCTTCGACTTCCGGACCTTCGCGCGGCGGCGTTGAATTTTCGACCGCATCGCCAGGGGCGCGTCCGCCGCCGGGATTGACGTGGCCCTTGCCGGGATTGTCGCCGGGCGTGCCACTGCTGTTCGGTTCGTCCTGCGGGGCGTCGCCGCTGGGCGGAGACTTGCCGTCGGCCGGTTTGCCGCCGGTTTTCGGAGTGCCGTCGCTTGGATCCTTGGGCTTTCCGGCCGAACCTTCGCCGGCTTTTGGCTTGGAACTGCCTGTCTTGCCGTCGGCCTCGACGTCTTCGCCGGGATTCGCGCCGGTCTCGCCTTTGCCGGGCGTTTTGGCGGCGTTGGCACCTTCATCGGACTCGGTCGTGCTGCCAGCCGCGTCGTTGCCTTCGCTGGGCGAGTTGCCGCTGCCACCGCGTTCGCCGGGGCCGGAGCGGTCGCCGCCGGTCTCGCCTGGGGTTGGCTTTTGGGACTGCTTTTCGCTAATCGAGGACGATGGCGGGGTTTCGTTCTCCGACGGTTTAGCGTCGTCCGCTGCGTTCTCGTCGTTGGGTTGCGGCTTGTTCTTTGCTTGCTGTCCCGACGCGCCGTGTTCGAGTTCGCTCGGCTTGCCGGGACCGCTGGCGCTGGGAGTTCCATCGCCTGCGCCGGGCGTCGTCTCGCCTTTCTTGTCGGCGGCCTTTTCGTCTTCGGTCAGCTTCGGTTTGGCTTGCCCGCCAGGTTCGTCGCTCTCATTCGGCTGGGCATCTTTCGACTCATCGCCCATGCCGTCGCCGGTCTTGGGTTCGTCCTTGGATTTGCTGCCGCCGTCGGGATCGTCGTCCTTTTGCGGACCGCCAGCGCCCATTGGGTCGTCGGTTTTTCCGTCGTCTTCCTGGGGCGTATCCTTGGCGTCGGGCGTGGCGTCGGTGTTCGGCTCGTCGCCGCTGGGGGCTTGGTCGGTGGTCGCGCCGTTGGGCTGCTCGCCTTTGCCTGGCTCGCCCTTTTCGGCCGCGCTGTCGCCGGGTTCGCTGTCGCCGGGTTTGTCGGTTGCTTGCTGCTGGCGATCTTTGATCAATTCCTTGATCGCTTCGGCATTGTCGGCCGGGCCTTTGCGCTGGGGCTGCTGTTGAGTTGGTTCGTCGCCTGCGCCGGGCTTGTCGGATGGGCCGCCGGTTTTGCCGCCTTGTTCGCCTTCCTTGCTGCCGGCGCCATCGTTCGCGCCGGGGTCTTGGTCGTCCTTGCCGTCGGCGCCGCCGTCTTGGTCTTGACCGCCGTTCTTGCCGTCCTGCGGTTCTTGCGGCCGGTCGTCTTTCTTCTCGCCGGCGTTGTTGTCGCCGGTTTTTCCGTCGTTCGGTTTGTCGTTCTGGTCGTATTCGTTCTGGCCGTCTTTGCCGCCGTCTTGCTCGCCTTTCTTCGGTTCATCTGCTTTCTTCGGTTCATCTGCGGGCGGCATTTTGTCGTCCGCGCCGGCGTTCGCGTCGTCTTGCTTGTCGTCTTTATTCTCGTCGCTCGGATCGGCGTTGTTGTCGCCCTTGTCTTGTGGATCGTCTTTGGGCTGCGGATCGCCGTCGTTGGGCTGATCTTCGTTGGGCTGATCGTCGTTCGGTTGATCTTTGGGTTCTTGCTTTTCTTGTGGACGCAGCGGCGCGAG